>DKKO01000002.1 GCA_002455275.1 Candidatus Saccharibacteria bacterium UBA6664
GGTAGGCGTGGCATTGTGTGGTTAACTCCCCTTTAAGTTAGAAACTACTTATGCCTATTGTAAAAGTAAAACAGCCCTTTTACAAGGCTGCTTTATCTTTAGCTATACAAACGACTACTTACGTAGACCGAGTTTTGCTACAACTGCTTTGTACGCCTCAAAGTTTTTGCGCTCAAGATATTTCAGCAAACGTTTGCGCTTGCCTACCATCTGGATCAACCCGCGACGAGCCATGTGGTCGTGCTTGTTGGCTTTTAGGTGTTCTGTAACCTCTTTGATACGAGCTGTCAAAATAGATACCTGTGCCTGAGGGCTTCCGACATCGTTTTTGGCAACCTGAGTCAAAGCAATTGCCTGTGCTTTGTTGTCCTTAGTTATCATCTAGCCAATTTTACCAGAGATAGCCTATTCGGTCAAGGCAGTATGCGCGTCACTCACCAGTGGTTTACCTTCTGCGTCTCGCTTGTCGCTAGCGCGCACCAGACGTCCCATAATTCGATACACCATATTGGTGACCGTAACGATATCCGCATTTGCCGGAAGTTTCAGCCAAGCAACACGCTCTTCATTGCTTGCAAACTGAGCGAGCTCATTAAAAATCGTATTAAGGGCAAACATCACCTCTGGCATAACTGCATAAGCTCGGTGAAGCTCTGGGCTCAGACCATACAGGTCACTGAGTTTAGCAGACGCATCGCGCATGTCCAGTATAGGGTTAGCCCGCAAGCGTGCAGTAAAGTTACCCAGCGAACGCGGGTTTTTGTTGTAGGCATTGTTATCGTAGAGATTTGCTATAAAATCGGCATCACTATAGTCATGCGGTGCCCTAATATCTCTATCTTCTATGTCCGGCCAACCGAATACGCTATCCGCCTCACGAAAGCCGGTTGAATGAGTTACCTCAAGTGGAAATGCATCACGAGTAAGTGGGCCCCCATTTGCATGAATCGCTTTCTCTATTAAATCTGGATTTTCAAGCGCGGCGGCAATAGTCAAGCGAGCTTCATCTACCGTCTTCGGTGCGTGATATTGGTCAGTTCCGTAAAAGGTTTCCATTTCACCATTATATCAGATATTTGTATAAAAGTCAATTCCTTTCGCCTCCTTTAGCCCATAGCCAGCGATAGCCGTGCGGCGCAGTTGGCTGCAGTACGCCCCGGTGCCGAGTTTTCCACCTACATCTACGGCTAAACTACGAATATACGTACCGCTGCCCACATGAGTGCGAATTTTTAGCTCTGGGTACGAATAACTCAACAGCTCAATGGAATGAATCGTGACGGTTCGGAGTGGAATTTCAACCTCTTGCCCTTTTCGTGCCAATTTGTAGGCGCGCTGGCCGTTTACTTTTATAGCACTAAAGCTTGGTGGACGCTGCTGAATCTCACCAACAAATTGTTTCAAGGCAGCTTCAATGGTCTCTTCTGTGGGGACTTCAGATGAAACTGGCGTTATTTCACCTTCTGGGTCGCCCGTAGAGCTAGTTGCGCCTAGCGTAATAGTTGCCTCATACACTTTGTCGAGTTTCAAGAATTCATCAGCCTTTTTGGTAGCATCACCAAGTAGCACGATTAACAACCCCGTGGCGAATGGATCAAGCGTGCCCGCGTGGCCAACTTTTAGCTGACGTTTGGTTGGTTTTAGGCCTTTTGACGTGTAGCTACGTCGAATCGCGCCGCGAATTTTTGCCACCACATCGAAACTTGTCCAACCAGCTGGTTTGTCGATTAATAGAATGGAATCGTCTTTCACTAGTGTTATTTTAAACAAATCGAACATAATCGTCGAATTTACTTCGCGAATATGTTCTTAACTAAAGGAAAAGCCAAGCGAAGCGATAGGAAAAACCGCAGGTTTGTCCTATGAGGGCTTGCCCGTTTTATTGCCCTGGTATGGTGAACTGATTTGGATCTTTGGGCGCGTCTGGCTGCTGAGGCGCTGGCGTGGCAGGTGCATCGCCAAAAATCTGACCTAATTGCTCGGGTGGCAATGGACCACTTGGTGGGCCAAGGCTTGGTGGTGGTGGAGGCGGAGGTAGTACTGAAAAGTCTAGCGGAGGAGGTGCTGCTTGTGCTGGCTGCTCAGTAGGAACTGGGCCCGGCAATGGTGGCAGCACAGGTGCTGGCTCTACCGGCGCAGGCATTGGTTCGCTCAGTACAGGTGCTTCTAGCGGTGGAGGTGGAAGTTCTTGATGCAATTCCCCACCGAGTGGCTGAGCACCGAGCGCTTCGGTTGGGTTATTCGCTGGGTCAAATGGTGCCGCGTCTAGTGCCGCTTGGACTTGTGCTTGCGCGTCTGCGTGTGCTTCTTCGCGCGTTTTTTGCTCTAGATCTGCAAGCGTTTCATGCGGTTCTGGAGGCAATACAGCGGAGGTGTTGGCACCTGGTTGGTCTAAGTTAACGGTTGGAGCGGGACCATTGTTGAAAATATCGACACTTGAAGGTTCAGCAGCCGTGTTATTAGCTGTAGCGTTAAACGGCGCTTCAAACGTAGGCTGTTGGTCACCTACATATTCTCCGCTTTCATGGCTCAAGATTGTTTTGTTGCGAGGGTCGTTTGCTTCACGCTCGCTATCTTCGTGGGCTTGCTCGGTTGTAGCGTTCAGCGTGCCACCAAGCGTAGGCTCACCATCTTCCGGCGCAACGACTGGTGGCAGAACAGATTCTTTTTCACCAGCCTTTGCTTCTTGGGTTAGCTCGTAGGCCAAATCACCTGTCGCAGGCGTTACACCGGGCGCAACAGCATTTAGCTGCTCGGCAAGCTCTTCCTCGGCAGTTTTCGCGTCGGTTGGTACTTCAGCTTCTTCGTGCGAGATAGTGAGACTGCCATCGTCTTTGGCAGCGGCTTTGGTAGCATCAACCTTGGTAGATTCACCTTCTGCAAGGTCGGTTGTGCCATCAGCATGAGCCTGGTTTGTTTGTTCGGGGCCGATTTCGTGCGCTTCTTCCAGCTTGGCAGCGATAAGCTGTTGGTTTGCACCAGCAGCCATTAGTTGCGCAGCCATTGTCATGACTTTACTGGTGGTCTTGTTGTTACTAAATCTATCTGTTGAAGCCACAAGTCCTGTTAGGAATGCCGTTGCATTCTGCTCATTCAATACGGGGCCGTCCGCCTTGAATGACTCACTCAATGAAACGAGCATTTCGCTCAAGCTACTTGCATTTGGTTCAAACCAATCAATCGTACCGAGGTCGCTTGGTGTATCTCCGCAGCTAACTGTTGCGACGGTCGCGTCGTGCAAAATACGACCATGCGCTGTTAGGGCTTTATCAAGGTCATTTTTATCTTTTACCCCCAGCGCAAGCACGAGCTCCACGTTGTAGTCACCTTGAGAAAATTCTAGATCATCACTCGAGAGCGTTGTACGGTAAGGTGTGATAAAGATTTTCACAACATCGCCTTCTACTTTGTAGCGAAGGTGGTCGGCTTTTTCTTTGTCGAGTGCAATTATGAAATCACGCAGGCTATCTACAGTATTTTCAAAGGTCTTTTCAGGGTCAAGAAACGAAATGGCCGGTGGAATATCCCCACTTACTACTGCGGTAGCATGCTTATCGAGTCCGTTAAGCATGCTGGTAAGACCCAAAGCAGCCGCTAGTTCATCGACTGATGGACTAGTACTAACAGTTACCAAAATATTGGTCGATGCGTTAATTCGCTCCGCTATCTGTTGCTTTGCGCCTTGGTTGCTGTTTTCTGTGGCCATTTTTTACTCGTTTTTTGATTTTTGTAGAGTTTGCATTTACTTTACCATAAGCACTGTGAATTCGTCAATGCTTTCGCTACCCTTTACAAATCGGTCGTTTTCCTCTATAATTCAGCATTGATTAGCAATACAAACGTTTAAGTAGAACTAGAGGAAGATTTTCTATGCCAATCATTAAATCAGCTATTAAGCGTGTTAAGCAGGCTAATGTACGCCGCGAACGCAACGTAGCAACCAAGCGCGCCATTAAAAGCGCTGTAAAAGCCTTTGAAGCAAAGCCTTCAAGCGAAACATTGAGTGCTGCTCACAGCGAACTCGATAAAGCATTGAAGAAGAAGCTGCTTCACAAAAACACTGTAGCCCGTCGCAAAGCTGGTCTTGCCAAGCAAGCAAAAGCCGCTGGCGTAAAACTTGCAGCAGCTAAGAAGTCTACTGCTAAACCTGCTGCCGCTAAAAAGCCAGCTGCTAAAGCCGCAGCGAAGCCTGCTGCGAAGAAACCAGCTGCGAAAAAAGCTCCAGCCAAAAAATAATTGATTGGTCACTACACTACCCGGTACCTAGCCGGGTAGTTTTATTGGTGAGCAATGTGAAGAAGTTGCTGCTCAAGCACGGCCCACACGTCTACGTCGCTCGACTTGATAGCTCGGTCGGCTTCGGCCAGGCGATTAGTAATATTCGAAATCACTTCCCTACCCAAGCGTTTACTATAGGGCTTGAGCTTTTGTAGCGAATACGGGTGAAGCCCGGTCTCGCTGGCGATCTGTGCCGCTGACTGGTCGGTTGTACTTAGAACGGCCACCTGGGTAACCTGGCTTGCGAGTAGCCCAAACACGGCATAGGGGTCTTCGGTTTGCTTCAGTCGCTCGATGATTGAAAGCACTGCTGGCGTATTGCCGTCGAGAGCTGATTGTAATAGTTCAAATACGCTATCTTGAGTCGAGCTATCGATAATATCCTCAAGTGTGAGCGTACTGTTTTGGCCTCGCAGCGCTAGTTTTTCTAGTGTGTGATACAACGCCCATTGATTGTAGCCCACGCGTTGCACTAGTTCTTGAGCAAGTTTGTTATCCAGCTTTATTTTTAGCTTGGTAGCCTGTACCTCAAGCCACGCCAGAGCCTCGTTATGGTTATGTGATGTCCATAGTTCAAACTGTTCAATATCGGTATGTTTTTGAAGCCATTTATACGTACTAGTCCGCTTATCGGGCTTAGACTCTACCAATATAAGGTGAATGTGCTCAGCAATACTACCAAGCCATGATGGAAGTTCGCCCCATAATTCGGCATTTTCCGAGAGGCTTTTTATCACTATAGTTCGCTCGTCCGCAAACAAACTCTGAGCCATTGTACTTGAAAGCAGCTGCTCACGCGTCATACTGGCACCTTCAAATATTTCAACCTGTTGCCCAGCATGAAGAACAAGCTGGCTCAGTCGCTGCTCGAGCGCAAAACTATTTTCACCTATCAATACGTGTAGCACTGCTACTAGTATAGCCGACTAGAACCAAGTGATGCTACTTCGATGTATCGGTCAGTGATTCGATGCTAATAGGTCCTACCGTGACGATCTTGTCGATTGAAGGACGATATACAACCACTAGCCTTGCCTTCTCGTAAATGAGTAGCTTATCGCCATTTTCAGCTTGCTTTAAAAATTCTGTGTTTAGTTTTGTTGTATCTGTAACGGTAGCTAATGCTGGCTTTTCACCAGTTGGTAAGAGCATGTGTCGTGAAACCGAAGTAGTTATCGTATTAACGTTATTAAGTCTACTGTCGTTTGCCGATATGTACCACCAAACCACGCCCACGATAACGAGCAAAATCATGCTGCTCACCAGAAGGTATGTCCGTATTCGTGCTCTACTTATCACCGATCGGTCTCTATGTACATACGTTGAATCCTCAGCTGCTTGGCAACTGCCTCCTCAGTCTCAATACCAATTCCTACGCGCATGCTAGTCGCGCCTGCAGGTAAGTTACTTGAGGTTGAACCCTCTTGAGTAGTTCCATCAGTTACGTTATCTATTCGCCAAAAAATCGTACCATTGTTCGGATATGGTGGGGTGAACGTATATAAATCATATACCTTATTCGCCGCGTACGTTATGCCTGTGTCAATCAGGTTTTGGGTTGAATTGTCTTTAGTTGTAAACTGCCAAGCACTATCGCCACGTACAGTTGAATAACTAAAGCCGGCTCGGCTGCCCGAAGGATCATCACTGGCCATTATATTCGCCAGTGTATTTTGACTATTTAGGCCAGCAAATAATCGTACACTTGCGCTATCGATAGTGTATATTCTGGTGTTAAAGAAATAGCCATTTGACCCAACTTGACTTCCCTGGAAGAATTGCTCTATAGAGGTAACGAATCCTGCTTCGTTGCCCGAGGTTGCTGTTGTAGCAAAATTCGTAGCGTAGCCAGTATCTTGGTCGCTGGCAGGATGCGAGCGAGTTCCCGTGTATGTTACACCGCAACCGAGCGTATACATGGTAGTTCCCGTGCCTGCGCTCACCATACATATTTGATTCTGGAAGAAACTCGGCTGCAAAGGATAATCAAGCCCAGATGGTCCGCGTGCTTTCAACAGCATACGCCCACTTACGCTTTTTGCGTATAGTCGTAGATTTCCGTCGGCTGGTGCGGCTGGGTCACTCTGGTCAGCAAGCTGTAGACCGCCTGAGGCAACGTCTAGCCCAATGTCAAACCCAGTAGTAATTTTTATCCCCGTGTCAGTGCCTGCTCCACTGGCTGGACCTTCGATTTTTAAGCCAAGATTTGAAGTACCTGCCGATGAATCGCCCGACACGATCCTCATTCCACTCCAGGTACTGCCACTTGTTCCACCCGGTGCGTAGTCTATGCGAATTCCAGACCCCTCAATCGCCCCGCTACCGCCTTCGTAATTTACTTTAATGGCACTGGTATTGTCTGTTGCGACAGCATTGCCGTTTGTATCAATGGTAAGTAAGTCAGTGTTAGGGGCGGTACCTGCGAGAATACCTACCCCCTTACTGGCGCTTGTGGTGGTTATCGTAGCTGGGCTCGTTGAGTTGTCGTAAGCATCTTGAAGGTTTGTAATACAGTTTTTCCATGCCCCTTCATAGCATCGAAACTTTCCACTGTCTGAGTTGTAGTACATCGCACCATCTGAGCCTGTTGGGTCACCCGGATCTGTCTTAGTATCAAGTACAAATAACGCACCGTTTGTATCGCTTTGACCAATTGTAACCAGAGAGTTTGTTGTATCTACAGTGAAGAGGCTGGCTGCACTGTTAACCACTTTGAATGCACTGGTGCTGGTTACATCTATCGTATTAGTGCCGGTAAATAAATTATTGGCAGCGACTTGAGCAAAAGCACTACTGTCGAGACCATCGAGTTGATCCGCATTAAATGCATAGGCGCTGGTAGCAAGTTGGTTACGCGGAGTCATCGGGCCTTCAGTCCAACTAGGACTACTAGACGTGGCTGTGGCGGCGCTAGGTAGCTCAACCTCAAAAAATAAATCATTACTTCCATCAAAAAGTGTGCTGTCTAGCGGTACCAAGCGGCCAACACGAATAGTAAATAAACCATTGGAGACAGTAACTCCCTCACCTACCGAGACAAGGCGTTCAGCGCTCCAAAGTAGCGTGCCAGCCGTTTCATCGCTGTAGATTTTCATGCGCATATTGTAAACACCGTCGGGCATGACATTGCCAGACGAATCCATAAGCTTACCCTGAAAATTCATACGAGTTGGTACGCTCGTTACTGCCAATACTGGCTGAACTTGCAACACAAATACTAAAGAAGCTAGCAAAATGCTTGCCTTAAGTACCCTCAGTAGTGTTCGAGTTGAATATATCGCTTGCATTCGGTCTCGCAGTTCCCAAATTGCACAGTATTGACTATGTAAACAATGCTTGTGTTTAGTATACCACTAGCCCCGTGGCATACAAAGCTTTGCGACTACTATTCTTTTGCTTCGATAGCTTGGCTAACTTTGCTGTCACTGCGCAAGTTCTGCCAGAACAGCACTTGATCGGCACGAATAGCAATGCTATCTTCTGGGCCGGCTACTTGGTCACGCACCTTTACCAGTGTCGTCTGCGTTTCGGGTGTTTTATTCTTGCTTGTAGCTGGAGCTTGCACTTCTTGTGCAGTGTAGGCACCTTCAATCACCAGGTAGTTACCTTCAGTATTCTGGAGTTTACCAAAGTAGGCTTGGTTGTTGGTCAGGTATACCACTTGGTATCCGTCTGTGTTGATGCGTTGGCCGTGTGGTATTAGCCACATCCATGCAGCCAAAAAGCCAAGTAGCACTACGAGTGCGACAGGTATGACGACTAGTCGTGCTGACGGTTTACGAACTGATGCCTTTTTATGAGCAGGTTGATTGGGGTTTGAGCGTGTTTCCATAAGTAGTATTTAGTATAGCATGAGCGGGGTTATTCAGAGAATAACCAGGTAGATACGAAGTTATTCACAAACACGTCAGCATCAACACCTCGACAATAATCATCAAAGTTTTCAGCTGTGCTTTTTAAAGTAGCAATAGACCCGCCATTTGGATCACTAGAAAGTGCAATGAGTGGCTCGAATGGTAATTTTACGCAATAGCCGGAAGTTGGATTGAGCGGTGGTACATTTACAGAAGATACGTTACGTGAATGCCCGGAATCGTATGCTGTGTCAAACTCAGAAACACCTGAGTGACTAATGTTAAGAATAGCGGTCTGCGCTCCATTCCAATTAATTTTGTTCTCCCAGCGTTTGCAGTAAGCGTCTTTTGGCACTACTCGCAGTGAGCCATCTTGGTCTGACTTACACACAGTAATCGTACCGTCATTGGTATGATACGGCGCTCGGTTCGCAAAAGTTGTTGAGGCGCCAAAACCTAGTAGCACCCCCACCGATACTAATATCCCTCTCAAAATATTTGCTTTTAGCAGTTTCATCGTTGCTCTCCCTTGAAGTTGTATCTACTAAGATTTTACCTCATAGCCAGCTAAACTCAATGTACCGTATAATGAGACAAGATGAAGAAAGCGATATTTGCAATTATACTTCTGCTTGCGGTAACCGTAGCGGTGGCAGTTGCTTATTTCTTCATCTTTCGTGCACCTCTTTATGGCAACGTAAGACCCGTAGCACATCTGAGCAAGCTTACTATTGTATTGCCATCTAAGCTTCCGGCCAATTCCGAGGTAGTGTCTGGGCCAGAGTATGATGGCCAGAAAAAGACTATCGTTACGAGCTTCAAGATTGATGGTAAGGAATTTGTGGTGTCACAGCAAAAGCGACCAGACACAAGCCTCGACCAAATCGACGCGGAAGATACATTTTTGGTTGATACGGGCTCGGTATACGTGTTGAAGGGCGAACCCGGGCGATTGCAGGCGATTGTTGAAACATCGGATTCTTGGCTACTGGTAAACGGTGATGCCGATATTGGTGTAAACGTGTTTAAAGATCTGCTACAAAGCCTTGAGCGGGTTTAAAGTGTATCGACGTAGTCATAAACCTTCTTCGATATCTGAGCAATTACCTCACTACCCCGGTCTTCTGTTTCTTCTAGCATTACACAAAGTACGTAGTTACGATTCGGCACGTATACCACTCCACAATCTGCCTGCGACATATTACCTGCTACCCCAATCTTGTGGGCAACCGTAACATTTTTTGGCAGATACTTTTTGATTTTATTCGTCTTGCCTTCCGTCGAGTGTGTAAGGTAGTTCATAATTTCTTGCGATGAATCGGTAGATAAATAGCAAGCGAAGTACAAACACTTCAGAAACGACGTATACGAACGAGCAGACAGCTGTAGATCTGTACTACTTGAATCGGTAAACTCAACATCCAGCGCACTATAGGCACTATTTGGCGAGTTGGTTGAAACATATGGCCTTATTATGTCTTGTATGCCATTTAGCGCCGTATTGTCTGATTGTTCTAGGGTAATACGAGCCAAATCGTGAATACTCAATTTGTAGCCAGCACCTTTTTTATATAAATCACCGTAGTTAGAGTCGAGCCACGATTCTTTAATAGTGACCATTTTATCTAAGCTAATTTTTTTTCTGCTCTACTAGCTTATATAGCTCCATCACCGCGGGCACTTTCAGAAGTGATGCGCCAATGATTTCTTTCCTGTCACCTATACGAATTGAGGTACCAGTTGGTAAATATTCAAAATATACTGACACCTTACCTTCGTCGTCGTAATATTTAAGCTGCTCTTTTAGCTGGCTACGGAGGGGTTCGAAATTCACTAAAATATCGTTTGGCTTCGAAAGGAATATACGTTTGGCGAGCAGAGGGTGTGATGATATTTCACTTTCGGTCTGACGCTTCTGATACCATTGCCCCATAAAAAAGCTACCGATTAGTAGTGCAAGGATAGCTACTGAGGCGGATATTCGAAAGAGTACTTTCATGGGTTAGCGTAGCGTCGTGAGTGAGCGATATATCTGGAAGTAGTCGATTTTCCACTGACGAATTGTGGCATCGACAGTACTGGTATTGATGGTTGGGCCATAGCTAGCTGTTGTACCCGGCAAGTTGGTAGAGGCGGTACCGACTGAGGTCTCGTTGATAAAGAATTCTACCGCCGTGCCAGCAGAGTTGGTTTGAATCTTGAAGCGCTGGTAGGTATTTGCGGTAGTAGTACGCGCCACACCCGTGTCTACACAGGTAGTTTGCGTACAACGGAACCAGTTACCCGCCGTGGTGGTAGTGCTGTACTGGAAATACATACCATCGGTTGGAGCAGCCGTAGTGGTTGAATCTAGCAGACCAATACGAGTAATGGTTTGCTGGCCAGTGGCCGCAGCGGCGTTCACTGGCGCAAAGTCAAATTCTACGGTCATGTTTGATGGCACGCCCGCAATACCTGTATTATCGAGTCGTAAGCTTACGCCGGTACTAACTGTGGCGGGTGAATTCATTTGCATTACGCCAATTCGATCACGGTTTGAGGCATCGGTACCCACATTTGTGCGGCTTAACGTACCACCCGTACCAATCGACACAAAAGTCCAGTTGTTATTGCCGATGTTTCCGAGGTCTGCTGCTGTTCCTGCTGTAATAGTGTTGCTATTAAAGTCTTCCTGAAGTACCCACTCTGAGCGAAGGCTCGTAAAGTTACAGTCGGTCCACAGACCATTTTTATAGCATTTGAACGCCTTCGCGTCTGAGTTGTAGTACATCGCACCGTCTACACCCGTTGGGTCTGTGGCAGTATTTTTTGTATCAAGCACTAGCAATGCGCCTGTACCGTCGGCTGTAGAGTCACCCACGTATATGTGACCGTTTGTGCTATCAACAGTAAATAACTGTGTTCCCCCTGCATCTTGAATGTCGAATAGGGTTGCTGAATCGAAGGTAGCCCCTGCCTTAAACAAGAATGTCTTCGCAGCAGAGGTGGTTGTAATATCTGCCGTACCTGAGCTGTCTTGATCGTAAGCGCCTTGCAAGCTTGGAATACAATCTTTCCACGCTGCTGCTTCATAGCAACGGAACCTAGCGGTACCATTTGAGTTGTAATACGAACCACCGGCTACACCACTGGGGTCACCTGAGCCGGTTTTGGTGTCTAGTACAAATAGCGCGCCGGTGGTGTCGCTTGCGCCAACGTTTATTTGTGAGTTAGCCGTATCAACCTGCAGTAAGTTTACATCGCCAGTTGTTTTCACCTGCGTCACACCAGTGCTGGTAACGCTAAAGAGCGCGGTACCAAGAGTACCTGCGTTAGAAGCACGCACGGTAAACAGGTTGCCGGCGATGGTTGTATCAGCATCTTGAATATCTACACCCGTACGGGTCGTGTCGAGTTTAATCTCGGGGGTCGTGGTGCCAGTTGAGGCAAAGTAGCTTTGTTGTAGCGTCGCGTTTGAACCAGAGGTGGTAATACAATCCTTCCAGGCCCCGTTTTCATAACAACGGAATTTCAAGCTGTTTGAGTTGTAGTACATACCGCCATTGATACCTGTTGGGTCGGTCGCGCTGGTTTTAGTATCAAGAACAAGAAGTGCAGCCGTAGTATCACTAGTTCCGATAGTTACAGCTGAGGTACTGGTGTCTACCTTAAACAGATTTGTGGCACCATTTCGTACCAAAAATGCGTTGGCACTTGATACGTTGATATCATTCGCCGCTGTAAAGGTGTTGGTGCTACCAAGCTGCGCAAACGCAGCACTATCGAGGCCATCAAGTGTTTCGGCGTTATAGGCGTATGCGCTGGTGGCCAGCTGGCTGCGAGGTGTCATAGGGCCTTCAGTCCAAGTAGGACTCGCCGAGGTGGCTGTAGCTGGAGTTGGCAGCTCTACTTCAAGATATAGATCACCACTAGCGAATAACGACGCTGAAAGTGCTGAAATATCACCCAATTTGATAGAGAATAAGCCATTTGTTACTGTCACACCCTGTGCAGCAGACACCAGTCGATCTTCTGTCCATACTGTCGAACCACCACTGGATACGGTATATAATCGAAGCTTCATGTTGTATGTGCCGTTGGCCATGACATTACCAGAAGAATCGGTTAAACGACCTTGGAAATTCATCTTGGTTGGTACCGTGGTGAGTGCAGCAGTACGATGGCCCAGAAATAGCAAAATAAGCACGCTAAGTGCAACAGCAAGCAGTACATAGACTAGCCAATTACTCTGTCGTATGCTTCTATACATCCCTGTTCAGAATTTTTCCGTTTATTTTCCAACTCACAGCAATCGCTAACAGATTACAGTGTACTGCTATAGTATACTCGCTTATGGTTGGTTCTTCAAGCGTTTTGACCGCTGTAAAGCGAGCTTTTTTCGACGTAAATGTAGCGCGTATTCAGCGCCTACAACAACAAGCACAAAAACCATCAAAGCAACGGCAGCATTTGATGCCGTAAAGACCCATGCATCCTTGGATTGGTTGCCGAAAATCACCCTCACACGATGCAACCCAAAACCGATGTCCTTGAACTGAATTTCATTGGTTCGTGAGCGGCCAGCAAACAACAACTTTGCAGTCTCGTTTTTCTCCTTCGAACCAGGCCATAGTTTTACAGATGTCTCGGGGTAAAACCCGGTGTTTTTGTGAGGATCGGCTGGGTTATGCATGGTGTAGCTACCATTAATTTCCTCACCAATCTGAATAAACGGCACATCCAGTTTCGTAATGGTTGCCTTCCGGCTACCTGGCGTACCGTTCACGATACTCAGCAGCGTACCCAGCTTAACCTGCTGACTTACGCCATTTTGTTGCTTGGCTGGCTGAGTAGTAAAGAAAATCGCTGCGTACACATCACCACTCGGTAGTTTTAGGCCGTTGATTTGGAAAAATATGCGAATCGCTTGGCGTGATTTCAGCGTAAAAGAGTTTAGATCTGTACGAACTCCCGCCGAAAGCTGCTCATTATCGTAAAATTCTAGCGTCGGTTTATCATCGATATAGCGAAAAGCCTGAACTGAAACCTGCACTTTTACTGTTTCTGGTGATGGGTTGCTTATATCGATAAACCCTTTTTGTTTTTCGCCTTTTTTTAACGTTGTGCGATATTCCAAGGGTGCGACCTTCAATGCAGCAGCACTCACGTGGCTCGGTACAAAAACGCTCCAGCCCAACACTGCAACTAAAATTGCCAAGCTAAACCGCATCATGGGGTCGATGTTCCTACAATTGTGACCGTATTCTGGTATCCACCTGGTGGCTGAGTTGTTGCTACGTCAAGCCGTGTTCGCATTTCTACGGTGTCTTTAGCGCCATTTAAGTAGCCGCTTCGTGTAAAGAATGTCGTGCTAGAGCCCGGGTACGCTGCGTAGTTTGCCCCGCTTCCCCATTTGATATCAAGGCTAGGAGCAGCTAAAAGAGTAAAGCCAAGGCCCTTTGTGCTACCTTCTGACCATGCAACTGGGGCGGCTATGTTGCCTGAAGAAATTGCCGGAATAGTGTCATCGGCAGCTGGCCCGAACCAACCACTTGTACCCGTAGCAAAGTCATCAATATCGAGATTCTGCGAAGCCTGTGAGGTGATAAGCCCAATTTGCACGTCATCAGTCGCGCCGTTGGTAGCACTACCTGTTAGTACCTCACTGGGTGCGGTACCGTCTTTTACATCGTCGTGATAAATCCTTAACACCTGCCGCTGAGTTGTAGAGTTGTAATACAATTCAAAGCGAGTCCATTTGTTAGCCGTCATAGCAGTCGTTGATGTATCAACACCTATCACCCCGTCGCGTAAAATAATTGTGCCGTCGCTTTGTAGACGCAGATTACTGACTGTTGAGCCCGCTCCGCGTACAGAAAAGATTGTTTGCGTGGCCGCTGGTATGCTACTGAGGCGCATATAGAAGCGATAGTAGCGCTCGCTGGTAGATGCGTAGTCTTTGCGAGCAATAAACGTAGAACTCGTAGTGGTAGCCATACGACCATACGTACTATGAAGTAGAGGTGCCGAGGTACTAGCGGTAAAGGTACCACTACCACTTACGCTGAAGTTGTCGAAGCTAGTGTTTACAGTCGTAAGTGTGGTGCCATTTGAAAATCCATCAAAATCTTGTGAGTATGTGGCAGCTGCGCCATTACCGCCGTTCGATAAGTCGTGGTTTTGATTAACCGCAAGGCTATAGCCAGGGGCATCGGTTTGAACAATCGCGTCGTAGTCGGCAGTTTTTGATGTGCCTGGCGTAATCTCGCCAAGCGACAAGCTACTCGGTATATTCTTCAGCTGGGCGTCGTATTCGTTTCGGACTTCATCGTCGCTAAGCGCGGCAGAAAATATTTTTACTTCGTCGACCGAACCTTCTAGTGTGTTTGATACGGTACGTGCACCGATATACAAACCTACACCGCTCGTCGCACTTACTGCTTGGTTAATGGTAGTAGAACCAGTTTCCAATCCATTCACGTATATCTTTAAGTCAACACCGTTGTAGGTAAAGCAAATATGACCCCAGTTGCCCGTACCCAGTGATGACGAGCTGGTAGTTGAATATAGCGTGCCCCCTAGTTTTATAAACACCTTTGGCGTTGAAGACGTGCTACCAAATCCAAGTGACCACATGTTATCTGAATTCATACCGCCATCGCTCTGTGACACGATGGTTGGGTTTGTACCAACAGTAGTAATTTTTGCCCAACTACACACACTCAGTGCAGAATAGCTATAGCTAGGGTTTGAAACACTACTCAATGTGTTACCAGACGATGTGGTGATGCCTCCGCCAAGTTTTCCTGTTGTCCAGGTAGGTGTGCCGCTAAATGCGAGCGGGTTGTTGTTCGCGCTGGCGTCATACGCCCGTGTGCCAATTGCTTCGTCAAGAGGAAAATAGCCTATCACATTGGCGGGTTGCACATTGAGCTGTAATGATTGCTGCAAATGCGAAGTATACCCTTGGCCCAGCATGTAGCTTCCGCCCGATCCGTTGCCCACTATTGATTCACCGCCCACAGCTGCAAGGCCATAAGAAGTTGATGACACCGCTCCGCTGTAACTTCCCCCAAGTACCCCATCAATTTTGAAGTTCGAACTACTGAACTCAGCGGCATGAACAGCCCCCGTGAATACGCCTAGCAACGTAAACACGCCAATCAATAGCGCAAGTCTCCACTTCATGCTTCTATTGTACCAAAATTATAGCCCAATTTGTGGCTAAATCCACAGGGCTAGAAGGAGGAGTGCTACGCCAACTATTCGTACCGTCCATAAGCGGTAAAATTGCTTTCCTCGCCAAGCGCGTGGAAATAGCGCGTGCAAGCCAGTCACCCATCTCATCGCAAAGTTTTGTAGCATCACACTAGCAAATAGCGTCATCATTAGGCCAGCGAAGAACAGCCCTACTCGAAACGCACCAACGATAATCCCACCTTTTTCAACCGTACTGTCCAAGCCAATCGCTCGCATGCTAGCTTCAATAAGTGAAATAATAGGGCCAGCTACCGCCACCGTCCGCAACCTATCGAGCATTGACTGTTCAGGCAGCTTGGTTGGCTTGTCGCTCACTACAACGCCGCCTCCTGTTGTGTCGACATCTGTCGGTGTATCACCGCCATCGCCTGGATCGGTATTGGGCGAATAGGTTACTACAATGCTGTCACTGTCGTTCTGGACCGCGCAGATATCATACGCGACCAACTCTATGGTAGTAGTACCAGGCGTCAGAGTTTCAGTAAGCTGAAAGGTGGACTGATTTATACTCAGCGCGATAGTCTGACTGTACTGGCCATTAACCGTGCTTACTATTTGCGACGCGCTACTTACCGTACCTTCTATGAGCAAAGTTGGGCTATCGACACTACTATCGCTCGCAGGGCTGGTAATTGAGATCGTAGAGCCTTGATTAATACCGCCACAAATATTCGCATTGATTTGTGTTGACGTAGCGCTTGCTGGCTGACTAACAAATGCCGTACTCGCTAAGAAGATAGCGAGTAGCAAGGGCTTAGCGAAGTTTTTTACGTTGCGATAATGCATAAATTATACGTGCTCCCACTACCATAGCAATCACGAGATATACCCACAGTGGCGCTAGTAGCACGTAGCGGGTACCGCGAGAAACCTTGTCGAGATATTCAGTAGTTACATCTACTTTGTACAGGCCAAACCATGGAGCCTCCGTCCAAGTAAGAGGTAGTTTGCGGGTTGTTTCTGGGAGCACAACGTATTCACGTTTTATTTCTGCTTTTCGCGCGCCAAATACATCATATACTTGCAGGGTATTCGTCGCTACAAAATCTGCATTACCATCGTTAGTAATACGGTGCACTGCTGTGAGTGGTGGTCGTAGCTGGAAAAATGCTACCTCTGGGCTTTCGGCGCTCCCCTTCATCTTGAACGTGCCAGATACGGTCAGATACATGATAGAGCCGACACGCTTTTTTCGTGCAATTGACGTTGAGTCTGTTGAATCTTTCACCTGTGTTTCGGCAAACAGCACGCCATAGTGTCCACCTGGCGTGGCATTTCGCGGCACACGAACAGTATAAGGCACCTTGAGTGACTTACCTGCCTTGATAGTAAATGTCGCTGTGTCAAATTGCACCCACTGATACGCGTTTGCGTTGGGTGCCTCTGCTGTAAAGTTGGCAGTGTAGTCTTCGTTGGTGACTGAGTATGGTCGAGCATACAGATTGAACGTGTAATCAGTCGCGCCATCGTTCACGACAGTTAGCTCTAGTTGCTTCACGTCGCCTGGGTCAAGCTGTAAACGCTGGCCGGCTGGTGAAAGCGTAATACTCTCGCGCACCGTATCGTCGTTTGCTGCGTAGCTTGCCCGAGTGCCCGTTACTGCTAAAGCCATAGCAAACATCGCGGCAAGTAGTATGTGTCGTTTTACAGAGTACCTCATGCTGGCATTATTATAGCACTAATGCTTAGTGCGAACGAGAGCCAAAAAAAGAAATAGCGGCCTATCTAGACCGCTATTTATCTAAGACAGAAAGACTAGTTTGTAGTTGCTGTATACGTAACCGTGTCAGTGTATACACCTGTTGGCAGTGAAGTGTTAACCTTTACACCGTACCAGAAGGTAGTTACATCAGCAGATGCTGTAGTAGTTGTGTCACGCAATTTTACAGGTGAAGCACTGCTTGGAACACCTGCCCAGAGTGAGGTGCTTGAAGCATTGCTGTTTTCAGCGCTGTAGCTTGCGTCAAAACCGTTTGTTACGATATCTGCGGTACCGCTAGCGAGCGCGAAGCCCCAAGTGTTCGCAGCAAGTGCTGTTGGCGTGCCAACCGTACCGGCGTGTGCAGTGATGTTATTCGCACCGTTCACCAAGCTAGTAGTTGTGTCACTGTTAGCAAGGTAAAGCTCGTAACCAGTTGCATTGTTCGTACTCACTTCAATGTCGTCGCTACCGCTACTTACTACACCGCCTGCAGTAGGCGTAAGGCTCAAGTCAACCTGACCAGCGTCACCAGCTGGTGGGTTGTTTGACGCAATCGAAATAACTGCGTTGATAGTCGCGTTAATTGTTGTGGTAGTTGTGTCGCTTACCGCTCCGGCAACCGCTGGAGATACAGCCACCGCCAATGCAGCCATACCAATCGCAGCAGACTTAAAAGCTTGTCGCTTCAGAATCGCCATAATGTTAGATACCTTTCTTATTTGTCTTAGACATATCTGCTGCAATGATAGCAGGACATGATGCTTATGTCAATGCACATTTTTTGCTACGTTTGGCATGTTTCACAGAGGTGAGTTCCGCGCCCTGCATGGCGCATCTTGCTTATGGTATTGCCGCATCGTGGGCAGGCCAAGCCGTCCCGTCGAAACACACGTGCAAAATCCATATAGCTACCCCTTTTACCTTCGGCATTTACATAATTTCGGTCGGTTGAGCCACCTTTTTCAATCGCAAGGTTCATTACCGCGCGAAGTTCTTCGTAGAGCTTCGTAAATTCAGCCGTTGAAATACTTGCCACTTTTCGTCGTGGGTCAATTTTTGCGCCCCACAAGCTTTCGTCGGCATAAATATTCCCTACTCCTGCTATTACTGTCTGATCTAGTAGCGCCGCCTTTATGGAGGTATTCGAGCGCCGCTTGAAACGTTCGCTAAATTGCTTGGCGGTGAAATCATCCTCGAGCGGTTCTGGCCCAACCCGCTTCATAAAGTCTATTTCAGGTACCTCTAAAGTAGCGAAGAGCTTCATCCAGCCAAACTTTCGTTGATCATTGAAAAACAATTTGCTTGTATCAGTAAACTCTACAATCACGCGCGTGCTTTTATCCGGCAACTCGCCAATCAAGCTATCATTTGGATGCCCAGCACCGAAGCGCGTAGAAGCCCTGTTCGACTCACCTACACGAGTGCCTCGCACGAGCTTTAGGGGGTGGGGCGAGGGTTCTGAATTCACTTCAGAACCAAGCGGAGGGGTGTGCCCCTCCTGTATGAACACCAGTTGGCCAGTCATTTTTAGGTGGATCGCTAAAGTGTGGTTGGTTGAAAGCTCAATTAGTAAGACCTTGGCACGCCGTTTTATGGCAGTTACCCTAGCGCCGATGACAAATTCATCAACATCACTTTTCGCGTTCGGAAAGCTCTTTGGCCAATCATGCCACGTTTTAGCAATGATTTTGCCAACCAAAAGTTTTTCAAGCCCACGTTTGACTGTTTCTACCTCGGGAAGCTCAGGCATGAGACGCTAAAAATTCGCCTAAGTCTTGCTGAACCTGCTGGTTACTCGTAAACAGCACCGCGTTCATACCAGCAAGCTTGGCACCTTCGATATTTGATATCAAATCATCTACCATTACCGTTTCGTCCGCCGCAACTCCGAGTTGCGACACCACTGCATCAAACGCCTGCACCGCTGGCTTGGTAACACCAATTTCAGATGACAGCACAAAAGCATCAAACAACTCTTCGCGCTCTTGCTCAGTAAATAACTGCTGCATTATGCCCTGCCCCACATTACTCAATAGCCCCAGTTTGTACTGTGGCTTCAACGACTCGACGTAGCTAAACAGTTCGTCATTGCGCGAAAACTGCCGTCTATCGACATCTTTTACCGCGTCGATTGATACACCGCCAATTTCAGCAACTGCCTGATAGTACTCGTCTCGAGTTAAAAAGCCATGATCTATCGCGTGAATAACATCTTGAAGCTTATGAAAATCCTCGGGTTTTACAAGGTCATACAGCATCTGCGCGTTGTCGCGATACAACACACCAAAACAATCAAAAACTATTGCTTGTACCATGCCTCTAGTATACGGGCTTTTTAGAAGAAAAAGTACTAATAGCGAAAGTTGATTGGTGTACGGAATGGAGCAAGGTCTTCAGAACCTGGAATCTGTGCCCTAAACAACGCCGATAGTTGCTCTTTGCTTGCGTCGAGTGAACCTGGTGAACCACCACAGGTTGAGGTCCACAGAGTTTTGACCTCGTCACCGTTTGTCATAACTGAAAATTCGTATACATAGCCAACCGCACAAATTCCACGGAGGTCATTTTTTGCGTCGTCTTCTGGCACAGTACCCTTCATCATGTTTGCTTTATCAAGGGCATACACGAATTGTTCATAGGCCGCAGTGGTGTTGTCGAGTTTCTTGCCCCGTATACGAGTTTCTCCGTAACCACGGTACACTCCCATATCGCGTTCGTCTGGCGATACAGTAATTTTATAGCTGGTAAAGGTTTCATCGGCGGTAATCGGACCTCGTACGGTCATACTGACGCTCTGCTCCATGTTGATTTTCAGTAGCGCATCACGCCCACGATTTGTTACTTCGGTAGTTTGCGTAGCTGAATTACCACCACTAAAAACAGCACGACCAGCAGCTACAATAGCAGCTACAAGCAGTACTACGACGATTACAATGACAAGCAAGGGTAAAATCCTTGCACCGTTACTCCGTTGCATAATTCTATTGTATCATGTTTAAGCTTTTATGTCAATGATTTTCGTTGATACGTCGGGACACCCGGGCGCCGAGGCATACTCATACCGTCTACCGAGCGTACTCGCCCCTGTGGCCGAACGCTATGCGCCGGTGTTACGGCATGCTCGCGTTTCACTGCTGCGGCCATAGGTGTTATCGAATCAATCGTTCTCGCACGAGCGTGAATCTGTGGTCGAAGCCGCTGGACAGATTGTGTACTTGGTGATGGCTGAATATCACTAAACCGCTTCACTTTTGGCTTAGTTACCACAGTTGCAGCTACCGGGTGAGGAGCTGTGCTCGATCGAGTAACTGGCTGAATCGCCGTTACTACTGGTTGTTTTGCTACTGGTCGTGCATCGTCTTTGGTTTTTACTTGTTGCTTCTTTGCGGTTTTCCTGGCTCGACGATTCATGTTGAAGACAGCTATTACACCCAGTTGGTAAATTACGATTATAGGTCCAGCGACCATCGCTTGGTTCACAGCATCTGGCGTAGGAGTAATCATGGCTGCAACAATAAACGATCCCGCTATCACATAGCGTTGAGAGTTTAACAAACCACCCTTCTGAATCGGCGAAATCCAGTTCCAAAATAGCAGTATAAGTGGTAATTGAAATAGAAGCCCGAGACCTGCCACATACGCCATAAAGAAGTTGAGGTATGAATCGGCCGTCAGGCTTGCTTCTACGTAGTCACCTGCAAAGGTGTTAAGGAAGTGAATTGCCGAAGGTACGGCGACAAAATAACCGAACAAAACTCCTGAGCACATCAGCACCGTGGCGACTAAAAACACCGGTACCGAATAGCGGCGAGCCTTTGCTGGCAAGGTTGGCTTTACGAATTGATACACCTGAAACAATAAAAATGGCATCACTACCACTGCTGCAGCATACATGGTTACTGAGAAAATGAAGTTGAAACCACCCGTTGGATTAAGATAAATTAGTTTTTGATGCCCGATGGGACTTAGTACAACTTCAATCAATACATCACGTATAGCGTACGCAATGAGACTTAAAACGAAAAACACACCCGCAACCAGAAACAAGCGGGTGCGTAATTCTTTTACGTGGTCACCAAAAGTGTTAGCAACCTGTTTGGTAGTTTTACGACTTTGATTCGTCGACATCTTTTGACTCTGTCGACTTAGATTTATCACCGGTACCTTCGTCGAGGCCCTTTTTCAGCTCACCCGCAGACTGCCCAATACTACGTGCCAACTTTGGAAGTTTGGTTGCACCAAACAATAGTAGCAAAATCACCAAAATAAGTAGTAGTTCTGGCGTACCAAGACCTAAGATATCTCCTAGTGTCGTTACTTGCATGTTTTTCTCCCCTTTATGTTCTGCCTTTTATAGTAGCGGTATCAAGCACAAAAAACAAGAGCAGTATGGCTCTCAATTCCATACATTCGTATCTTAGGTTAAAAACCTACGAAGTCTTGCTGCTTTCCCTACCACCGCCGTATGAGCCACTGCCAAAGCCTGAGCTTACTGCTCGTTGCTTGCCGTAGCCGTTCAGGGCGCCCATTATCGAGGCAAATCCTGTTAGCGCCAATAGACCAATACCAACGTGCTGCAAGAACGTGGTTCGATCCATTTCCTTTTCTAGTAGGGTACTTATTTGATTTTTCATTTTTTTTATTTTTAATTAACCCTTATACACCAGATAATACGCTAGTGCTTTATGCCTTGTCAACAACATTTTGGTATTTTTCTGCTTATGGTAGAATGATACCAATGAACACACACAACCTCACCTACTTTGCAGAAAGCAGCGATTACGGATGTGATACCTACGGTTCTGGCGGTTACAACGAAAATAGTTGTACCTCAGTCGGAAGCCCTGACACGGGTGTAGCTCCGCTGTATGGCAACATGTATTTCGTAGGTGGCGGTGTCTTGGTTATTATCGCGGCAGTACTGGCCGTTAGTCTTCTTGTTCGAAAAAAGCGAAAATCATAATTTGTGCTGCTGTTGGCCGGCAAATAATTCTTCGATTAACTGATGAATTGGGCGATAATCGCTGAATTCAAAATCTTTTATTTCACCCAATCGTTCAGGGCGAATGCACACAATCGTCACCGGGATGCGCTCATTGTTGTGGCGATTCACTACTGTTATATAATCTTCTTCATCAGCTTTTAGCAGTTCGTCGTCCGTAATCCTTCCCTCTTTTACCAAGTCTTCTAGGCGGTAGCGAAAGGCGCTGGGAGTCTTACAGTCGATATTAAGCTGGTTACGCGTTTTGGCATTGGTGATAATCATATCGATTCCCAGAGCGTCATCTGTACGGCTGGTCATACGCGCTTCGTAATTCAGCTGACGAGCCGCTAGATACACAGCTATCTCACGTGATAAGCCGCGCACAATCGCTTCGTACTGCTCGTCACTCAGCACACTCGCGCCAGCTTGCTTACTAAACTTTCGTATATCTGCATACAGCCGCTGGGCAAAGCCTGCTCTTTCATGCGGCGCGAGCGCCAGTACAGCATCAACAAAGGTATCGTTAAAATCTATCAGTTCAAACAATCGCTTTTCACGATTGTGGTAGCCGTGCTTGTGCGCGTCCATTTGCGCTTGTGCACGAGCTGCTCGTGGTGCTTGCACTATTAGCAACGCCTGAAGCAACACGGCCTTTTCAGATGGCGCAGCGCTCTGCACCCTATATCGCAGCATTTCTATCGCACCATTTAGCCACTCGACATCCGCTGCTTTCCAACGACTATCGGGCGCATCATGAAGCACCGTATACAAAATATGTTCAAGGTTGTCCGCACCCGTTTGTTTGTACGTTACGTTTGTTTTAGGCAAAAATCGCCGCCACCCTGCGCGAGTTTTCATAGTGCTATTGTATCAGCTTCGCAATATCATGCTTGAACTGCTCGGTTGATGTAAACAGAATCGCTTCCATGCCAGCCACTTCAGCACCATCAATATATCGCTGTACATCGTCCACAAATACACACTCCGTGGTATCTAGCCCGAGATTCTTAGCAGACAATTCATAAATTTCCGGCTGAGGCTTAGCAATCCCTACTTCAAAAGACAGCACCACATCGTCGAACAATGCTTGCTGCTCCTTCGTAAACAATGTGTCCATCAAGTTATCTCCCACATTCGATAAAAAGCCAATCTTGTACCGTGGCTTCAGCTCATCACGAATAAAATTCAGCAATTCCGTGTTCGGTACATGCTGCGATACAAAGGCAACAACTTCTTCCACAGGAATAGTTGCAATCTCTGCAAGTCCACGATTGAAATCATCTAAAGTAATACTTCCATTGCTCGTTGCATGATCAAGTGCTTTTACTTGTTCAATCTTTTCCGGCTGATCTTTAAAATACTTATCAAAAAAAAGCTTATGAGTACTTGCGGTAAGTACCCCAAAGCAGTCAAAAATTATCGCGCGAGTAGCTATAGTTCAACCTCGCGCTTCACATATGTTTCATCGTTAAGCCACACTTGCTCGGCAGTAAATCGGTAACGACCAAAGTCGTCATCCTTTTGCTGAACTAGTTCGCCGTGACCTTTCATATATACGCCAATCTGCGCGTTTTCTTGCTTTTGGAATATAGTCACTGCCATAGTGGGGTTCTGAGTAATCGCCAGCGAGTGCTGTGTATCTACTTTCGAATCCCATTCAAATTCTTTGCCCTGCCAATTTTTTATGCGTACTGGTACCACCCAGGGTGTGCCATCTGGCAACAGTACAGCCAGTACCATGTGCGTGGCAGATTGCAAAAAACTTTGTAGTTTTTCTGAGTCGCTCATAGCATTCCCTCGATTTCTTGCTTGAAAGTATTAAAATCAGTATACACAATCGCGCGCATTCCAGTACTTTTTGCGGCTTCACAGTTTTTTGCAGAGTCGTCTACAAATATACATTGACTTGGTTTTACGCCAAGCCGCTCGGCAGCGAACGTAAAAATAGCTGGGTCTGGTTTTACTAAGTTTACTTCATAGGAAAGTACTATGTCGTCAAAATACTTTTCTGCTTCTTCTTTAGGAAAAAATTGTTCAGCAGAGCCCGCTCCGGTATTTGAAAGTAGCCCTATTTTGTACTGCGATTTTAATTCGCCTATAAAGTTAAATAGCTCTTCGTTTCGGTGTAAATCTTTGTACAAATTCTCATGCACGAAATCGTAGCTCTTGCCCACTACATCTGCTAGTGCTTGTATACGTTGTTCGTAATCTAGCTCTCCACGATCTGAAGCGTTGTTTACAGCGACAAACCGCTTAAACATTTCTTCATCGCCACCAATGTATTTTTTGAAAAAATACCCACTGGCGTTTAAAAACAGCACTTCAAAAAAGTCGAAGATAATGGCTTTTGTCTTATACTCAGACATTGCTCTTTACCCATCGCAGCAGCGCAAGTGCTATGCGCTCTTCTTGCATGCTACCATCAAGCACCATGCGCTCAACTTCATCGTATGTGTACCAGCTACCAGCTTCTATCTCTTCACCAGCTTCGAGTGCTTGGCCTTGCTCATCTTCGTGCCAGTCAAGCGCTTCAAAAATATACAAGTCCCATTCTACTGTCGCACCCAGTGTCGATTTGGCAATAAATTTTACCTCAGAAATAACCACGCCAGCTTCCTCGGCCGCTTCAGCTTTGGCTTTTGCCTTCGCGGCGTCTAGTATGTCGTCTCGTCTAGTTCGATGCGCTTCAAATTCTTCCAGTGTGTCGAATACTTTACCCCCAGGCAATCGATAATCCCACGCATCAAGTTCTTTTCTGAACTCTTTTGTAAGAAGCACTCTTTTGTTCGTCTTATCCGCAATGATAACGCGTACACCCGGTGCTCGCCTAGCAACTTCAAACACCCGTCCATCGGCCTGTGGCAGATGCACTAGTTCAAATAGCTTTCCTTTGGCGTAGATTTCTTCACTCATACAATTTTTTGTCCCACATAGCGAATTAAATTATGAACGTCCTTCTCTCGGTCTTTGTAGGTTTCTCCTTTGTTGTCACACAAAATAGTCTTAAATTCTTTCGTGAATTCTTTTGCAGATTCTACACTGAAATAACGTTTTCGTGTACCCTCAGTTGCAAAATAGCTATCTCCAAGCTGCTCACCAGTACCATACTCTGGGTCATTTACAGAGTTTACAAGAAATCCCAGTACGCCGCTTGGTTTAAGAACACGATAAATCTCTGAAAAAATTTGCTGAGTCGTTTCGATATTGAAGTAGTGTAGTGATAGATGAGCATAGACAATGTCAAAGTGGTTATTTCCAAACGGGAATCTCTTTTCAAGATCAACCACTTGAAATCGCATTGGTCCGTAAGAGCCTTCAAAAAAATCGTGAGCATTAGCATCGGCTCGTTCGATGATACTTACTTCCTTGTCACTCGATATAACAGAATAGCCTTTCTGTACAAAAAATGTAGAATCTTGACCTTGACCAGCTCCAAGCTCGAGGACAAGGCCACTGTTTGGGAAATATTTGATAACTTCCTCAGCAAATATAGATGGTTTTTTTGTCCAATCTTTACCATCATACTTTTGTGTATGTACTCTTTCCCAGTAAGATGGCTCCGTCACACTTCTCCCCAGTTCTTCCCTACGCTCACATCAACCTTCAATTTTATTGGCAAGTCTGGGGCGATTGCTTCCATAATTTCTTTTAGAATTTTGCCGACTTTTTCAGCGTTTTCTTTCGGACATTCTACCAATATACTGTCATGAATTTGTAGTACTTGCGTACCGAGCTTGCCCATTTTTTCGTCTACCGCTATCATCGCCAGCTTCATAAGGTCAGCTTCGGTACCTTGGATTGGCATGTTGGCTGCGGCGCGTTTGGCGGCCTCTCGTACCATAAAGTTAGACGATTTTAAGTCTGGCGTTGGGCGGCGGCGACCATAGAAGGTTTGCACGTAGCCTTCACGCTCGGCGTTTTCAATGGTGGTATCGATGTATTTTCGTACGTCTTTGCGAAGCTCAAAGTACTGATCGATGTAATCTTTAGCCTCAGCAAACGTCATACCGGTATTTTGAGCTAAAGCATGTGGACCCATGCCGTAGAGTACACCAAAGTTAATTACCTTTGCATCACGGCGCATTTGCTTAGTTACATCTTTTAAGTCAATTCCACGTACGTCAGCAGCCGTCTTGGCATGAATATCGATGTCTCCATTGAAATCATCAATCATCTGCTTGTCGCCCGCTAGAACGGCTGCAAGGCGAAGCTCAAACTGAGAATAGTCAGCGCTTACGAACACATTGCCCTTTTCGGGTACAAACGCTTCGCGAATTCGACGGCCAAGATCGGTGCGCACTGGAATGTTTTGCAGGTTCGGATTTACACTGCTTAATCGGCCAGTTGGTGCCACGTCTTGATTGAATGTCGTGTGCAAGCGGCTATTGCTATCGATTTGCTCGGGCAGTGTATCTACATAGGTATTCTTTAACTTGGCGAGCTCACGGGTTCGTTCAATCAGTTCAATTATCGGGCTTTGACCACGAAGTTTATCCAGCTCTTTTTGGCCCGTGCTATAGCCAGTTTTACCCTTTTTTATACCTGTGGTTGGCAGCTGTAATTTGCCGAACAATACTTCAGAGAGTTGCGCAGGGCTCGCAATGTTGAATTCCATACCAGCTACTGCATACATTTCTTGCTCGAGCTTAGCGTGTTCGTCACCTAGTTCCTTGCTCATTTTCTTCAGTAGTGCGGTATCGAGCTTTATGCCTATGTGTTCCATCTGGAACAAGTGGTAGATCAGCGGGAAATCAAACTTATGCGCAATGTCACCAAGTGTTGGCTGCTCGCTAAACGCCTTTTTTTGCCAACCATACACCTGCCAGCTCGCCGCTATTTCTTCCAGCGGACTAGCTAGCTCACCGCCTAGAAGCCCGCTAAGGCTTCGGTCGCGTCGCAGCGGATCAAGCAGATATGCGGCCTGGCGAATGTCGTGTAAGTCGCTAAAACGTACCGAAATACCGTTGTCTGCCAAGGTGTGATACAACTGTTTTACGTCGTAGCTCACAATCTGCCCAAATTCCACTGCCCGCCAAAAACTTTTGTCGATGTTTTTCAGCGGCGTATGGCACACCTCTGTTTGCTTGAACGATGCCCACACTTCCCCATCGCTTACTTGCAGTACGAATGGACCGTCTATTGAGACTTGTTCAGGCCATTGTACTTCTTTCAAGTTCACCTCATCTGCTTCGTGAAAGTACAAAGTAGTATCGGCTGCTTGCTGCATATTTTTGGGAAGACGCTTTATGAGGCTGTGAAACTCGAGGTTCCGCAAAATATCGGCCACTTTTTGTAAGTCGCAGTCATTTACGTCGGCCACGTCCCACTCTAACTCTACTGGCGCGTCTGTCCATATGCGCGCTATCTCTTTTGAAAGGTAGGCTGATTCTTTACCCGCTTCAAGCTTTTTCCGTGTACTTTCTTTGATGTCACCTAAATGTTCATACACGCCATCGAGCGTTTTGTAGTCTTGCAGCAACTGAATGCCTGTTTTTTCACCAATACCCGGTACGCCAGGGATATTGTCGCTACTATCACCTTTGAGCGCCTTTAAATCAAGAAATTGATCAACAGCAAGGCCGTATTTTTGCTCAAAATTCTCTGGGTTATACAGCTCAATATTTGCAAGACCGGATTTCATGGCATACACATGTGTGAGTGGGCCAACCACCTGCAACATATCGAGGTCGCTGGTAAGCAGGCAGGTTTCAATGCCCTTGGCCTCGGCTTGCTTCGCAAATGCACCCATAATATCATCTGCCTCATAATCGTCTATTTCGTAGAGCGGCCAGCCAAACGCTTCTAGCAGCTCGTGTAGCAATGGTATCTGTTCGTAAAAATCTGGCGGAGCCGGTTTGCGGCCTGCTTTGTATTCCGGGTATAGCTCGCGGCGCTTGCGAATATTGGTCTTGGGCTTATCCCATGCAACAGCCACATAATCAGGCTCGAGTTTTTTAATTAGTTCTATCGCTAAAGAAGCGAAGCCAAACACACCGCCTGTTGGCGTACCGTCTTTGGTTGAAAGCCCTGGCATAGCATAGTAGCCACGGTAGAATACCGACTTGCCATCTATCACCGCCAAACGTTTTGTCATAGTACTAGTATAAGTTATTTATCCCGCGCCATGCGATTTAGTTGCATCGATACCACTTCAGCGGTGTTTTGCACCCTACTACTTATCATCGCCTTCGAGAGACGCATTCGCTCTAGCCTGTCTGTATCGTCGATTAGAATGGCTAAAATCATCTGCACACATCGTGCTTTTCTATCTTCACTTACCTGGAGGTGTTCTCCATACATTGCTACGACCGCCATAACTTCATCAGTAACGTCGTCACTTAGCGGTACGCCACATGCAGTAGGAACGTCTGAAAGAGCCTCGTTGTGGGTATAACGATTGATTCGCGCAAAAAGCTGTGCAACCTTTTGAGGTGAAAATTGTGGCGTAAACGGCTGCTTTTCTGGCATCACACTCCCTGGGTATTCAACCTCACGCTTGGCGTAGAATCGCGAACAATGTCACTATGGAGTATTATTGGATACTGACCAAAAAAGCTAGCGATTCCTACCAGAATAGCTTCTTCCAGCCTCTGTCGAATTACGCCTTTAGGAATATTACTCCCTGTCTTTTCAGCTTGCTGAGCCAGCTCTTCAACAAGTCCACTCACGACATTTGCTCGTGTGTCTTCAAAGGTTCTTTTTACGATAATCTCAAGATATTTTCGGCTCACAGATGGCACACCCATATTATCCTTTAGCATGTCTTGCACATAACGTGCAGCCCAGTGCTTAGCAGATCTCTTGATTTCTTCGTCTACGTTGGTCTCGGATTGTTCAAACAGGAGAAGCAGACACTGCGCATGTGAAGACTTTGTTATGTATCCACTTTCAAACAACCATGAGATAGCTTCTCTTAAGGATTGAGGCATTTCATCGAGAATACGCTTTTGTTCAGTGAAAGCCTTTGGTCGAATTACACCATCGTGTGCAGTAGGACTTTCGTCTGCTTTATCCTCATCCCTAAATGAGCGCGCTCCTAAGCCAGCAACCTGAAGAGCATACTCAATCACGTCTGTATCTCGGAGTTTTAACTCGTCTAAATCTTGCTGTAATTCATCGAATGGCTTACCTAACAAGTAATCAATGGCGTATTCGCCCTGTTGTAACCGTAAGTTTTTATCAATACCAGCAAAGTTCTCAGAATCATCAAAAAATCGCCCAAGTATAGCATCCGCAAATGCTGCCTTATTTACTTCGCGAGGTGGTTTAAGCTCAGCTATATTTCTGCCATGCCACGCACGGCTTACGAAAGTGTACAGGCGAAGTGGTTCGTAATCA
The DNA here is from genome assembly GCA_002455275.1 of Candidatus Saccharibacteria bacterium UBA6664. Lineage (GTDB taxonomy): Bacteria > Patescibacteriota > Saccharimonadia > Saccharimonadales > Saccharimonadaceae > UBA1020. Next base: position 29,396 of record DKKO01000002.1, read on the forward strand.
AGAGGCTTTAGGTTTTCGCTCATGTAGAATATAGTCTCAGCTGCGTTAACTCATAGCAAGCATGAGCAAAAATGTAATTATTTGCTATCTATCCACTTATCACCATCGACAGCGAGTTCATCTACATCAAAATTAAGCGAAGTTGTCGAGTCGACGATTCCTACTGTAATACGGTCCGCAGCGCCAGTTACTGCTGCAAGGCTGCTGAGCGTTTCGGTTGCCGTACCGGTCTCTAGATTTGCCCCACCGTATATTTTGGCCGTTTGCGTACCCGCTACGCCATCCCATGTCCATTCAATTCGATACCAAGAGCCGCTAGTAAGAGTAGTAGTCGAAGTTGCTACCAATGTGGTTCCATTACGAACACGAAGTTTTCCCGTGGTTGATACTTGTATATTCGCAAATGGCGTTGCCGCGGTACGAATTGTAGCCAAGCCTACGTTTGCGCTTGGGTTTACGTCGTGGCGGAAATAAAACCGTACATATACGCTAGACCGCGCAGGAGACGGAAGATACAGTACGCCTGAAGCCGATGCTGTAGTTGTATCGACAAAATAGTTCACCGCATTACCATGAAGTCCAGATATACCAGAGATAAGCGTGGTAGCTGGTGATGTAAATGAGCCGAACCTAGTGTTACCAAGTGTTGCCGTATCTCCAACAAGCAAATTCTCGAATGTCTCGTTGATAATAGTTCTTCCAGCACTAGCGACTGGGCCAATCCAGTCACCACCCACTCTTCCTTTTACTTTGTGCTTTGTCCAAGCACCTCCGTCCCATACCTTTGTGTCGTGCTGAACCCAAGATCCACCGTCCCATGCTTTTGCCACTCCAGTACGCGCATCGCTTGGAGCAACTTGTCGAAATGCCTGAACCACGCCCACATATACACTTCCGAGGTTAAGCGTACCGTCAGCCGTATAAGTGCCAGTGCTTGAAACATATTTGTACTCAGGTGCTATGGCGCGATCGTTTGTACCGTTTGATGACTCAACCTTTGTAAGACCAGTGAATCCGTTTGTCGCTGTGAAAATGCGAGACTGACTGACAAGCGCAAATGCACCGAAAATTAGCTCATTTGCGTCGGTAGTTGTCGCGGTAGCGTTCGTAGTAAGAGTTGCAGTACTTGTACCGCCATTATCGCCAACCTCGTTCACGTCCGCTGTTAGCGCATCATTAAACTGAGCGATTGATATGGCCGTGCGTGTTACTGGGTCTGGGAACGTAAACGTTACTGTATCACCCGAACTAAGCGGCCACACGATATGTGCGTACATTATGATAGCACTCGTAAGCGTGCCTGTTGCATAGGACGAGCGTGCAAAGCGCCAGTTGTTATCACGGCTATCCACTGCATCTGCATACATTACAGGAAACGAAGCATTAACCGTTGCAATCGAGGCAATAAGCGTGTCGCCGGCCGGTACGGTACCCGTAATCGTTACGCTCAGTGTTGTCGTACCGCTACCGGATGTAGCGCTAAATTCTGCTACGAACCCGCTCATGTGCTGGTGTCGACCCAGACATCGCCAACAGCTGGAGAGCTAGGGGCTGTTGCCGAGGTCGTTACTTTTGCTCCGATGTTTGAACCAGATACAGTTCCAGTAGTGGTGATGTTCGAGTTAGATGAAATAGGCAGAGTCACATCGATGGCACTTGAGCTGACACCAAAGTAGGTTTGAGTTTGACCGTTATTGGTAACTTCGAATACGTAGGCAGATGATGCGCCATTCCAACCCATCGCTCGTAGTGCTACTGTATTATTCTTTGCTGGTCGAGCACGTAGCTCACCGTATTCGTTATGGTAACCTGTGCGGATGCCACTGAAGTAAAACGCGAACCTATCTGGCCAACCACTAGTTGCCGAGGTGTCGTCCGTAATGTTAACCCGCACAAACTTATCATTTGTAGAGTCAGTTAGGCTGACAGTTTCGTTTTTATCGTCAAGCTTGTTGGCAAGATCGGTCGTAAGGTTAGTTACTGATGATTGTGCAATGTTGGTAAGAGTATTTGATGCGCCAGAGATGGTTTTGTTAGTAAGCGTAGCACTCGCAGAGTTTTTAGTAGCATCACTCGTGTTGTCAACATTGCTTAAGCCTACGGCAGTTTTATCAAGTGTTTGCCACGATTTATCTCCACGCCAATACTCCCCTGTTGTGCCCGCAGTAATCGAAGCTTCTTTACCGGCAAGGTCTGTGGTGAGATTGGTTACAGATGATTGAGCAATGTTTGAAAGCGTGTTTGAGGCGCCAGAGATGGTTTTGTTAGTCAAAGTTACACTTGCGGCGTTCTTGGTTGCATCACTAGTATTATCAACGTTCGCCAGGCCAACCGCCGTCTTATCAAGTGTTTGCCACGATTTATCTCCACGCCAATATTCCCCTGTTGTGCCCGCAGTGATGGTTGGCTCTTTGCCCGCTAAATCTGTCGTAAGGTTAGTAATTTTTGCTTGAGAAATTCCGGAAGCAACCTTAGCGTCTGTTACAGCACCAGCCGCTAGCTCGGTTGTATCAACAGCCCCTGCCACAATTTGAGCGTTGCTTGCAGTGCCAGAAAGATCGCCACCCATGGCAGGGTCGCCTGATCCACCAGCAGCCCAAGTAAGATCTGTGCCGTCCCAGGTAAGTACATCATTTGTACTTGGAGAGTTTGAAGCAGCTAGTTTTGGTTCCGTAACTGCTCCATCGACAAGTTTCGCTGTTGAAACAGTGTTGTCTGTTGGCGTACGGGTGTCACTAAGGCGCGGGTCAGTGGTGTCTGCCTTGCCGGCGAGCGATGTATCTACCTGAGATTGTGTATAGTAACGAGCATCTCCTCGAGCATCGTTGTGGTACTGGGGGTGGTCGTCGTCTGAGAGGCCGGTAAGTGCACCGTGGTCGGTGACACCACCGCTACTGACCGTGGCAGGAATCCAAGTGCCAGTTTGGTATACCAATGCCTGACCATCGGTAGCACCAGTAGTATTTACGTCGGAGAGATCATTCAAATCAGCTGGCACAGCACCGGGCGAAGTCCAGTTAAGCGTTGTACCGTTGTAGCTAAGTAGCTGTCCATTACTCGGTGAACCTACTGTGCCTAATTTTGCGGTAGTAATTGCTCCATCGGCAATTTTAGCCGTGGTAACGTTACTGTCGGCAATCTTAGCTGTGCTAACTGCGCTATCAGCCAGCTTGGTACCGGTTACATTGGCATCCGTAATTTTAGCTGTGGTGACAGCATTACTTGCAAGCTCGGTCGCCGTTACTACTCCAGCAGCGATTTGAGCATTAGAGGCAGTACCGGTAAGGTCTCCGCCCATGGTAGGATCACCGGCCACAGAGTTTACTTTGGCAGCCAAAGCAGTATCGAGCTTGGCCTCAGTAATGGTGGCGTCTTGAATTGCTGCACCACTTACTGCGTTGTTTTTCAAATTTCCGTCTGACTTATGTGATACCTGGAGGTACTGGTTGAGAATATCACCCCAAGTGCCCTCATCTGCGCCAGGTTGTGGTAAACGTGCCATCTACCTATTCTCCTTCATCTCGTTTGTACCTACTTTACTCTTTTCATCACTGCTTGTAAACGCTAATGCTAACCTACGCTATAGACTGTGCTTCCCACTCTTACAACTCGTACATAGCTATTGCCTCCGGGTGAGCCGTTTGTAAACGTACTGCCAGATGGCAAGCGTATGTTACCGGTAACAAACACATCGTCACAGCCTACAAAATTGATACCTTGTGTTTGCTGCTGGGCAGATTGACCTCGGTCGTAAGCATGCAAACCTTCAATCATCGCACGGTTACTCGTAAGATACAACGCGTAGCCAGCTGTATCAAGACGACGGTTTGAATCAGCCACACAACCATTCAACGCCGGGTCAACTCCTGTAACATTAAAACCGTGGCGACCATTATCTTGCGCATGGCATCCCACCATGTGAATACGAGATGAACTAATGTCCCAACCATCTACCGTTGAATAGGCAGCCTTACATGTGGTAAACATATTGCTACCGCCGCCAACTTCCCAGCCGATATTGCAGCCGATGGCAATGCACTGTGAGTATTTACCATCTGATGAGTCGTTCATCTTAAATCCAGTCCCTGAATTTCCCTTCACGCGAACGCGCGAAACTTTAGGGTCTCTCGCGTCTGCGTCCATGAAGATTCCATGTCGATCAGTACCATTGCTAAAGTTCCGTATAAATAAATCACTAATAATATGTGAGGAGTCTGGATCGTTTCCTGGGATACCCGAATGATCACCTGTTGCACCCTTTGGATCACCAATATTTCCATCCGAGTTTCTGTATACGACTGCGCTTGAAGTACCACCTCCGGCTGCACCGCCGTCAATCGTTAGATGACTAAGTGTTGTAAGGTGTGTGTTTAAATCATAAAGCTCTACTACTCCACTCGGTGCTGAGAGACCGTCAGACTTTAAAATCGTCAAGAAGCCTGAACCTTGTAAAGTTACGCCCGTTTTCATTTCAATTGGCGCCGAAATAGCGAATTCGCCACCTGTCAGCAGCACTTGACCCCAAGCTATACCTCCATTATCCGTGTAAGCGGCTTGTGAAATGGCTGTATTAATTTGAACCTGGTCGGCAGTCCCGTCACATACATAATCCGCGTCGTTTTTTATAGTAGTTGGCGCATTCGAAGCCGCCACTATAAGTGGCATGCCGTGCGAGCTACTTCCACCAGCCGGCGTAGCCCACGTACCGTCGCCTCGGAGGTATGTCGTACTATTCGCTGTTCCAGACCCCAACCGTGC
>DKKO01000006.1 GCA_002455275.1 Candidatus Saccharibacteria bacterium UBA6664
GAGATAGCTGGTTCTCCTCGAAATAGCTTTAGGGCTAGCGTCGCGTAGTAGCAAATAGGGGTAGAGCTCTGTAAAGGACTGGGGCGGGCAACTGTACCCACCCTTAACAAACTACGAATACTATTTGTGTAATCGCGGCAGTTAGAACGTCGGGGCTAAGCTCGGCGCTCGAAAGGGAAACAGCCCAGACCATCGTCTAAGGTCCCTAAATTAACACTCAGTGGGAAACAAGGTGAGATTTCTTAAACAGCGAGGATGTTGGCTTAGAAGCAGCCATTCATTTAAAGAGTGCGTAACAGCTCACTCGTCAAGAGATCTTGCGTGGAAAATGTAACGGGGCTAAAGTGTTATACCGAAGACATGGATGTGCAATTTATTGCACGTGGTAGAGGAGCGTTCCTATCTGCAGTGAAGCAGTTCTGGAAAGAATTGTGGAGCGTTAGGAAGTGAGAATGCTGGAATGAGTAACCATAAGACAGGTGAGAATCCTGTCGGCCGTAAGAGCAAGGTTTCCTGAGCCATGGTAATCATCTCAGGGTTAGTCGGGCCTAAGCCGAGGCGCATAGCGTAGGCGATGGACATCAGGTTAATATTCCTGAACCGGCATAGTTTGTACACTGTTCACGGCGAGATATTCGGAGCGGATTCATGGTATGTATCCGTCCAACCTAGGGGGAACCCGACGGGAGTGAAAGTTACTCTTTACGAGTGACGATTCTGGAAAAGGCGCTGGCTAGAAAAGCAGATGTACGCGTGGCTATGTCGACCGTACCGCAAACCAACACAGGTGCTCGAGTCGAGTAGACTCAGGCTTACGAGAGACCCTTCGCTAAGGAACTCGGCAATACAGCGACCGTAACTTCGGGATAAGGTCTGCCCCCACTTCGGTGGATATGAGCCGCGTTCACTCAGCAAGAGTTAACGGTTAAAAATAACGTCCGTTGCCTTAAAAACAACGGATAGTGAGTACGCATAGATTTACGTTATGAAAATAACAACAATGTATGTGATCAAATCCTTTTTAATTACGACAATTTTCTGAGATAAGTAACATGAATTAATGTTCTTTTGAACGCGCAACCTTCGTATCTAACGATGTGGGGGCCGCAGCAAAAGAGCCCACGGAACTGTTTATCAAAAACACAGGTCTCTGCTAACACGAAAGTGGATGTATAGGGGCTGACTCCTGCCCGGTGCTGGAAGGTTAANNCTAAGGTAGCGAAATTCCTTGTCAGGTAAGTTCTGACCCGCACGAATGGAGTAATCATGTGGGCACTGTCTCAGCGAAGGCCTCGGTGAAAGTGCATTGGCGGTAAAGATGCCGTCTGTCCGTACCAGGACGAGAAGACCCCATGGAGCTTTACTACAGTTTTACATTGAACACGGTTTCAGCTTGTGTAGCATAGGTGGGAGACGTTGAAGCAGATGCGCTAGCATTTGTGGAGTCACCGGTGAAATACCACCCCTGCTGTGATTGTGTTCTCACTCTGACCGTTATCCGGTTAGAGGACCGTGTATGATGGGTAGTTTAACTGGGGCGNNCCTCCTAAAGAGTAGCGGAGGCGTTCAAAGGTTGGCTAGCTTCGGATGGAAATCGAAGTGATAGTGTATGCGCATAAGCCAGCTTGACTGTGAGGAGTACATTCCAAACAGAGACGAAAGTCGGAGCAAGTGATCCGCTGTACGTACATTTGTACATGAATGTGGGATCGACAGCGCAAACGGATAAAAGTTACCCTGGGGATAACAGGCTTATAGCGCCCAATAGTTCACATAGACGGCGCTGTTTGGCACCTCGATGTCGGCTNNTGGGTTCAGAACGTCGTGAGACAGTTCGGTTTATATCCGGTATGGACGTTAGGAAATTTGAGAGGATCTACCCGTAGTACGAGAGGACCCGGGCGGACGAACCTCTGGTGTATCGATTGTGGCCACCTGCTGCATTGTCGAGTAGCTAAGTTCGGACTAGATAAGCGCTGAAAGCATATTAAGCGCGAAACTAACCTCAAGATGAGATTTCCCTATGAGGACACTGAAAGATTATCAGTTTGATAGGTGCAAGGTGGAAGTGTAGTAATACATGGAGCTGAAGCATACTAATAGTCCCATTGCCTTTTTATGTTTCAAGATGACTTCACCGCGATTTTCCTGCTTCTGGCAGAGCCAGAACTCTGAAAATCGCTTTCGGCGAGCTACTTCGTTGCTTTACCTGCGAGTCTCGCAAGCAGTATTTTAGATACAGCTTGCTCGATTCTCGGTAAGCGCCTCGTATCTCATCCGAATGAAATCATCTTGAAATCCGTGTTAAAGCGGGCGACAGACTTAACTAGCATTTGGTGCGTAGCACCAACGTTAATTCCATTAACATCACTAATTAGACCGTGCGAAGTGTCATCGACACCGAAGCAAGGCTTTTCCCAGGTTGCCTATACGGAACCTCTGAGGAGCGAAGCCTTACTTCGGTGCCCATGGCGATGAGGAAATACCTGTTCTCATTCCGAACACAGAAGTCAAGCTCATCAGCGGCGATTATACTGCCACAAGTGGGAAACTAGCACGGCGCCGAATTATACAAACAACCCTCCGAACAGGAGGGTTTTTGTTTTGAACAAAAAACTATTGCAAACCACAAGCGGTTCGGCTATGATTAGGCTAACACCACAAAGGGAAACAAACATGAAAATATCTGTAGAATACGATTCTCAAGAATACATTGTCGCTGTAAAATAGCACCGCTTTAGTGCTATTATAAGCGTATGAAACATCTACGTGTGGGTGTGGCAGTGTTTATGTTGGTAGCGTTTGCTACCTTGTTTAGCTATGAGCAAAACACCAACGCTTTGGATGGAACAGACTTCTCGACACTTCGCGAATCATTAAAAGCTATAAAAGTGCCAAAAGTTGAAGATCCCAAATGGCTAGTGAAGCAAAAAGCAGAAGCCGCCGAGGCTGCTGCGGCACACAACATGGCAAGCCAAGCAGGAAGAATCATTACCTACGATGTGACCACCAAAGGAGTAATTACGGCCAACTTCTCCGAATTTAAGACACTTGCCAACCAAACACTGAACGATGGCCGGGGCTGGGCTCGCATGGGAGTAAGCTTCCGTGAAGTCTCATCAGGTGGCGAATTTACGCTAGTACTGGCGCAGGCGAGCATGCTGCCAACGTTTTCAAGTGGCTGTAGTGCTGACTGGAGCTGCAATGCTGGTAGGTATGTAGTGATAAATCAAGATAGGTGGCTTGGTGCCTCGTCTGCATGGAACGCCGGGGGTGGAAGCTTGCGTGACTATCGTCATATGGTAGTAAACCACGAAACTGGGCACTGGCTCGGCCACGGCCACGAACTTTGTGGTGGTGTAGGTACGCCAGCACCCGTAATGCAACAACAATCAATTAGCCTCCAGGGCTGTACATTCAACCCCTGGCCGCTTGCGAGTGAGTTATGGATAGGAAGCTGAAAAACACACTAACAAGTCGCAGAACGCTTCTCATAAGCTCAGGAGCGGTATTTTTGGTGCTACTAGCCTATGTGGTGGCGAGTTTTATGTATTGGCAGGGATATATGGCGAATGTAGCGAAGCACGAAGCAGCCAAATCTGCGGTAGAAACCGCCTTAGACAAGCCGGCTAAAACTACCGAACAAAAGCTTGCTAAACTGGCAGCGCTTAGTGCTGCAACGAAACAATTGTTTAAAGATAACACGTCGTGTGAACCGGTGTGGTGGGCGGCTTGGCAAACAGCATTTCCAGCGCCGGCTTCAGAAGTAAAACGTTGTAAAGTCCTTGCGTCAAAGCATTACGCAGTACGCGCGGCGCTTGATGCAATTACTGCCTACGTAAGAGATGAAAAAAGACTGATTGAGATACTGGCACCTCTGGCAGGGCTTAGTAGCAAATTGACCGAAAATACCTGGGATGCATCCGCAAAGGAATGGGAAGAGGTTGCCAGTAACGCGAAGTCGCTTCAGGTGGGCAGCGAATTTAGCGACGTAAAAGGGCAGGCTACCAAACAACTCGACAAAGTGGTCACGGCTTGGGGCAAGCTTGCAACTGCTGACAAAAAAGAAAATTCAGCCGACTTCACAGCGGCGTACGATTCTCTTGATAGGGCAATAACGGATCTAGTATCGGTGGCAAACACCAGTGAAGACGAGCTTGGCAATTTGACTAAAAAGCTCGAAACAGCAGCAAACCACCTGTAAATTAGCATATTTCTCACATAAAAAAACAACCCATCTCGCAGATAGGGTCGTTTCATGTGTTTAAACCAAATTTGGGTCCAAACAGGTGCCGTTTGCGACAATGTCACAAACTACCTCTATAATATAGCACCAACCGAATATTTGCAACAGTTTTTACACCATAAAAAGGCTTATCGTAAATGTTGACAAAAAGCACAAGCTGTGTTAATATAAGAACATACACATCTCATGTGTGAGGTAATTAGGAGGGTTCGTATCTGTTACAGATGCGGGCCTTTTAATATATAAGGAGACCTGAAATGGCAGGAACCAAAGCAGGCGGCCTAAAGGCTGCAGCAAAGAACAAAGCAAAAGATCCAGAATTTTACGCTCGTATTGGCGCAAAAGGTGGCAAGAATGGTCACACTGGTGGTTTTGCTGCAAATCCAGCACTTGCACGTGTTGCAGGCGCTAAAGGTGGTCGTATCTCACGCCGCCGTAAAGCAAGCGACGTGGCTAAAAAAGCTGCCTAAGCAAGCAAAGCAAAAAAATAGCCCGTACTACTGTGGTACGGGCTATTTTTGTATGTTGTATCGGCGTAAGGCACAGCTGCGCGCCTCGTTTACTTTCCAGATATTGGCACAAGAGAGGCAACGGTAGTGCCACTGCTTGGTTTGCAAGCCGTTTGCTCCACATTTTGGGCAGGTGCTTCGCGCATGCAGCCATTCTCGATACGTGTCCATGTCATCCTGTATGTTATCGGCGGTGATAGTCACTTCAAAACGAGGGGCTAAGGTAGAACGAGCATATTGCCAGGCGTCACGCTCCATCGCTATTAGGTCAACGTCGCGAGTATAGTCGTGGTGCTCTAGCAGCGCGTGGCTGACTTCGTGTAGTAGCCGCGCATCAAAACTATCATCACTGGCTGGGTAGGTGATGGTAAGTGTAGTCGGTAGCCATTGAAAATCGTCTGCTTCTGTAAACGATAGCTGGGGGTACGATTCTTTAAGCTGCTTCAGAAGCGAGTCGGTCGAGGGCATGGTAGTAGCATCCGTAAATTACTGCTTGTTCAGGGTGGGAAGCGGCGCGAACTTCTGGGGTACGATCGACTAAGTGCGCGCGCAAGAACGGTTCTAAATACTCGGCGTACTTATCAAAATACGTGCCTATGCTGCCACCAATTACCACTACATCGGGGTTTAAAAGCGGGATTTGGGCTACCAAACCAAGGCCAATGTTTTCGCCGATTTCTTGCCACTGAGCCGAGTCGGTTACGTCTTTAGCGTACATATTGTACTTTTCGTGAAAGGCACGTCCTGAGGCAAAAGATTCCCAAGTTTTTAGCTCGCCGTCGTGAGTTACGACCGCTTGGCCACCTTCTGCTTGGCCAAACTCTTCGCTAATACGACCGTGAGTGATAATACCAGTGCCCACACCTGTACTAACAGTGATGTACAGACAAATTTGAGGGGTTTCTGGTAATGCGTGAGCTTCCGCCAAACCAGCCAAATTGGCGTCGTTTTCAAGCAGGATGGGGCAGTCAAATTGCGGCTGTAGCGCAGATACGATGTCGAAATTTTTCCAGCCGAGGTTACGTGCACCCCGAAGCACCCCGGTGCGGAGTATTGTACCTGGCACCGCGACTACAATTGCAGTTGGAGCTTCATCACCCAGTACTTTTCGGATGGTTTCACCCACTTGGGTAATGTATTCTTCGGTGTTTTTTGGCGTTTCAAATCGTTCAGACGTTTGCAGTGAACCATCGCTCGAAAAGCTGGCGACAAGTGTTTTTGTCCCTCCGGTGTCGACTGCAATTAACATAGTTTTAGTGTAGCATATTGCTCTAGGTGCCGGGTGGTTGTTCTGACGCATAGCTTTGTTCGGAGCACTCTTTTCAAATTCAGCGCCACTGGCGCTAAAATTTGAGCGTTCGGCTGAAACTCTCGGGTACGCCTCGAGTTTCACAGTCTCCTCTAAAGCTATGCAGCCAGAACATACCACCCCAGTGTGTGCTTGCCCCTGATTGCAAAACCAGCTATACTATTGCATAAGAAACTTAAGGGGAAGTGTATGACAAAAAACCGCATGTATCAGGGTGGATCGCTCGGTAGTTATATCGTTGTAGGCGCATTATTGGTGCTTCTATTGGTCGGAGGACTCTATACAGTAGGACGGATTGATAATGAATCAGGACAAATTGCCACTGATACGTCGGATAACACTGAAGATAACGGCACAACGCCAGACAGCAGTTCAACAGACACCACAAATTCTGACACCGATAAAAATACAGACAGCACGAAAAACGATACGCCTGTTTCATCAGACGACGACAGCAATACGACAACAGATGACTCTGGCACGACTACAAATTCAAGCAACGACGCTGAAGAGCTACCAGCTACCGGCGCCTCTGAAACCTTCGCTGCTGCAGCAATCTTGAGCCTGGTAACCTACGCGGGCGCACTCTACATCGGTAGCCGTCGCGCGTAAGACTAGTGTTTTTAAGAGAAATAGCGTATACTACTAGATGAATCTAGAGACAGTCTTAGGAGGACTCATCATGAGGCTGTTTCATGAGCAATATTATTTAAGGAAGGAGTCTTTTTAGACTTATGGCAACAAAAGCCGCAGTAACAATGGATGACCTGCTCGCACAAGAAAGCACGGTCAAACAACTAGTAGCAGGTGAAACTGTTTCAGGAACAGTTCTAAGCCTCAAAAAACATGAAGTATTAATCGACCTTGGTCCACTTGGCGTTGGTTACGTACCACGTCGTGAAGTTGGCTTTTCACGTCAGCTAAACGAAGGTGATGAAGTGACTGCCAGTGTGGTAGACACCGAACTCGACAACGGCTACAGCTTGCTGAGCCTACGCAAAGCCGCTAAAGACCGAGGCTGGGACGAAGTACTAGTTAAGCAAGAAGCTGGCGAAACTATCACCATTTCACCATACGACGCCAACAGAGGTGGTCTATTGGTTGAATACGAAGGTGTCCGTGGGTTCCTACCAGTTAGCCAACTATCTGCCGAGCATTACCCACGCGTTGGTAGCAGCGACAAAGATGAAATTTTGCAACGCCTTAACTCACTGATTGGTAAAGACCTGAGCGTACGAATTCTTGACGCTGACCGCAAAGCAAACAAACTTATCTTTAGTGAAAAAGAAGCTATCAAAGACGGCCTAGCCGAGCGATTTGAAAAGCTTAAGATTGGTGACACCGTAACTGGTGTTGTAACCGGTGTCGTAGACTTCGGTGTATTCGTGAACGTTGAAGGCATTGAAGGTTTGGTGCACATCTCAGAAATTAGCTGGGAGCGGGTAAACAACCCAAGCGACTACGTAAAAGTTGGTAGCAACATCGACACCAAGATTATTTCTATCGACAAAGACCGCCTTTCACTTAGCATGAAGCAACTTACCAAAGACCCATGGCTTGATGAAGTTGAAAAACTCACCCCAGGCACAGAGGTAGAAGGTACTGTTACCCGAATCACCCCATTTGGTGCATTCGTGCAGCTTTCACCAGCAGTAGAAGCACTCGTGCATATTTCTGAACTAGGTGGCGGTGAAGGTGTTGACCCAGAAAAGGTATTTACGCTCAACGAGCGCAAAAACTTTACTGTACTAGAAGTAGATAAAGATAACCGCAAAATTAGCCTCAGCCTTAACGGCAAGAAGAAAAAATCGTAATACGTTGCTAGCAAGAGGCTAGCACGAAGAAAGGAGTTCACCGACTATGGAAAAGAAAGTCGTTGTTATTGCCGACTCAATCACGGTTGGTGAGCTTGCTGAAACCCTCAATTTGCCGATTACTACGCTGATTGGCGAGCTGTTCAAAAACGGTATTATCGCTACTATTAACCAGCGAATCGATTTTGAAACAGCCACGATCATCGTAGAAGAGCTTGGTCTCGATGTAAGCCTTGAAAAGAAAGAAGCTACTGCCGGGCCAGTGCGTAAAACCCACCAGCTATCAGATCACGCGGTAGAGCGTGCGCCAATCGTCGCAGTGATGGGACACGTTGACCACGGTAAAACCAGCCTGCTTGATGCGATTTTGGACACGAAGACCGTTGATGACGAGGCAGGTGGAATTACCCAGCACATTAGCGCCTACCAGGTAGAGCGCAATGGTCGCAAGATTACCCTGCTCGACACCCCAGGCCACGAGGCATTTGCAGCTTTACGTCAGCATGGTGCCACGCTTACCGATGTGGTGATTATTGTGGTGGCCGCCGATGATGGCGTGAAGCCACAAACCGTTGAAGCGATCCGATTCGCCCGTGAAGCCAATGCGAAAATCGTGGTTGCAATCAACAAAATGGATAAAGAAACTGCCAACCCGGCATTAGTAAAGACTCAGCTTGCCAGCGAGCATCAGTTGAACCCAGAAGAGTGGGGTGGTGACGTGATTATGGTAGAAGTAAGCGCGAAAACAGGCAAGGGAATTGATGACTTGCTTGAAAACGTATTACTTGTGGCAGATCTAGAAGAGCTAAAAGCCGATACAGATACCCCTGCTGAAGGTTTGGTAATTGAATCTCACATGGAAACAGGTCGCGGTTCAGTTGTTGGGTTATTGGTAGAACACGGCATGCTGCACCCTGGGCACTTCTTGGTGGCTGGTACCTCATACGGTAAGGTTCGTACCCTGTGCGATTTTAAAGGTAAAGCACTCAAAGAAGCTGGTCCGTCTACTCCTGTAACAGTAACCGGCTTTAAAGATTTGCCACAATTTGGTGACACATTTTACCTTGTAAAGAACGAAAAAGAAGCTCGCCAGGCGACCGTCGCAGCTCGTTTAGAGCGTGAACGTGAAGCCGCCAGCACCAATGTCACCTCAGCCGATCTTCTAAAACTCATGAGCCAAAAACACGAAGCTCAAGACTTCAACGTCATTGTAAAAGCTGACGTACAAGGCTCTCTTACCTCTGTAATCGATAGCCTACGGCTCATCGAAACCGAAGGCCAGATTAACCTACGTATCGTGGGAAGTGGCGTGGGCAATATTTCTGAAAACGATATTCACTTGGCTGCTACCGAAGGCACTGTGGTGTATGGCTTTAGCGTTGACCTGCCGCCTGCGGTGAAACGCCAGGCTGCTCGTGACAAGGTAGAAGTTCGTATTTTTAAAGTGATCTACGAGCTACTAGATGATGCTAAAAAGAGTATGGAAGGTCTTCTTGCGCCAGAAGTAGTAGAGACAGAACTGGGTAAGCTTACCATCAAGGGCGTATTCCGCACACTGAAAGATGAAGTGATTTGTGGTGGTGAAGTGACCAGTGGCAAGATTACCCCAGGGGTAATGGCTCGCGTACTGCGCGATAAAGAGCAAATTGCCGAAGTAGAAGTAGAAAAAGTGCAGCGCCAACAAGTTGAAGCCAAAGAGGTATTCGAAGGTGAAATGTGTGGCCTTAGCCTGAAAACGCAGAAAAAGCTACAACTCGAAGAAGGTGACAAGCTCGAATTCTTTACCCGTGAGATGGTAAAGCGAACGCTATCATAACTTTAGTAATATATTGACAAAATTGCAATAAAATGCTACAATGTAGCTGCAATAACGCTTTTGCCTAAAAAGCGCTGATTGGGCAGGTTAACATCTTTAGCATTTATATAGCTATAGTATGGACTAATATCTCTGTTGAGTAAGTAATTACTCCAGGGGACCATGCATAGTGAACGAACAATGACGTAGCAGTAGATTATCATGTGAGGAGACAAGAACCTCATGTGATGATCGCTGCTATGTCCGGACAAGCATCGATCGCCCTCTGTAGTACCCTCAGGTGTCGCTCCACCGTGGAGCGCACTCGAACCAAAGGAGAAAACCATGGCGAAGTCGCCGCACCGCAAGCACCTCGAGAAGGCGCTCGGTACGACCACCACCGACGCCATCGCGGGTCTCGCCCGCGAGGTCGCCGAGGACGTGGTCGAGGCCTACATGGCCAACGAGGACAACCTGCAGGCCCTCCGCAACCGTCTCGCCGACCTGATCGCCGAGCGCGGCGCGGACGACCCCGAGGTTCGTTCGGCCGTCCAGACCGTCGTGACCGCCTCGCGCGAGCACGACGCCACCGCCGCCACCGACGAGGCGGCCGTGGCCGAGGACACCGCACGCACCGAGGCGGCCGAGCAGGCCGTCGAGGCGCTCGAGCAGGCGAGCGAGGACGCCGGCAGCCAGCCGGAGCCCGAGTCCGCTCCCGAGCCCTCGGACGAGGTCGACACGCCGGCATCCACCCCAGGGGCGGAGCCGAACAGCAACGCGGACATCGCGGCCATGGTGTTCCGGCACGAGGCCATCCTCGCGTCGGGCAACCCGGTCGACCCGCGTCCGCCGAGCCGTCTCGACGACATCGAGGGCTGCATGGACCAGCACGAGGGCGTCATCGCCTCCGCGTTCGCCCACGCGCGCGCCAGCATCACCAGCACCGGCAACGTCGTGAGCGGGGCGGTCCAGCTCGTGGTGTACACCGCCGTCGCCTTCGTGACGACCTTCATCATCACGATGCTGGTCGTCTGGGCCACCCCGTTGACCTGGGACTGGACCAACATGTTGGGCGCGTCGGCCATCGTCGCGGCTTTCGTGCTGCTGATCTTGATCGTCAACTGGGCTCGCAACTGGCAGCCCAACCAGATCGAGATCCTCAGCTACGCCGATGTGGCCGCCATCGTGGCGGTCGATAACCAGCGCCGTGCCGCGTCGAACGACGACAACGTCGGACTCGAGGTGGTCGCCGCACCGGTCGTCGACACCCGGCGGCAGGCGTCGGCCGACGCGTCGGCGCACGCTCACGCGGGCGTGTGATGAACCGACTGCTTCGGCTCTTCGCCTGTGTGGCAGCACTTCTCCTGGTGGGAGGAGGTCTGCTGCTTCTGCACACGCCAACCACGTCGGCGTCGCCGTCTTCGTCCGAGTCGCCGACTCCCGATGCGGGAGACGACGACACCACCCCGCCCGACGACGGGCAGGACTCCAGCGACCCGCCGGAGACCTGCAGCAACAACCGTCAGGTCGTGATCGACTACCTCGAGGAGCAGGGGTTCCGCAAGGGATCCTTCACCCTCGACGTCGACTGGTCGAGGCTGCCGGTCGGTTCCAACACCGACGGGCGCTTCAGCGGACCGCTCCGCTCGCTGGACGACATCATCACGCTTCGAGACACCGACTCACTCAGGGCCAACGCCTTACGTGAGCTCATCGGTACGGAGCCGGTGACGTCCAACTACGTCGCGGTCCAGTTCCAGGACATGACCAACTACTCGGGCAACTGGTTCTGGAACGGCTCCAAGCCCGAGAAGGGCGGGGAGCTGTGGGGTCTCGCTGGAGACGTCTGGTGGATCTACGTGTCCACTGACGGCTGCAGCGTTGACCCGTCGGTGTCGCTTCGGGCAATCTGCGGCAACGTGGGCTTCGACGTCCTCGTTCCGTGGAAGCGCGACTGACATCTGTCCGTCCGTCCGTTCGTTCACGCCGGTCCGCGCCTGGCCCCTTCGGGGGCTGGGCGCGGACCAAACGAACCAAATTAGTACTCACTACAGCTATATACCCTCCAGTAGATACTTGACATATTAGCAAATCTGTGCTAATATGTAAGCATAACCAAATAAAAACAAAAACTATCAGATTTTAAGCAAAGGAATCCACCACAATGAGTGAAAAACTAAGTAAACAAGAGCGAGCTGAGCTAACACATTCTGTCAGCAGCTTAGTTGACGTAGATGTAAGTGGCCGTGCTCGTGTGCCTAAAGGCTCGGTCGGTTCAGACTACATAGACGATAGCGGTAAACGCCATTTTACAAAAGGCGGCTCATTTCTTTCTGATTATGAATTACAGCAAATAGCTGCACATACTGAACAAATCGATGAAGGCTATGCTGCTCGTGAGTCTGAAAACATGATTGAAAACGCCGTTGGCGTATTGACA
This sequence comes from Candidatus Saccharibacteria bacterium UBA6664, assembly GCA_002455275.1. Classification (GTDB taxonomy): domain Bacteria; phylum Patescibacteriota; class Saccharimonadia; order Saccharimonadales; family Saccharimonadaceae; genus UBA1020. The sequence goes on from DKKO01000006.1 coordinate 12,114, forward strand.
GACCCGAATGACATTCGTGAATCACTATATGCTCAGGGCTATATTGATGACGAGGAATTTGCCGACTGGTCTGACGCAGAAATTATGAAATATGTAGATGACGCACGTGCTGAAGTAGCTGCCTACGATGGCGATAGCACTGAGACAAACAATGCAGCAGAGGCAGAACCTACAACCGAAGAAGCAGTAGTCGAAGAAGCTCCTGCAGCCCAAGCGCCAAAACACCGTGCCGAGTTTAGCGACGAAGACACTCCTTTATTTGAAGAACTGAAAGCCGAACATGCAGTAGCAGATGAGGCAGTTCGTGAAAACGAATCACTGGAAGAGTACGAAGCACGCCAACCACGAGAACCTGGCCGCCATCGTCGTGACGTGTCTACCGACGAGTTAGAAGCGATGTTGAACGCAAGCCCTGCCACCGAGCAATCACAAGAACGTGATGTTTCTGCTGATGAACTTGAGGCAATGCTTAACGCCAATGTTGGTGAAGGCCGCTTGGTCGGTGAATTTACCGCTGCCGCCGCAGAGCAGGAAACTCCAACCGTTGCACGAAGTTGGCGCCGTCGTCTTCGCGATATGGCTACACCTGCTGGCTTAGCAGCTGAACTTGGTCGCTTGAGTGGAAGCGCTCGTGAACGACTTGGCAAGCATAAAAAAGGTACGCTCGCACTAGGAATAGTCGCTGCAGCTGTGGGTACTGGCCTATATCTTGCGAATCGCCACAATGGCGGTGGCTCAGGTGGTAGCGGCGGAAACTGGTTGAACGACATAATGAATAATATTGGTGATGCAGCCGATAAAGCCAAAGACGCAGCCACTGATAAGCCTACTGCAGGTGGCCACACTGGCGGTGTAGAATGGGCAGATTTCTTGCCAAAAGCACGTAATGTTCACAGTGGGGAAGGTTGGTACAATACCTTTAAAGAAATGGGTATTCCTAAAGAACACTGGGCAGATGTACTAAATGACGCTGGTCCTAAATTAGGCAAAATTGGTGAAGCATACTACGATAACAACGCAGCTGAATGGCGCATATCTAAAACTGGCGCACTACCAAACGAGGCTCTACGTATTATCGCAGCAGCTTCAAAGCGCGACGGCCTAGACTTAGCCGCCTAATGCACCGTAAAATAAAAATCCCTATCTCTCATGATGGGGATTTTTATTTAGCGTAGTATAATGTAGTAAGGACATTAGTAAAGGAAAACCACACATGTTTCGACTAGACGACCAGTTTCTCAAGGACATCGGCCTTGATGGCTTGCCAGAAGAGCAAAAGAAGCCGTTTTTGCAACACATTTATAGCGAGCTCGAGCTTCGAGTGGGTACACGTTTGAGTGATGGTTTGAGCGATGCACAGTTAGAAGAGTTTGAAGAAATCATCGACCGTAAGGAAGAAAAAATTAACAGTTGGCTGGCTGAACACGCGCCAAACTATACCCAAGACCCGGCATTTGGTAAGTTGCAGCAAGCAACTAATTTGCCAGCAAATGACGTGCGATTAATTGCCGAATTTACCGCCACGAAGTGGCTTGAAGTAAACCGCCCAGACTACCGAGAAGTAGTAGCTGCAGTGCTCGACGAACTGAAAAAAGAGATTATTGCTAACCGTGACGCGATACTGGGTGGAATTACCGGCGGGCAACAGCCTAATCGGCCACCGGCGCAGGCTGCTTAAAACTTATAGCGTATAACCACGAAGAAATGCCTCAGCAGGCATTTCATTTTTACCCGCAGGCTTTATGAAGTCAATTGCTAGGTAATTGCCATCGCCGCACAAAACCGAAAGAGGGGTTTGTGAAGAAGAAACATGGGCTTTGGTGATAATAACATCAACCGATCCGAGCCGAGTGCGTGATTGTGGCCAGCCATGGAACGCGCGAATCTTTTGTTCAATAACCTGAGCGGGCTCTTGCCAATCAATAGTACCGTCTGCCTTGGTGAGCTTGCGCGAGTAGGTAGCGCGGTCGGGGTGAGGCTGGGCCTTTGGCGCTAACGTTCCTGCAAGATATGGAGGAACATACTCTTGTAAAAGCACATCAGATAGCTGAATAAGTTTATGAGTTAGCGAAGGAGTAGTATCGGTGGGTTCAATCGGTAATACTCGTGAGGTAAGCAACTTACCGGTATCCATACCTTCGTCAATCAGCATTAAACTTACTCCTGTTTTTGGGTCACCATTGGCAATTGCCCAGGTGATGGGGTCGGCGCCGCGAAGATGAGGCAAAAGCGAGAAGTGGCTATTGATAATACCGAGCGGAAAATAATCGATAACTTGGCGGCTCACAATAATGCCAAAATCGATAAGAATGGCGTATGAACTAGTGAATGATTGCTCGCTCATAACTTGCTCGAGCTCTTGTTTCGTGCTCGCTGTGACGACGGGCAAGTTATGTCTCTGAGCTAGTTCAAGTACCGGCACGTCGCCTTTGTGGTGGGGTGGTCGAGGCTTGGTGACCACTGCTTCTATGGTGGTGTGTTGCATGAGAAGCTCGAGACTTTCTGCAGCAACAGGTCCGCTTCCAAAAAATACACAGGAATTGCTATGACCAGAGAGCGGCATTGTCTTTAATGCTTTCTTCGAAATTGAGAGGCTGTAGCTCGCCCGTATCGTCGAGCGTGTAGAAGGCATCGGGCGTGTCTTTGATGCGATCGACAAAAACAACACCATTGGTGTGGTCGATTTCGTGCTGTAGAAGCATAGCCATGAAGCCATCAGCTTTGATACGAATTTCCTGTCCGCTAATGTCGAGCGCTTTAACGCGAACTTTCGGATAGCGTAGAACATTACCGTAAATATGCTTTACGCTCAAACAACCTTCGGCTTGAATGACGACGGGTTCGCCTTCGGTTTTGATAATCTCTGGATTGATAAGAGGTACAAAACGCTCGTCATTTTTATCATCGAAGTTTGCTCGTACAATCACTACGCGTTCGAGCCTATCAATTTGTACGGCAGCTAATGCAGCACTCACTTCATGGGGGCGAGAAGCTTCCCAATCAAGGGCTGCAGCAGTCATATCATCTATAAGCTGCTTAGTTGCATCGGTAATTACGTGTACTTTGCTCGACTTTTGCCGCAGATGAGGATTTGGCAGCGTTATTATGTCTTCTTTTTTCATTAGTACCTAGTATAACAGATACAAACTGGTGCTAGTTCCAGAAACGGAAGTTTGAACCAGAGTAGACGAAATAAGTGATAATACTGGCACCATTTAAGCCGATGTCATTGGCTAAGTTCGGGTATGATACACCCGGAAAATTAGTAGCATACGTACCAGTATATTCTTGAGGTGTTTTACTTAATGAGCTAAAATACAACAGTTTTTTCGAGCGGCTACGAGCAAATACTGCATAGTTTTGGCCACTCGATTCATCTATGTACAATATGTTTACTGCCGATGAACCGCTAAGGTTTGTTAAACTGTATGAGCTTGTGCTAAGTTTCATGTCGATGGTTTCAAGGGCAGTTCGTAAATCTGCCTGTGTTGCGCCTGTAGGGAAAGCGCCATTGTCTATTCTGTAAAGCTCAAGTTTTTTAGCGAGGGTTGAGTAATCGGCGTTGATAGTTGAATCGTAGGAGCGTGCCTGAATGCCGTTATAAGCAACGACAGTAATAACCGCTAAGATAGCAATGACGACAATAACGATCAGAAGTTCGATAATCGTGAAACCGTTTATGCTTCTAGACATCTTTACACTGTAACAAAGCTTCCCAAGGCTTACAACAGCGACAAGGGGTCAAGTTCGAATTGCCAGCCCTGTGATGGAACGTGTTGAATAGCTTGTTCAAGATGCGCGCGTTTCGGTGATTTTAGTACCAACTGCCACCGATAGGTATCTCGCACACGCTCGTAAAATGCTGGAGTCGGACCGAGAATTTCAACATCAGCAGGAAGTAATCGCTTTAGCTCCCCGGCAAGTTTTCGAGCATTAGCAATCGCTGCCTTCTCGGTTTTGTACACGCACGTCAACTTCAGTAAATAGGAGTAAGGCGGGAACTTGCCGCGTCTGAGCTGCTCGAGCGCGATGTGGTAAAAGGTTTCGTAGTCTTGCTTCATGCCTGCTTGAACGATAGGGTGAGTAGGCTGGTAGCTCTGAACAATTACGTTGGTTTCGTGAGCGGCACGACCAACACGCCCGACTACCTGTGCGAGCAACTGGAACGTACGCTCAGGCGAAGAAAAATCTGGCAAACTAAGGCTTGCGTCGGCTTGCACTACACCCACTGTATGAAGTTTTGGCAAATCAAGACCTTTAGCGATTACTTGTGTGCCGATAATGCACTGAATTGTGCCCTCGTACAACTCTTTATATCTGTTTTCGACACTATTTTCGGGTGAGGTATCACCATCAAACCGCGCGATTGATATGTTCGGGTACAGCTTTGAAAGCTCGCTTTCGATTAGCTTTGTGCCGATGCCACGATGCACAATGTCGACATGATGACACTCTGGACAACTCGTAGGCACCGATGCTTTGTAGCCACAAATGTGACACTGCAATCGGTGTGAATCGGTATGCAATGTAAGGGGTATATAGCAGCGTGGACAGCCAGCTTGCCAGCCACAATTTTCACACAATGTAACACTGGCGCTACCGCGGCGGTTGTGAAAGATTAGTACCTGCTTGCCAGCCTCAAAATCAGCGTCGAGTTGAGTCAGCAAATCATCTGACAAAAAGCGGTGACGGCGAAAATGTGAACGCTTGGTCATGTCTACTAGTCGAACGCTTGGTGGGTGAGTCGGGACCGCGGGAGTAGGCAAGGACACGATTGGACGGCTCATATGGACAGCCGTGTAATAATCGGCGACCAAAGGAGTGGCGCTACCAAGTACGAGTTTTGCTTTGTGCGCGCTAGCAAGCGTGTGTGCCGCGCGCAAAGCGGAGTAGCGAGGCGTTTGTTCTTGTTTATAACTGGGCTCATGTGCTTCGTCGATGATAATAAGCCCAACGTTTTGAAGAGGTAAGAATAGCGCCGAGCGAGGGCCAATCGCAATACGTGGTTTCATACTTTGCAGGGCTTCTAACCAGGTGGTATGTCGCATGGCTTCCGTTTGCTTCGAGTGTGTAAGTAGTATGTCTTCAAAATGCTGTGAAAATTCATCGATGAGTTGTGAGGTAAGGGCAATTTCAGGAACCAAAACGATACAAGACTTTCCTTCTTTCATGACTCGTTTGGCCAGTTCAATATACACGGCTGTCTTGCCAGATCCGGTAACGCCATGAAGCAAAGACGTACCTGAGACATCTGTAATTATTGATTCAACGGCTGCAGCTTGGTCTTTATTGAGTACAAAACTTGTTCGTTTTCTCCGCGATTTGTGCGTCTGCTTTTGAACTGCTCTTCGCTTTTTTTCGAGCCCATGAGGCAGTGCTGCTTGCAGTACGAGCGGCAAGGCGGAAGCATAGTATTGCGAGAGCCATTCGATGAGTTTCAATAAGGGCTGAGGCAAGGCTTCATCGTGAAGAATGTTTGTAATTGGCTTTACAACATACTCAGGTTTTGATGATGCGCCTAATACTATTCCTGTGAGCTGCTTCGTGCCAACTTCAATGCGAACAAGCTGACCAGTCTGCAAGGCAGATGTGTGGCTATAGGTAAAACTGGATTTGTTGGCTCGAACAATTTGTTGGGGCGCCACCTCGTAGTAGTGCATAGTACTAGTATAATGCTAAAATACGTGTATGTATTTCGAATCACGATCACAGGCTGGGGAATTGCTCGCGCGTGAGCTAGCACCTCTGTATCGATACGAAAACTGCGTCGTGCTTGCTCTGTCTGACGGTGGTGTGTTGGTTGGCTCAGAAATAGCTGCTGCGCTCCACGCTATGCTCACCCTGCTTGTTATTGAAGACATTGAGATTCCTGGTGAAAACATCAAATTTGGTGGGGTATCGCAAGACGGTAATTTTACGTACAACAGTAGCTTTAGTAGCGGTGAAGTAGAAGAATATGTGAGCGAATTTCATGGCTATCTTGAAGACCAAAAGCGTGAAGTATTCCAAAAAATAAATCGCCTATTGGGCGATGGTGGGCTAGTAGATCACGAAATGCTTCGTGACCAAACAGTAATACTTGTAACAGATGGAATTGACGATACCACTATTATTGATGTTGCAGTAGATTTTCTGAAACCAATTCGTATAGAAAAATTAGTTGCAGCCGTACCAGTGGTGAGTGTGCCAGCGGTCGACAAATTGCACTTGGCGGCGGATGAACTTCACATCCTTGATGTAAAACAAAACTTTATGGGAACTCAGCATTATTACGAAGATAATGAGCTTCCTTCACACGAGGAAGTAATAGCCAGAATCAACCAAATTATTTTGAATTGGCGCTAAAATTATACACAAATATACTTGAGAAACGTTGTAAGATTGTGCTACGATAGTAAATAACAACGAACAGCAAGACTAATAAGGGAGAGTATGTTAGACGTTTTTATTACTAGTCGAGTGCGCCGTAAAATAGTGGTGGTGTACGCGAAATATCCAGACTTCCATACTCATGTTCGTGGCCTAGCCAAACTCATCAAAGAAGACCCGGGCAACATTCAGCGTGAATTAAAGCGCCTTGAAAAAGTTGGCTTCTTGAAGAGCGAGAAACAAGGAAACACCAAGATTTACGCGACGAACAAGCAATTCCCAATCTTCAAAGAGCTCCAAAGCATTGTAATTAAATCGCAGCAACACGCGACTGGCCGTACCAAGCGTGCTACGAGCGACATTCAGCCAGTGTAGATGACTGCCCAAAAAATATTCGATCAAATCTTGAAAGCTCGTGGCCTCGATGGTGAAGCTAAGCGGGCTTTTTTAAATCCGGATTATGAAAAGCGGCACGACCCGTTCCTGCTACCAGATATGAAACAAGCCGTTGAGCGATTGGTCATGGCGCATAAAAAGCAAGAACACATCACGATTTATGGTGATTACGATATTGATGGATTGACCGCCACGACACTTCTACTAGATGTGTTGGGGCAGTTTGGGTTTACCAACGTAGAGGCATTTATTCCTAATCGTTTTGTAGAAGGTTACGGAATGACGGTTGAAGCGGTTGAAAAAATAGCAGCAGATGGCGCGAATTTGATTATAACTGTAGACTGCGGCAGCTTGAGCCACGAGCCAATCACAAAAGCGAAGGAGCTTGGCGTAGACGTGATTGTGACTGATCATCACAATGTGGCACCTGAGCAGCCACCAGCGGTTGCAGTGATTAACCCGAAGCGGCTTTTGCAAGATTATCCCGATGCATATGACGGATTTGTGTTAAAAAATCTTCAAGAAGGACTCTATCCATTTCTAGACCTGCCGGGTGTAGGTGTAGCTTTCAAACTAGTACAAGCCTTGCAAACAAAGCTAAAGGGCATCGAACCTGGGCAAGAAAAATGGCTGCTCGACTTGGTAGCACTGGGAACGGTGTGCGACGTTGTGACATTAATAGACGAAAACCGCTTGCATGTGTATTGGGGATTGAAGGTGCTTTCGAAAACGCGTCGGCATGGACTAAAGGCACTGATGGCCGTTGCACGTGTAGTGCCAGAAAAGGTGAATGCACGTAATTTAGGTTTTGCGCTGGGACCACGCATGAACGCGGCAGGGCGATTAGAAACAGCACAAATTGCACTTGATATGCTGGTGAGCAAAGATGGCATGGAAGCGCTTGAAAAAGCGCAGCAGCTCGATGCGCTGAATATGGAGCGACGACGCGAGCAAGATAAAATTTACAAAGAAGCAATCGTACAAGCCCAGTCGCACATTCACGATGATGTTTTAGTAGTGAGTTCGCCAGATTGGAATCATGGGATTGTGGGTATTGTGGCGGCGAAACTGCTTGAAAAATACAAGAAACCGACATTTGTTTTACAAGAAATGGGCGACGAAGCTAAAGGTAGCGCTCGGAGTTATGGTAATTTTTCGGCGGCGGATGCAATTCGCGCGGCAGATGACTTAATTACCAAGGGCGGTGGGCATAAATTGGCGGCAGGATTAACATTACCAACAAAAAATATTCAGGCGTTCAGAGAGCGAGTGAATAAGCATTACAGTGATTTGAAGCTACGAAACCAGGCAGCATTGTTGCTACCTAAAGCCGACGCATCAGCCATGCTAGAACAGGTAACTGAAGAGCTTGTGGAGCTTCTTGCTAGCCTAGAGCCATTTGGCAATGGCAATTCACAGCCCGTTTTGCATACTGAAAAATTGACGGTACTACATGTGCGTAAAATGGGTGACAGCGCGCAACACGTAAAGCTTGATTTACGACATGAGGACGGCAAAACAATGCAGTTTATAGCTTTTAATGCGCCAGAACATTATTTTGTAGAAACGGGACAAACGGTTTCCGTATGGTACCAACCCGACATTAACGAATGGCAAGGTAGGCGAAGCGTTGAGGGTGTGATACAAAACATCGAAAGTAGTTAGGTCTTTTGTGCAGTGAGCGTGTTGTCATATCAATCCTAATCTGTTACAATGGTCTCGATATGGTACAAGTTACACGTAAAGATGAGCGCGAGGCGAACGAGAACGTTATTCGTCGTTTCAATCGCAAAGTATTGCAAAGCGGTGTACTTTCTACTGCAAAAGCCAGTATGCGTTTTCAGAAACCAGTAAGTAAGACTGAACGACGTAAGAAAGCGATTTTGCGCAAAGAGCGCAAGGCTGACAAAATGGCAAAGATGCGGCTAGGAGTTCGCTAAGCAGTGTCGCTTAAAGACACGCTTCAAAACGATATAAAAGCCGCCCTTCTAGGCGGCAATCGTTTTGAAGGTGACACATTACGCAACCTAAAAGCTGCTATTTTGAACGAAGAAGTAGCGATGGGTAAGCGAGACGAAGGTCTCGATGATGCTGAGATTGAAAAAGTAGTTGCTCGCGAAGTTAAGAAGCGTCGTGAGAGTATTACAGTATATGAAGAAAACGGTCGACCAGAATTAGCGCAGACTGAAAAAGATGAAGTGGCGGTGCTAGAAAAGTATTTGCCTGCTCAGTTAACCGATGAAGAAATAAGAGGTGTTGTAAATGAAGTTGTGGCTAGTATGGGTGAGGTCTCGATGCAGCAAATGGGCCAGGTAATCGGTGCTGTAAAAGCAAAAGCCGGCAATGCTGCCGATGGCGCTAGATTAGCTAAAATCGTTAAGGAAGAATTAACAAAATAGGGAGAGAGTTAGGGTGATTCTACTGTTTGGTCCTACCGGTGCGGGTAAAAGTATGCAAGGGCAAATGCTTGCTGTGAGAATGGGATGGAAATGGCTTTCAACGGGACAAATGTTGCGTGATAGCAATGATCCAGAAGTTATCAGTATTTTAAAAAGCGGTGATCTAGTAAGCAACGAACTCACCTATGAAGTGTTCGACAAGGCTGTCCGCGAAGCAGATAGCGAGCAATACCCACGTATTATTGTTGACGGTTTCCCACGAACAAAAGCTCAAGCAGAATGGTTGGCGCAGTATCTTCGCCGAACAGGAAAAGAAATCAAACAAGTTGTCGTGCTAGAAGTGCCAGAATCTGAAATTATGAAGCGTCTTGAAAAACGAGGACGCATGGAAGATACTCCAGAGACGATTGCAAAACGTATGGCAATCTATCGTCAAAAGATGTATCCGGTATTAGGCATTTTTGCGGAACAAGGCTTAAAGATTACACATTTGGATGGCACTGGAACGGCTGGCGAAGTACATGATCGTCTGTTTGCCGAAGTAGTCGGAGAATAACCGGATGACCCAGCCGCCAAAAACCGAGGCACAAATTCAGGCTATGCGTGAAGGTGGCAAGATTTTGGCAACTATTTTCGATGGTTTGAAAAAACAACTTAGTGTGGGCATGACTGGTTTGCAAGCAGATGCATGGGTTGAGGCAGAAATACAACGGCTTGGCGCTGAAGCTACCTATAAAACTAGTGAAGTTAACTTTCCAAATGTAATTTGTATTAGCGTGAATGACGCGATTGTGCATGGCGTACCAACTGACATTCCGTTTGAAAAAGGTGATGTGGTAGGCTTTGACCTAGTAATAACCTACAAAGGTATGAAAACCGACTCGGCATTTACGGCGGTGATAGGTGAGGAGCCAAGTGGTGCAGTTAAGCATCTACTAAAGAATACCGAGAGAAGTTTGTATGCAGGAATCGACGCGATAAAAGGGCGTGGTACACATATCGGTGACATATCTGCTGCGGTCGAGTCCGTGCTGGTAGACGCAAAACTCGGTGTAATACGTGAAATGGTTGGACACGGTGTTGGGCTTGAAATGCACATGCCTCCTGAGGTGCCTAATTACGGTATGGCAGGCACTGGCTTGGTGCTAACACCTGGTGAAACGATAGCAATTGAACCAATGGCAACACTTGGCGGTGAACGTGTGTCGCATGATCATGAAGATGGCTGGACGATTTCTACTCGAGATGGCAGCCTTGCTGCTCAGTTTGAACATACCGTGCTTATTACAGAAGATGGTGCAGAAATTCTGACTACTTTGTAGCATGTATTGCACGCGTCTCCTTGTGTTATAATACGCTTATGCAAGAAAACTCTCGATACGCCGTAGGTATCGATATCGGAACAACGACTATTCGCTGCGTCGTGAGCCACATAGACCCAGCAACTGGCACACCAAACATTGTCGGTGTGGGTAAAGCACCCAGCACTGGTATGAGAAAGGGTGTGGTGGCTAATTTGCAGGGTCCTGCTGCTGCGATTGATGACGCGCTCGGTGAAGCAGAACGTATGAGCGGATACCAGGTAGACTTCGCTGCCGTAAGTATTAACGGCGCGCATATTATTAGTACAAAAACCGACGGTATGATTGCCGTCGGGACAGTTGATCAAGAAATTCGCCCAGATGATTTGCACAGACTCGAAGACGTCGCGGCTACAGGTAAAGTTCCGCCAAATCGTGAAGTTATTGAGATTGTTCCACACAGCTATAGACTTGATGGACAAGATAATATTAAAGATCCGCTTGGTATGACGGGCACACGGCTAGAAATTCGAGCAAACGTTGTCTCCGCCTTAACTCCTCATGTAAAAAACCTGCAAAAAGCCGCCGAACTAGCCAAGGTTGACGCACACACGATTGTGCCGGCGGTACTTGCTGCTAGCCGAAGCGTACTGAAAGAGCCACAAATTGAAAACGGCGTCGCTGTCATCGATCTTGGCGGTTCAACCACCTCTGTTGCAGTATTTGAAGAGGGCGACTTGCAATATGTCGGCGTTGTACCAATGGGTGGTAATAATATTACCAATGATTTAGCGATTGGCTTAAAAACAGACCCTGAGGTAGCTGAACAAGTGAAGTTGAAGCATGCCGTAGCGACCGGACGCGAGCACACCGAAGGCATTAGCATAAAGCATGAAAACGAAATCTACACATTTCACTCGAGCGAAATAGACGAGATTGTTGAAGCTCGGCTTGAAGAAATCTTTGAGGCTGTACAAAAAGAGCTTGTAAAAGCAGGCCGTGCGGGTCAACTACCAAGTGGAGTTGTGTTGGTGGGCGGCAGCGCAAAACTAAAGCATATTAATGAATACGCTAAACAAAAGCTAGGCCTAGCAGCACGAGTTGGTAAGCCGACAGGCTTTGGCGGCGTGAGTGATGAATGTGAACAACCTGAGTATGCAACCGCAGTTGGCTTAATGCTTATCGACGCAGAAAGTGGCTCTGCTACCTCTGTAAAGCAACGCAGCCATGGCAGCGGGCAGAACGCAAAGAAAGCTCGAGAGTCGTTCAAAAAAGCGAGCGGCTCAGTTTCCAAGTTCCTTGGAAAATTCAGAGTTTAAAATTCTTGTTCAGTAGTGTTATACTTAAATGAGTAAATTAGTTGATGAATAGCGGGAGGCGAATTAAAGTTCATGCCTGAAGTAAAACCAAGTGAAATACAGACGTTTGCCAGCATTAAAGTAGTTGGTGTTGGTGGAGCCGGTGGCTCTGCCGTAAACCGTATGAAAGATGCGGGTTTAACTGGTGTGCAATTTATTGCAATGAACACCGACGCACAAGCATTGCACAATTCGAGGGCAGACTTAAAGATACATTTAGGTAAGGACACAACCAAAGGACTGGGAGCAGGAGCAGACCCAGCTAAGGGTGAGCAAGCGGCCAATGAGTCTCGTGACGAAATCCGGAACGCATTAGAGGGCGCAGACATGGTGTTTGTTACCATCGGAGCTGGTGGCGGTACTGGTTCAGGTGCTGGTCACATCGTTGCTGAAGTCGCACGTGAGTTAGGAATTCTTGTGGTTGGTGTTGCTACCAAACCATTCAGCTTTGAGGGTGAAAAGCGACGCACCAACGCTGAATGGGCCGTTGCACAGCTAGGACGCCAGGTGGATACGCTTATTACTATTCCAAATGACCGCCTACTTCAAACTATCGATCGACGTACGCCACTTCTAGAGACCTTTAAGATCGCCGATGACGTACTGCGTCAGGGTGTCCAAGGTATTAGCGAACTTATCACCGAACACGGCTTGATTAACCTCGACTTTGCCGACGTGAAAGCGATTATGAGCAATGCCGGCTCTGCGCTTATGGGAATTGGCCGCGCCAGTGGCGACGACCGTGCTGCCCAGGCTGCTCAGCAGGCCATTGAATCACCACTTATCGAAGTATCTATCGACGGCGCTAAGGGCGTATTGTTCAACGTAACCGGTGGCTACGACATGAGCATGAGTGAGATTCAAGAAGCTGCTGAAATCATCACCAGTGCTGTATCACCAGATGCAAACATCATCTTTGGTGCGACATTGAAACCTGAACTAGAGGACGAACTTATCATTACAGTTATTGCAACTGGATTCGATAGTGAATTCCTACACGAACAGGCAGCAAGTCTCGACAAGCCGACTTTATTGACACAAAGCGAGAGTGATAATGTTGATGACAGTACGGTACAGTCAGTTGATATGGAACTCGACAAGGAAGATCCGGCTGCTTCGTTTGCTGCCGATGAAAACACGACGAACATTTGGAGTCAACCCGACGAAGAAGATGAAGACGACACTCCAGCATTTTTGCGACGTCGTAAGAAAAACAAGAAATCAGACGAATAACGAAAGGTGAGTCGATGAGTACATCAATCAACATCGGCGACAGCAGGGTTCTTGAATCGCGAGAGGTAGGCGATGGAAAGACAATCCGCCGCCGCCGTGAAGCACCCGACGGAACGCGATTTACTACCTATGAGCGCATTGAGAAACCCAACCTAGCGGTAATTAAAAAAGACGGTGACCGCGAACTATTTGACCGTGATAAATTGGCAGCTGCTATTAAACAATCGGTTGGAAAATTCTTTTCATCAGAGGTAGAAGTTGAAGAAATTGTTGATAGCGTAGAAGAAGCGGTATATGGATTGGCAGAAAGTGAAGTATTTTCAAAGCAAATCGGTGAGATCGTGCTTGATGAATTGGCTAAAAGAAACCAAGTAGCCTATGTACGTTTTGCGAGCGTATTTCACGACTTTAAAACCCTCGACGACTTTGTGGCATTACTAGCTAAGCGACAGCAGAAGTAGTCAGCCATGAAGGTAGTAATTATCTACAAGTCAGAAAGTGAGCACGCACGAGCCGTTGAAGATTATATGCGCGATTTCCAACGCCAAACTGGCCATGAACTCGAGACATTAGACCCCGATAGTAAAGACGGTGCAACCACTTGTGAAACCTACGACATCGTTGAATACCCAACACTGCTGGCAACTAGCGACGATGGTCACATGCAAAATATGTGGAGCGGGTTACCTTTGCCGACAATTAGTGAGGTGAGCTACTATGTTTAATTCAGTCAAAGATTTTTTCACACACAGCGACAAAAAACTTCGCGACAACCGCTGGATTTTCACAAGCATGCTGATAGGCTCATTGCTGAGCTTGCTTGCTTCGTTTGTACTTTCCATAGAGGCGATTGAGCTTGCGAAAAATCCAAACGCGGCACTAAGCTGTAACGTAAACGTAGTGTTGAACTGTGCGACAGTAAATAACCACCCGACAGGCACGCTACTTGGATTTCCTAACAGCTTTATTGGTATGATGGCTGAGCCGATTGTTATTACCGTAGCGATTGCCGGACTTGCCGGAGTAGCTTTCCCACGAAAGTTTATGTTTGCAGCCCAAATAGGCTATAGTCTCGGTTTTATGTTCGCTTTGTTTTTGTTTTACGTCAGTTTCTTTATCATTCAAGCACTTTGCCCATGGTGTTTGCTTGTTACGCTAACAACAATTTTGGTGTGGTTTGCGATTACTCGTTACAATATTCGCGAAAACAACCTGTTTTTACCTAAATCAGTGCAAAACAAGCTACATTCATGGACGGAAAAAGATTATGACAAGTTAGCGATGTTTAGCCTTATCGCGGTGCTCGTTGCTGCGATTTTACTGAAATATGGCTCTGGTATTTTCGCTTAAGCTCGAAACAGCATAAAACCTGTGCTAGAGTAATGGAATGCCAGAGCGCTACACTGATAGATTTGATTCATATTCGCGTGTAATACAACAAGAAAAGTTGCTAAAACGTCTTTTTAGGATTGCACACATTCATACCGATTTGGATATCAATCCGGATAGTGACGATGAAGACCTCGAACGTTATTTTTCGTTATTTTGGCGCGAGTATTACAAAATGCTTTTGGAGGAAGAACCAAACAACCCCGGCATCATTTTGGCGCTAAAAACTGCTGACACACGGGTCGATGACATACTTGAGCGTAATGGATTTCCCGAAGAACTTCGCGATCTAGATTGAAATAATCGCCTGTTTGGTATACTATTTCAGATAGGCGCTTGAGTGGTCATCAGCCACGAGCTACAGGAAGAACGGCTAAATGCTCAGTAGAACTTGTCGGAATCGGCACGAAAGACCGAACAAATAAGAGCTAATGAAAGAAATCCTTTCTTAGAAACTGGATGGTATCGCCCCCTAGGGTTCCAGTAGCTAAGAAAGGATTTTTATTTTTCGTTGAAGGAGGCGAGAAATGAAGTTTAAGCACGGCACACGTAGACGAGCGATTGAGTACGAAAAAGACTGGGTACAGCGCTGGAAACTAGATAACACCTTTGAAAAATCGGTCGAAAACCGATCAAAAGATGATTCATATGTATTTTACGATGGCCCACCATTTATTTCGGGTGTGCCACACCATGGTACGTTGCTTAGTAGTATCGTGAAAGACGCTGTACCACGCTATCAAACAATGAAAGGTAAGCGTGTGGAGCGTGTATGGGGCTGGGACTGCCATGGTTTGCCCGCGGAGCGTTTTACAGAGAAAAAACTGGGTATTCACTCACGGCAAGAAGTGATTGAGTACGGTATTGAAAAGTACATCAATGCCACTCGCGAAAACATGGTGCAAACCAGTAGCGAGTGGGAAGATGTGGTAGATCGAATCGGTCGTTGGGTTGATTTTAAGGGTGCCTACAAAACCATGGACAAAGACTACATGGAATCTATTTGGTGGGCATTTAAAACACTCTACGAAAAAGGCAAAATTTACGAAGGTGAAAAAGTGTTGATGTACTGTACGCTCGATGGCACGCCACTTTCGAAAGCTGAAGTTACCATGGACGCAGGTGCTTACCAAGATGTTACCGACCCGAGTGTATTCGTGAAGTTTAAGCTGGATGATGGCAGTACGTTGCTTGCATGGACAACGACCCCTTGGACATTACCAGCAAATACCGCACTTGCCGTAAATGAGAAGCTTACCTATGTAGAGGTAGAAGTAGATGGTGAAACATTTATCTTAGCAAAAGAATTGCTTGAAAAAGTGCTGCAAGACGAAAAATATCAGCCACTTGAGTACAAAGCACTGCGTGAACTAAAAGGTTCTGAACTTGTAGGTAAAAGCTACGAGCCTCTACTTGGCGTTAGTCGTGGTGAAGGTGCTCACAAGGTGTGGCATGCACCGTATGTTAGTCATGAAGATGGTACGGGTATCGTGCACATTGCGCCTGCCTATGGAGAGGAGGACTTTGAGCTTGCCAAAGAAGTGGGTATCCCCGTTATTCACACTATCGACGAAAATGGTTTCTTTACAGAGGGTGACTGGCAAGGCGAGAATGTGTGGGAAATCAATAAACAGATTGCGAAAGACCTACACGAGCGTGGGGTAGTATGGAAAATCGACTACATTCGTCACAGTTACCCGCATTGTCACCGCTGCGGTACAAAGCTGATGTATCGTGCACATCCTAGTTGGTTTATGGATATAAATAGCCAACGAGGGCTAATGATTGAGAAAAATGAACCGATAAACTGGTTTCCTGAGCATGTAAAAAACGGTCGTTTTGAAAAAACAGTCGAGCAAGCGCCGGACTGGAATATATCTCGTGACCGTTTCTGGGCAACGGCTATGCCAGTTTGGAAGACCAAGAGTGGCAAAGTTCGGGTGGTAGGAAGCTACAGCGAGCTGAAAGAACTTTCAGGCGTAGAACTAGAGGATTATCACCGCCCGTGGATTGACGACGTCAAATTCACGATTGACGGGGAAGAGTACGTGCGAATCGATAAAGTGATGGACAGCTGGTTTGAAGCAGGTAGCATGCCATTCGCTCAGTTTCACTACCCATTTGAAAACAAAGAGAAATTTGAAGCGAACTTCCCCGGAGACTTCATCGTAGAATACATCGGACAGGTGCGAGCATGGTTTTACTACATGCATGCAATGAGCGTAGCTTTGTTTGGTGAAAACTCATTCAAGAATGTGATTGTTACCGGCAATGTGGCAGGGAATGATGGCCGTAAAATGAGCAAAAGCTACGGTAATTACACCGACCCGAATGAACTTATGGATAAGTTTAGCGCCGATTCACTCCGCTTTTTGTTGCTTAGCTCCCCACTGTTAAATGGTGAAGATTTTGCGTTGCAAGATAAGGAAGTAGGTGATGTGGCGCGTAAGCTTTCAATGATATGGAACATGTACGACTTTTTCACGATGTATGCCGAAGTTGACGGCTGGGAGTACGACGCTTCTAGAGCTCTTTCACTACAGCCAGACGAACTTAAAAATCCGTTGGACGTGTGGGTAGTATCACGCGTGCATGAACTGAACCAACACATGACCAAACACATGGACGCCTATGACATACCAGAGGCAATGAGTGACATTTTGCCGTTTATCGAGGACGCCAGCAACTGGTATGTACGCCGTAGCAGGCGCCGCTTTTGGAAGAGCGAAGACGATGGTGATAAAGCCGATGCCTACCGCACCCTACACTACATATTAATGAAACTCTCGATGATTCTGGCACCATTCACACCTTTCTTGGCGGAAGAACTATATCATAATTTGGGCGGGGAAAATTCAGTACATTTGCTCGATTGGCCTACAGATTTCAGTATGAACGAACAAGTACTTGAAGAAATGCGCGAAGTACGGGAATACGTGAACGAAGGCTTGAGCCTGCGCGCAAAAGCTGGCATAAAAGTACGCCAACCACTGGCGAGTGTTACTGTGCCAAAGCTTGGTGATGCGGTTGATTACGAAAGTATTTTGACCGAAGAGCTGAACGTGAAAGAAGTGAAAACGGGTAGCGAAGTATCGATTGATGAAATGATTACTCCAGAATTAAAACGTGAAGGAATGATGCGTGAAATCATTCGGCACGTGCAGGCGGCACGCAAAAATGCTGGTTTGAACGTCGACGATAGAATTCTGCTACAACTCACAACACAAGATAACGAACTACAAACCGCAATAGCTGAGCACTCTGAAACTATTCAAGCAGAAGTGTTAGCGGCTGCACTTGATGACGTTTCACATGCCTACACAACCGAAGCAAGAGTCGACGAGGCTGGTCTTACTGTGTCGCTCGAAAAAGCCTAACTTGGTTTAATAAACGACTGGAAATTCTCTTCGAGGCCACTGGTGCCATTGTATACGCCATGCTCGAGTAGATATGTTTGGACTGACTTGTCCCAGCCCAAAATTACGGCTAATCCAACTAGCACGAATAATACGCCGATAACTCTTCGAAATAGGCCATGTTCGTCTAGCGCCCAGCCTAATTTTCGGGTTACGGCAGCTCCGAATAACGCCACGATTAATAGGGCGAGGCTCATGCCTAAAATATACGAAAGCAAGTACAGTACGCCAAGCCCGAACGATACCGGGAGTACAGCTGCCAGAATGAGCGCATAGGTTGGGCTACAGCTTGAAAAGACTGGTCCTAGCGCAGCTCCTGTCGCGACAGAACCAAGCCATCCTTCGCGTTTGGTCGCGAGCCCGAGATGTTTGTTGGCGCGAATAGGCAAGCCAAAAAACTCAGAAACGGTGAGCCAAAACTCTGGAAAGAGAAAGTTTAAGCCGATTGCTAGCACAATTCCCCCAGAGACAAGCTGCCATACTACCTGCGGAACACCGAGTAGTGAAGTGGTAGCCTTGAGCAGCATAGTAAATATAAATACAGACAGTGCTAGACTTCCGATGATTACGAGAGCACGGCGTAGAAGCTCTGTTTTTGAATCGTCTGATCGTGAACTGCTTCCACCAATAACAAGCGGTAACAAAGGCAGAATACACGGTGCTGCAACAGTAAGAACGCCGGCGAGAAAGGTGAGTAAAAATAGCACCACTAGCTGTTGTCCTCGAGTAAGTTACGCTTTACAGAGTCAAAGGTTGGTTCGTTGTAGGCAACATATTTTTTCACTAAATCGCCATTGTCATCTATTAACACAAAGGTTGTTTGAAGAGTCACCCCATATTTTTCGCGCAGGTCTTGATGCGAGTCATAATCGACTTTAACAATGGTTACTCCGTTTGGAATAGCAGAGTTTTTTATATCTTCGTGTAGGGCACGGCATTGGGGGCACCACGGCGCATGGAAAAATAGAACCTTTGTGCCTTTGGTTGAAGCGATAGTACCACCCTCGTACACTACGTACGCACCCTTCGTTTCGCGAAGCTCAGCTTGGTCTTTGGCTGCAGCTTTCGTTGAGTCGGTGGTTTGATCTGTACGTGCGGCTTGCTGGTTCTGCCTGGTGGCTTCTTGAGAGCTCGAAAGGTACGCCCAAGCTAACACGCCACCCACCAAGACTACTATTCCACCAACGATAAATACGATTTTCTTCATAAATACGTATATCTAGTATACCAATATTTCAGCAGTTGTGGAAAATACTTGCAAGCATAGGCGGTATGGGTATATAGTGAAGGTACCAATATAAATTCTTATATAAAAAAGGGCAACAGCCATGGAACATACACTCACGGCCGCGCGCGTCCTCATGGGCGACAGCTTGGGCTTTCATATTATCTTTGTGTTGTTTGGACTTACGCTACCAGTGCTGGTGGTTTGGTTCGAATACATGGCAATACGGCGGAAAGATTCGAAACTTCGTGATGTAGCAAAGTTTTGGTCAAAGATCATGGCCCTACTGGTCATTACAGGTGTGCTGTCCGGCACGGTAATAGCGCTGCAGATGTCACTTGTGTGGCCAGGTATTTTAAAGTTCGGCGGTGAAGTAATTGGCCTACCGTTTATGCTTGAAACGTACTTCTTCTTGATTGAAGCGGTCTTCTTAGCACTCTACATGTCGACGTGGGAAAACAAGCGTGTGTCGGCGTGGTTGCACTGGTTTTTCGGTATAATGATTGTCCTTGGAAGTACCGGAAGCGCCTATGTAATTACCAGTATTAATGGCTGGATGAATTTACCAACTGGCTTTGACATTATTGATGGTAAGTTTGCCAATGTTGATGTGCTTGCTGCAATGTTTTCAACGCCAGCGCTGGTTACTTTCGTACATTCCATGCCAGGTTATTATGTTGCGGCTGGGCTATTTATTACCGGTCTATACACCTGGCGGTTATTTAAGACGCGAAAAAGCGAACTAGGTTCAGCCAAGCACAAACTTGATTACTTTATTGTGCAAAAGCTTATGTTATTCACGGCTGTGGCACTTGTTTTCTCTGCAATTACGGCAGATCTAACAGGCAAGTACTTGGCACAAAACGAACCAGAAAAACTTGCTGCGCTTGAGTTGAACTATGAAACGCGGACGAACGCACCGCTGTTAATAGGCGGCGTAGCAGATGGTAATGGTGGCGTGGCTGGTCCTTACTTTGAAATCCCCAGTGCGCTCAGTTTGCTTGCATGCAACACGCCAGGTTGTACGGTTGAAGGGTTGAATGAAACCGCGAAAGATTTGCAACCACCTCTGTATATACACACGTTCTTCGATATAAAAATGACGCTCATTACCATTTTGGCAGTTGTAGTACCGCTCTACTTTGTCATTCGCTGGAAGCGACCAGAGCTTTTGAAAAACAAACTACTACTCGGTGGTTTTGTAGCAGTAAGCTGGTTTGGTTTAGCGATTGTGGAACTAGGTTGGATGATGACCGAAATTGGACGCCAGCCATGGGCGGTTCGAGGCTATGTCACCACGGCGGAAGCTTTGACAAAAACACACGACGTAAGTACCTTTGGCTACCTGTTCCCAGCTGCCTACGTAGTGCTGTTCTTGGTTACGTATCTTGCCATTCGGCAGCTCATTAAACAGGAAAAAGCAAAGAAGGGGACAGTACTATAATGTTGTGGGCTTACATATTGATTTACGTGCCAATTCTACTATTTGTACTGGCATTTTTGTACGAAACATACCTAAGCTTTACACGTCTGAAAGGGCCAAAGAAAGAGAAACGTGGCTATGTGGATGCCACATGGGAAGTGACTCATACGCTTCTGGTATTCGGAGTCGTAATGCTGTTGATGCTCTTTACCAAGTCGATTGATCGTATTGCTGAAGTAATATTTATTAGTACTTTCTGGGCTGCAGTGTTCCTAGGCCTTCGCGGTGCATTGTATATATACATTTTTTACGTACGCAAAAAGCCTACTATCAACTGGATGGATTGGGCATTTGCGTTGAGCCATGTGTTTGCGGCGCTGCTCCTGGTAATAACCGTTCTAAGTGCTAGTTGGCTATTGATTACCGAAAAACCAGAGGCAAACCTTCAGTTTATACCCGTATTTTTGCCAGGCTTGTTACTAATACTAGCGGTTATCGCCCTACCAATCATGAGCCTATACAAGAGCAAATAGATTTACTATACTAAGTATATGAAACAAATTATTATCGACACGCGAGAACCGTTTGAGTTTGCCGCGAGCCACGTTAAGGGAGCCGTTAATATTCCACCGATGGAATTTATGAAGCCAACGTTGCCCAAAAAACTCGCCGATATAGAAAAAGACGATGAGATCGTGCTGTACTGCCGTAGCGGCGCTCGCTCAAACACTGTTGGTCACATTTTGCGCCAACATGGCTTCACGAATATCGTGAATGGAATAAACGAAAATCACGTGAAAAAACTACTCGCTGCACGCGGTTAACTCCAGCGGGCTATATACACCGCGGTATCAAACTTTTTCTCGAGTCCGCTACTGCTCATGTAGCGGACTGTTCCATAGACACTTCGGTTAAACCATGGGCGATCATGTAAGCCTGCGATGCTCCACAAAATTCCGACGTAGCCATTGGGGTCACCACCATCAATCGAGTAGTGGTCATTCAAGTAAACAGCCGTTTTGATAGCTTCATCTGCACTCTGAGACCATTCTAGAATTTTTTTTGCCCAGTACATGCGCATGTAGCCGTGTATTTTGCCGGTTTTAAGGAGCTGATACTGAGCAGCATTCCATACATCATCATGCGTAGCGGCGCTTTCAAACTGTTGTTGCGTGTACAGGTGCTCACGAGGGTCATCTTGGTGCTCAGTTAATGTCTTTTGCGCCCAGGCTGGAGCGCCATCAAGGCTGTCGTAGGAAGTACTGTATAGGCAAAAATTATCAGAAAGCTCTTTTCGTACTACTAATTCTTCAATAAACGCATCAACGCCGTCGTGAAGCGGATTATTTCCTGCTGCCCGCGGCATGCGAGGTTCATGCAGCAACAGTGGTTCGTGGCCTGTAGCGCGCATACAATCTAGCACAATACGCAGGGCAGAGATTTGGCCAAAATGCAGGTATGGGCTAAGGGAACTTTGCGATTCGCTCGTGGGGTCGTTGCGTTGTTCACTGTAATGCGCTAAGGAGTCGTTGATAAATTTTGAAGCGTGATTTTTGGCTGCCTTTTCTCCAGGTGTAAAGCCGTGTTGTATGCCACACGCATCGAGGCTATTTATTAGCGCTTCAGCTTGTTGCCAATCTGGCGCTTCAAGCTTGCTACTGTACGAAAACGGGTGTTTTTTAAGCGTTTCAGGCTCCTTTAGCCACGACCCAAGCTGTTTATGAAGCTTCCGGCGCATTGTGTGTGCGGCAAATTCTTGTTTGTCGCTAATAATCCAAGCGGGTACGATATTATGCGTATCAACCACATGCACGGCGACTTCTAGCGACTTCGCGAGCGATTTTTGAACTTCACGAACACCTCGTAGCGGGTTGAAATCAGCGACAATGAGTCCGGGTTGAAGCTTCGTGCTCAATTCGATAATTTGCGCAAGCATATCGCCAAAGCTTAATACAAATGGAATATTGAACGTATCAAGTTCATTAGCGACTTCTTTAAGCCCTTCAAGCATGAACGAAAAATGTTCACGTGCTCGCACACCAAGACGGGGAAATAGATTGAATACAACAACAAGCGGTATCTTATGTTCAATGGCGAAGGCCTGGGCGTATAACAGTGCGTGGTTGTCGTGAACTCGCTGGTCCCGACTCATCACATATAGCACGCAATCGCCTGATGTGGGTGCGATTGAATTGAGTGCAAGAACCCGTGAATTCATACAGTAAGTGTAGCAGAAATAGGGCAGAGATTGACTTTTTATACTACTTATGCTATTATAAAAGTATAAGACTATAAAACAAACACAATGAATATACCGTTTACCCACCACACTATAGCATTCGCGCCCGCCGATCCTTTAGGCGATGGCTTAGGTGACGAGATTTCTATCGAGCAGCAAGAAGCCGAACGAATTGATTTACGAGAGCAATTCGATCCTGAATTAGCTAGCAAATGGCAAGAAATCGTTGATGACGTTGAAAAAGACCCAAGTTGGTTCGATTTTGCCAAAGACGAATGATATACTTAGTATAGTAAATGCAAGAACTTACTGACCAACAATTTGATGCACTGATTACTCGTGCGATGGACGAACTGCCACAGCATTATATTACAGGCCTTAAAAACGTAGCGATTGTGATGGCTGATGAGCCGGATGAAAACCAGCGCACAAAGTTAAAACTGCGGGGTGATCAGCTACTGCTTGGCCTCTACGAGGGAGTGCCGCTAACGCTTCGAGGCGGTAACATCTCTGGGCTTTTACCCGATAAAATCACATTGTTTAAATACCCTATCCAAGCGGTTTCGAACGACGAACATAGTTTGTTTGAACAAATAAAACGAACATTGTGGCACGAAATTGCACATTACTACGGCCTCGACCATCATCGGATGGACGAGCTACAGCGCCGTGACAGCAAAATATAGTACACTTATTGTATGAATATTACCAAAGCTATTATTCCGGTTGCTGGTTGGGGAACCCGCATGCTGCCTATCACTAAAGCAATCGAAAAATCAATGTTGCCGGTGGGCACGCGGCCAGTGGTGGATTATGTTGTGCAGGACGTGATAAAGGCGGGGATACGAAACATATATTTTGTGGTTGGCGAACAAAGTACACAAATTCAAAACTACTATCGCTCAAACATACAGCTCAACGATTATTTACGCGCACAGGGTAAAGAAGACAAGCTCCCACTAATTGCGCCACTGGACGGGGTGTCGATTCACTTTATTACTCAACCAAGCACTGGTGGGTATGGCACGAGTATTCCTGTTGGACTTGCTAGTGAATACATCGCGGAAGATGAATCAGCCATTGTGATAATGGGTGACCAGTTTTTCTGGCGTGAGGACAGCGGTTCAAACACGACGGACTTAATTACTCTTGTTGAATCACATGGTTTAGACGCAGGGCTATACGGCAATGTGGTAGCAGATGAGGACGTTTCAAAGTTTGGCATCATCGAGAAGGACTCGGAGGATCATTTCGTACGTATCGTTGAAAAGCCTTCACGCGAAAATGCGCCGAGCAATCTGAATAATTCCAGCTTTTACGTGCTGAACAAAACAATTTTCGAGCTTGCCCGTACACTACCAGCAAATCCAGCTCGTGGTGAATTTGAAGTGACCGACGCACTAAACAGCTATGTAGCTGATGGCGGTAAGGTAGTCGTGGGTACCGTAACAGGTGAATATATGGAGTGCGGTAGCCCAGAAGGTTGGTTGCAAGCGAATAATCGTATCGCTCAGCGATAGGCTTATGCTAGACAGGGTGGTTGAAGCGAGTTATCATTTTCGCAATGACTATGAAAATGAAAGGAATATATGGGAAAGTCTGGTAGGCAGAGGGGTGAACCACTTGATGTGGATGGAATTTTAAAGGCGCACCAGGAAAGTTTAAGCCAAGGTGAACGTCCAAGGAACCGTGTGTGGGATTCATGGCTAGCTCGGTATGTTGAAGTTGAAGAAACCCCCGAAGACGAAAATCGACGAAGGTTGCGGGAAATTGAATCTGCCGCAAGCAGTCAAAAGACAGGTCCACGCTACACAAGCGCAAGGCAACGTAAGGCTGCTCGCGCAACAATGAGATCAACCAATAACTCAGGCAGCAAAAAGAAGCGCTAGGGTAATTGCAAATACTCTCCGTATCTGTTACAATACGTAAGATTGATTACTAACTAACAAGGAAGTTACATGAAAGCAGTCGTAAAGGTCGGCGGTAAGCAGTATGTTGTCGCCGAAAAAGAGACCCTCCTGGTGGACCGCCTCCCGGATGGAACAAAAGAGCTCAGCCTAGACGCACTCATGGTAATCGACGGTGATAAATCTACCGTTGGTACCCCTACAGTGAAAGGTGTGAGCGTAAAAGCTAAGGTTGTAGACGAAGAAGTGAAGGGCGACAAGCTCCGTATTATTCGTTACAAAGCCAAGAAACGTGTGCACAAGGAAACCGGCCATCGCCAAAAGCACAGCCGAATCCAGATTGCCTCTATCGGCAAATAACGCCAAAACACCTCCTAGCGGAGGTGTTTTACTATGTCGGTGATCTCGCTGAAGCGGTTTATAGAATAATCTGGCTTGATAGCACTAAAATCTTCGGGTGTGCGCAAGCCGCTTTCAAGACAGGCCACAAATAAGATACCAGCGCCTTTCGCGGCAATGCCATCTGAAGGAGAGTCGCCAATGTACAGACACTCTTCGGGGCGAAGATGATAGGCTGAAAGTAAGCTGTCGAATACTCGTGGATCTGGTTTGATGTGCGTGGAATTCCCAGCATGGTAAATATGTGCAAAGCGACTGCCGACATGATGGGCATTATCCATCAAATGTCGTGCTTCATCCTCTGTGCGAGACGTAATAATAAATAGCTGCACACCATCATCAGCGAGTGAGTCAAGCACGGCGAGGTTTTCATCCGAGACAACATCGATTTTGCCTGACGCAATCATTTCAGCATGAACTTGATTAGCGGATGCAATATACTGCGATACATCAACGCCGGGTGAGCGCAGCTGAATTGCTTCAGCAATAGGCATGCCCCAAGATTTTAGGTGCACCTCACGAGTCATCGGCTGGCGGCCTATGCGCCGTAAGGCTTCATTTTCAAGATGAAAACAGGCTTCTTCACTCATAACGAGTGTGTCATCAAAGTCAACAATCACCGCGCGAAGGCTCATGCTACTACTATACAGCTTTTAGTAGTGCTCGTGGTATAATACAACATAACGATGAGGGAACAATAAACAGCGTGACTACTGTAATTTCTGTGACGAACCAAAAGGGCGGCGTGGGTAAAACAACCAGTGCCGTTAACCTCGCCTATTATCTTGCGAAGAGTGGTAAAAAAACGCTGCTTATCGACTTTGACCCACAGGGAAATGCCAGCAGTGGCTTAGGCATCAACAAGCAACAGCTTGAGACGGGTACGATGAGCGACGTACTGCTAGAGACTAAAGTTCTCCAAGAAGTCATACTTGAAACGAAGCATAAAAATTTGTTTATCGCGCCAGCTACGCCACATTTGGCAAACACCGAGGTTGAGCTTGCTAAGGCCAGTCGTCGATTTACTAGGCTAAAAAATGCTATTGCCAACACGGCGGGCTACGATATTGTTATCATTGATAACCCACCAAGTTTGAGCCTACTTACGGTAAACGGATTGATTGCTTGTCGCTATGTGTTGCTACCGGTGCAAGCAGAATTTTATGCACTTGAAGGCCTTGGGCAGTTGCTTGAAACTATGAAGTTGGTACGAAAAAACATGAACCCAACACTTGATTTAGTAGGAGTACTGCCAACGATGGTAGACGGTCGCACGACATTGAGTGGCCAAGTGCATGAAGAGATTAAAAAACACTTTCCAGGTAAAGTATTCAAAACAGTCATACCTCGCAATATCCGCTTGGCAGAAGCACCAAGCCATGGCGTGCCGATTGGCGTGTATGACCGATTCTCTAAGGGAGCAAGGGCGTACAAAACAGTGGCAAAAGAGCTGCTGGAGAGGATTGCTGAGTAATGGCAAAAAAAGGCCTAGGACGTAGCTTTGAGTCACTAATACCGAGTGATTTGTTGGACGAATCATTTGACCCAACGGCTGCAGCCGACGAGCAAGTGAGCGACCTACGCACGATTAAACTAAGCGAAATCATCCCCGACCCAGACCAGCCAAGGCATCATTTTGACGAAGAAAGCCTGGCCGAGCTAACAGCCTCGATACAAGCGCATGGTGTGTTGCAGCCAATCGTGGTAATTCCATACAAGGGTAAATACCAAATAGTTGCTGGTGAGCGACGTTTTCGTGCGAGCCAAGCAGCAGGCAAGACAAGTATTCCGGCACTGGTAAGAACTCTCAGTGCACA
The DNA here is from genome assembly GCA_002455275.1 of Candidatus Saccharibacteria bacterium UBA6664. GTDB lineage: Bacteria > Patescibacteriota > Saccharimonadia > Saccharimonadales > Saccharimonadaceae > UBA1020. The sequence goes on from DKKO01000006.1 coordinate 38,985, forward strand.
GCACAAACTAGAACTTTCGCTGATTGAAAACATTCAACGACGAGACCTTAACCCGCTAGAAACAGCCACAGCCTACGAAAAGCTACGAGTGCAATTTAACTTGACGCTCGAAGAGATTGGTACGCGCGTAGGTGGCAAGTCGGTGAGCGCTATTAGCAACACACTGCGACTACTGAAATTGCCCGACGCCGCCAAGCAAGCGGTGGCAAAGGGCGAATTGAGTGAAGGTCAGGCGAGGCCACTGATTGGCTTATCCGGAGCAGACGTAGAGGCTTTGCTACCGCAGATAATCCGCGAAGGCTGGAGTGCGCGTAAGATTGAGCAGGCAATGCGAGATGAAAAGCCAGCTACCGCCAAAAAGCCACCAACTGAACGAATGGTATTTGAACAAGAAAGTAATACACTTGCGAGACACCTGGGCACCGCAGTGCGCATTAAAGGTACACAAAAAGGCAACGGAACAATTACGATTTCATTTGGAAATCAAGACGAACTAGAGCGTATCAAAGGCTTGCTTGAGCGTTAGCTAAAAGAGCCGAATCTTGTTGAACGGGAAGATCCGTAAACTAACAGGGCCAACGATGTCGTAGTAGGGAATGGTGCCAAGACCGTTTCGTGAATCTTTCGAGTAGCCAGCTTGACGGTGATCACCAGATACGAATATCTCACCTTCGGGTACCACGATGTCGATATTTCCATCGGTTGGTTGTTGCGGCTCGCCATTGTTGTTGTCATCTGGGTTAAAACAGTTCAAGTTTTTATTGTCGCACACCTTAAACTTGCCGTTCTTCAATACAACATGCTCACCCGGGAAGGCAATGACACGTTTTACGATATATTCCTCGCCGAGTCCTGGCACGTATTGCGGGTTTTTGAATACAATTACCTGGCCACGCTCGGGCTTGTATTGCTTGTTTTGCAGTTGTGCCCAGGTAACGGGAAGTCGGCTGACGATAAGCCTATCACCTGTGAATAGGGTATTTTCCATGCTAGGGCCCTCAACATTGAAGCTGCGAAAGATAAAAGCGTTGATAAATAACGTGCCAATCAACACACAAATAACAAAGACAATAAGTCCTAGGGCGTCTTTAAGGCCTTGATGTCGCTCGAAAAAGCTAGCATTCATTAGTACTACTATACACAGTTTCCTTTACAAAGAATAGTATGCTGGTTATGGTTTTCAGAGCATCCTCAGCAAAAGTTTGCTATAGTATGTAGAGTAATTTATGCCAAAAAACCGAAACTCAGTCGATGGTTTTATTCCTCGTCGTGCAACGAGTGATATTTCTAATGCACCAACCGAGGGAACGCTGCAATCTTCAGGTAAAACGCAACGACCACAGATTGGTGAGGCGAGGCCAATTGAGCCGGGAACGATACGTCGGCCAGTGGGCGCGGTAAGTCGCAGCGAAATCGACGAATCGTTAGACGGTATCGATGACGAACCACAAAAGAAACGCCGCCGCTTCTTTAGGCGACGTGTAAAGAAGGTACCAACTCGAAAACAGCGCATTATAAAGCGAGTTATTTTAGGCGTTGTTCTGTTACTTTTAGCAATCGTTGCGTATGTGGGAATACGAGCATTTTTGGCGAGTCAGCAGCTATTTCAAGGAAATATATTTGATGTATTCCAAAATCAGCCACTGAAAATGGATGAAAACGGGCGTAGCAACATCGTAATATTCGGTACTTCTGAGGACGACCCAGGCCACGAAGGCGCACTGCTGAGTGACTCGATTATGCTAGTAAGCGTTGATCAGAACAAGAAAAACGCTTATTTGCTGAGCATTCCACGTGACCTCTGGGTAAAATACGGGCAAGCTTGTAACTCTGGCTATGAGGGCCGTATTAATGAAGTATATAGCTGTTTTTCAGCCGATGGTAAAAACGAAAAAGCGGGCGCGAATGCCTTGAAAGATAAGGTCGGTGAAGTAACCGGTCTTGATGTACAGTACTATGTGCACATGAACTATGGGGTACTGAGAGATGCCGTGAATGCTGTTGGTGGCGTGAGTGTGGTTATTGATAGCGACGACCCACGAGGAATTTTCGACGACAACTTCGACTGGAAGTGTAAATACCAATGCAACTACGTGAAGTACAAAAACGGCCCTACCGGACTAATGGATGGCGAGCACGCTTTGGCGTTGGCGCGAGCGCGTGGTGCCTCTGGCAACACCTATGGTTTGGCGGGTGCCAACTTCGATCGTGAAAAGTACCAACAAAAAATTCTGGTAGCGCTAAAGGAACGAGCTGCAAGCGCCGGTACCTTAACCAATGTTGGTAAGGTGACAGCATTGATAGACGCAATGGGCAAAAACCTTCGAACCAATTTCCAAACCTCTGAAATTCAGACACTGATGAAGCTAGGTCGTGAAGTAGATGCGAAAGAGATAACCTCGCTGAGCCTTAATAGTGAAGAAAACGTGTTAGTGACCGGTACGAATATTGGTGGTGCAAGCGTGCTGGTGCCAAGCGCGGGTATCTACGAATTCGGGCAAATCCAAGCCTATGTAAAGAAGCAGCTCAGTAGCAGCGCGGTTGTGCGCGAAGCGGCGAATGTAGTGGTGCTCAACGCGACGGCACAGGCGGGTGTCGCACAAGAAGAAGCCGATTTGCTCGAGGATAAAGGTTATATCATAACCGCAACGGGTAACGCGCCGGCTGGTAGCTATGGAGATTATGCCGTGTATGCAGTGAGCAAAGACAAGCCAGGAACTAAAAAAGCACTTGCAAAGCGTTACGGTGTAACAGTAAAAACTTCAAAGCTCCCTGTGGTGGTAGCGGCGGGTACTGATTTTGTTGTGATTATCGGTAAGGTGCCCTCTAGTAGTGGCAACTAGTGTACAATAGGGATAGTTATGGAGTTACTAAAAACAGCTCGTCGACGGTCTTTGGTAAGTGAAGGTCTCTACATTGTATTGAACATTGCACTTGCAGTGGCGCTACTAGTTGTAGTGTTGGTAGTTGCGACGCCATGGCCTGCGTTCGGTTTAGTATTACTGAGCAAATGGCGTGTATTCGCGGTTCGTAGCCGTTACTGGCTTGCGAATATCCGCGCCAATCTTATTGATGCGATTGTAGGCGTAAGTTTGGTGGTGTTTTTGTACGCTGCAACAGGCTCACTGGCTACTCAAATAATTCTGACACTCCTCTACGTCGTGTGGCTACTATTTATCAAGCCGCGCTCAAGTCAGCGCTATATCACCTTGCAAGCAGCTATTGGCCTCACAATGGGCTTGGCCGCGATTTCACAAGTGAGTTTTGGTTGGCCGTCGTCGGTAGTCGTGCTGATGGCGTGGGTTGTGGGCTATAGCGCGACACGACATTTTTTAAGTACCGAGCACGAGACGCATATAAACTTTTTGAGCCTAGCATGGGGCTTCGTGGTGGCGGAGCTGTCGTGGCTTATGTACCACTGGAGCATCGGCTATGATTTACCCGGTTCGCTGATGCTATCGCAATCAACAATTGTAATCGTAGCCCTAAGTTTGATCGCTGAACGTGCCTACAGTGGCTACAAAAATGACGGCAAAATCCAAATGAACGAGATACTGCTACCTGTTCTATTGGGAGTTAGTATTATTGCTGTCGTCGTATTTATATTTGGTGGCGCTCAAACAATTTAAGCTAATACTCAGAAATCTATAGTACAAAGGGAGGGATATGGAACAACAAGACAACAAAACCGAAATACTATCTGTAACTCCGAAACAGCGTCGCACGACAATGCGTACAGTGTCGTTGATAGTCGTGGCATTTATGGCAGGTTTTCTGGGTAGCTGGGCTGAAGGCTACCTAGATACCTTTAGCGTAAGTGACCAACTGCTGACAGCGAAAGATGACGGCAACAAAATTGTGACGGAAAGCGAACAGTCGATATCAAACGTTGCTAAAAAGGTTTCACCGAGTGTTGTTTCGATTGTTACCTCTAGTGAGCAGTTGTCGCCGTTCTTTAATCAGACGGTCGAGCAGCAGGGCGCTGGTACCGGCATGATTGTCAGTAAAAATGGGTATATTTTAACCAATAAACACGTTATTGAAGGTGCTGATAGTGTCACGGTGGTGCTAAGTAGCGGTAAGATTTATGAAGATGTTGACGTGCTCGGTAGCGACCCGCTCAATGACGTTGCGTTCTTAAAAATCCACGGAGTTTCAAATCTACCGGCTGTAACACTTGGTGATTCTAAGACAGTGCGAATAGGCCAAAGCGTGGTAGCAATTGGTAATGCGTTAGGACAATTTAAAAACACGGTGACGAGCGGTATTATATCCGGTACAGGCAGGCCAGTAACCGCTAGCACTAGCGGAGATGGAACATCTGCCGAAAGCTTGACTGACTTGCTGCAAACCGACGCAGCGATTAACTCGGGAAATTCGGGCGGCCCGCTGCTTAACTTAGAGGGACAAGTAATTGGTATTAATACCGCTATCGCTCAAGACGCTCAAAGCATTGGTTTTGCGATTCCGATTAGCGCCACAAAGGGCATGTTGGAGAATCTGATAGCTGGTAAAGGGTTGAAGCGCGCGATCTTGGGTGTACAGTACGTTTCTATCACGCCAGAAGTTAAAGCGGAGTACAAGCTTCCTGTGAGTAAAGGAGATTACATTACGGCCGAAGAGGGCAGCAGCGTACTGAAAAACGGTCCAGCCGACAAGGCAGGCATAAAAAACGGCGATATAATTGTGGCATTCAATGGCTACAAGGTTGGTGAAGTCGCGAGTGTATCAACTCTGGTATCAGAGCATCGTCCCGGTGATACCGTGAAGGTAACGGTACTGCGCAACGGTAAGGAACAAACTTTTGACGTGACGCTTGGTGTTTACACCGACAACTAGCGCTTGCTCAATCCAATCGTAAAGCTGTCACGAGCGACTTCGTTAAATTCGTGCTGGTTTGCGAATGAAGCGATAGCATCAAGCTGTCGGGTATCTGCTTCAAGCAGCAGTAAGCCTCCTGATGTTAGCCGTTTCTGAGACTGTTCGATGCATCGATACACCAATGCTAGCCCATTGTTGGGCGCATAAAGGGCTTCAGCCGGCTCGTGCGCTAGCTCAGGAGAACGTTCCCATGATTCGTCGACATACGGTAAATTAGCAAGCACGATATCTGGTGAGTACGGGTATGAGTCGAGTAAGTCCGACACGATTGTTTCTGCTTCAACGCCAAAGTTACGTATATTTTTTTCGGCTATCGTAAGGGCGTGGCGGCTCGAGTCGAGTAAACCTACTGAAAGTTCCGGGAACTCAAGCTTGGCTGTAATACCTATACAGCCGCTACCAGTTCCAATGTCGACAAGCCGCTTTGATGCAATATCACCGAGAGGCTTGGTGGATGGCATAAGTGTTTTGAGCATTTCTATAATTTGCTCACTCTCGGGTCGCGGAATCAATACGGCTGGCGAAACAAAAAATCGCCTGCCATAAAACTCCTTATGACCAATGATGTAGGCTATTGGAACGTGGTCTTTGCGGAGCTCTAAGCGAGCATTGGCAATTTCTTGATGTCGTTCGTCGATAGATTCATCTCCATGAGCGTGTAGGTACGTACGCGGATGTTTAATGGTGTGCGCAAGTATTATTTCGGCGTCGAGGCGTGGAGAAGTAAACATCGCATCGGCAAGTTCGTTGGTTGCAGCCTTTAGCCACTCGAGGATAGTCATACATATAGCATACTACATTGAAAGAAATAGCAAGAACATGTATAGTGCTCATACATGAGTGAAATACCGAAAAGAGGCGGAGACTTGCCCATTGATATGCCCGATGTCGATCGGACTATCAGCGGGATATGTTATTCGGCTACAGAATATGACAAACGTATTTTTGATGTCAGTTTTCATTATTCGCCTCGAGATCCACTAGCTGTTCGGCTAGTGCACCAGACCAGACAGGGAAATGTACCGTGGATATTTGACATTGGGCTGCTTGAAGATGGTGTTAGATCGTCAGTTGGTGAAGGTGATGTACGCGTGCAGCCCCATGATGTAAATTTCAGGCCAGAGGTTAGGGTGGATTACTTATCAAATCTGGGGGTATTTACAAGTATTTACCCGCAAGAAATGATAGCGGAATTCCTGAGGGATGTTGAAGCGAAATATCCGCGCGAATTACGTGATGAGCTGTATCAGAGATTTTTTGATGTTGATGTTTGGGGGCACTTGTCGAAACTACCTAAAGAGTAGTATTTAGCTCTCAGTGTTTTGGACCTTCAATTCGCGTTCGTAAGCTTGAAGCTTCTCTATAAGGTCATCAATGTCACCATTCATTGCCTGAGGAATGCCGCTTCGGCTATAGCCAATGCGGTGGTCGGTAATACGATCTTGCGGGAAATTATAGGTACGAATCTTCTCAGAGCGGTCACCAGAGCCGATAAGCGCTCGACGCTCAGCTGTCAGTTTGGCATTTTCTTCGTCTACCTTCATTTGTAGTAAACGTGAACGCAATACACTCATCGCTTTATCCTTATTCTTTATCTGCGATTTTTCATCTTGATTGGTAACGACCAGGCCGGTAGGCAAGTGAGTAATACGAACAGCGCTGTCGGTCGTGTTGACGCTTTGACCTCCGTGTCCACCTGCGCGGTATACGTCTACCTTCAGGTCATTTTGGTTTATTTCAATATCTGCCTCTTCAGCTTCGGGAAGCACCGCCACAGTAACAGTACTGGTGTGAATACGGCCTTGGCTCTCAGTAGCGGGCACACGTTGTACTCGGTGCACGCCACTTTCGAATTTTAGGAACGAATAGGGCATATCGCCATGTACTTCGAAGATGACTTCTTTATAGCCGCCGGTATCGTTGGCACTTTCACTCATAAGCTCGGTTTTGAAGCTGTGTGCCTCACACCACCGTAGATACATTCGATATAACTCCGCAGCGAATAGGGATGCTTCGTCACCACCTGCTCCTGCGCGTATTTCCATAATCACGTTTTTTTCATCGTTTGGGTCTTTGGGCGTGAGTAGCACGAACAGTTTTTCGTTCAACGCATCAAGCTCTGCCTCAAGCTGTGGCAGCTCTTCTTTTGCTAAGTCAGCTAGTTCGTCACCACCGCCCGAAAGTTCTTTGGCTTCGATAATTTGTTTTTCAAGCGCAGCTTGTCGCTCGCCGGCAGCGATTACCTCTTCAAGTTCGGCTAAACGTCGGTTTTTCTTAGCATAGTCGGGGTCAGAAAATGCATCAGGACGTGACAAAAACGCCGTTAGCTCAGACTGCTCAGCCTTTAAATCATCGATGTTCAAATTAATTGTTGCCATTACGTTCCTTATTATTACATACAAAAAGAGACTACAATACTGTAGTCTCTTTTTGATTCGTAGCTATTTATCAGCGGTAGCTTTTTTAGCTGCTTGAGCTGATTTTTTCTTGGCTTTGTTGGCCAATGCCTTACGACGTTCTTCGGCGGCTTTTTGACGAGCTGCGAAGCGATCAACACGACCTTCGGTGTCGATAATCTTCTCTTCACCTGTAAAGAACGGGTGAGACGCGCTAGAGATGTGAACCTTGATTAGTGGGTAGGTGTTGCCATCTTCCCATTTAATCTCCTCATCTGTTTGCGCAGTGCTTTGCGTTAGGAACGCAAACTTCGCCTGATCGTCGCTAAATACGACAGGGCGGTAATTGGTTGGGTGTATACTGCTTTTCATATCTGAACAATTGTATCTGTTTTGGCTAGATTTGTCAAAGGGGTGGTGGTAGACTAAATAGGAAACGTAATCCAACACAAACATGACAGAAGATTACCCAAGGTTTGAATATCCAGACCACGAACAAATGGCTAGAGAAGTCGAAGCCGCTCTTAATATGCGCCCCGAACATCGCACCGATATTGAACCTCCGTTGAGGTTTGAAACAATGGAAGAAGGCATCGCTCGTATTCGTGCGCAGAATGAAGCGATGCGCCCACAGCGAGAAACTGAAGAGCGTAAACGAGTCGAAGAACGCGCGCATCGAGTTCGAGCAGAAAAAATTGCGAGATGGAAAAACGCATATAAGGTTGTGCTGGCAACGGTTGCGCTTGCGAGTTCAATGAAAGCAGGTGGATTTATCGATATGGCTGAAGATCCCTTTAGTGATGCCGGTAAGGTTGTCGCTGGTGCTGTGCCGTTCGAAGAGGGTTATATAGAGCACAACGCGGCCCGTCAGACGGTCATAGATATGTACCGTGAAATTGATGCAAACGGCTATGACAAGGTAGTTTCTGAAGCAGAAAATTGGAAAGCAGATCACGCTGAGCAATTCCCAACAGCTGAGACACTGCAACAATTCGAGGTATCCGTAGATGAAAGCTCTACCAACGAGGAAACAATAGCTGCGCTTGGAGATGTAATGAGTTTTTATAACATTGGGGTTGATCCGGTTTCGAGCGATCTTGAAGGAAAAGAAAGCGAGGTTAAAGAGCTCGCGAAAGCATATGCGAAAGTATTTTCAGAGCTGCCTAAAGACTTCGTAGCACAAGCAAAGCTGTACGATATAGGAATTACTAACGATCTTGGGGAAGAAATTGGCGTTTACGAGAGCGACGGAAAGATTAAAGTTGCGATTGATGTTTTGGGAGCAAATGTTCCCACAAAGGCAAAAAACAGCGTTGCACTACCTGATTATGAAAATGTTGTTGCGCATGAACTTGACCATGCACTACTTGAAGGTGGCCTCGAAAGAATTGAGATGACTGTAGATGCACTTGGTGGAGAGTGGGAAGAGGGCGGTTCACCAAAAGACATATGGCGATGGTTAGCACAAAAACCCGAAGCGCCATCTTTGTACTCACACAGAAACTCGGATGAATTTAACGCAGAGCTCGGTGTGGGTCTACTATCAGATTGGTCGCGAGGTTTGGTCGACATTCAAGAAACTCGGCTGTTTTCATCTAAGCGTAACAAAGCAGAATTACAGAAGCTCGTTTCGTACGAAGCGGCTTATCCAGGGATTGCTCAGCTACTAGTTGCGAATCGTTCGCATTAGGGCATGAAGAGGCCCGCCGGGAGATACCGTGGGCGAGGGAAGACCACTCATGGTCTTTCCCAGCGGGCCTCTCATCGGCGGGCTAGTGTTCGTTCAGCCCGTCGTGTCGCGCTCGTCGCGCGAGAATGGTGAGGTGATGAGACCCACCAGCCCGACGAGGCCGGCGAGTACCATCGCCCCTCCGATGAGGATGTAGGGCGAGAAGAAGATGATGGCTGCGCCCTGGCAGCCCTTGCAAGCACTGCTCTCGTTCGAGTAGGTGTCGAGGAGTGAGCGGAGCCAGAAGGCACCAAGCACACCCACGACCACCATCCCCAGCAAGATCAGGCGATCTGATGCCTTTGCGGACATCGCACATGCTCCTTCATTCCGATGGATGAACAAACATACAATAAATTATTTTTGTTTAGAAATCAAGAGCTTTACCCTTGTAACAAAGGCATTTTTTTGTTATACTCATTAGGTAACAATTTTAACGAAGCACCGTTCGCACGTATCCTAAATAGGGCGAATGGGAAGGGAGAAGGATATCATGGCAGTTGCTGTTGATATAAAAGCTTTGCTCGAAGCAGGTGTTCATTTTGGACACAAAACGAGTCGCTGGCACCCAAAAATGGCGCCGTACATTCACTCAAAGCGCCAAGAAGCGCACATTATCAATCTAGAAAAAACCGTAGAAGGCCTTGAAGCCGCACTACCGTTTATTTCAAAAGTAGCTGCTAATGGCAAAAAAGTACTATTTGTTGGTACAAAAAAGCAGCACAAAGACATCGTAAAAGCTGCCGCGGAAGCAGCAGGTCAGCCATATGTGACTGAGCGCTGGATTGGCGGTATGCTTACCAACGTTGCGACCGTAACGAGTCAAATCAAGAAGCTTAAAGATCTCGAACGCCGTATGGCATCTGGAGACCTTGAAAAGCGATACAACAAGCTTGAGGTACAACGTTTCCAAGAAGAAATTGACGTATTGAATCACAAATATGGTGGCATCAAGGACCTTAGTGGTATTCCTGGCGCCGTGGTAGTAGTAGATACACTTACCGATGCAAACGCGATTCGCGAAGCTCGCACGCTTGGCGTGCCTGTAGTAGGTGTTGTAGACACCAATGCAGACCCATCAATGGTTGATTACGTTGTTCCTGGTAACGACGACGCGATTAAAGGCACGCAACTTCTACTCGATTACTTCGTAGCAGCTGTGCAAGAAGGCTTAAGTAAACAATCTAAATAATAAGGGAAAAGAGCAGCCCGAGCGGCTGGCTTTGCCAGTGCCCGGAGCGATGAGAAAAACCGTAAGGTTTGTCTCATATCCGAAGGAGGAGATTATGGCAATTACCGTAGAAGACATTAAAAAGCTAAAGGAACTAACCGGTATTGGTTTAACCGATGCGAAGCAAGCGTTGGTAGAAGCTGACGGTAACTTCGATAACGCACTTGAAGCGCTTCGCAAAAAAGGTCTCACGAAAGCCGAGAAAAAAGGTGACCGTGAAGCTCGCGAAGGCGTGATTGACAGCTACGTGCACGATGGCCGTATCGGCGTCGTCTTAGAGCTAAACTGCGAGACAGACTTTGTGGCTCCGACANNACAGACTTTGTGGCTCGTCTCGATGACTTCAAGCAACTTGCCCATGAGCTTTCTATGCAAGTAGCGGCAATGAGCCCGCTCTACGCGACCGAAGCGGATGTTCCGACTGACGAAATGAGCCGCGTGAAAGAAGAAATGCTTGCGAGCGAAACACTAGCCAGCAAACCAGCTGAAATGCGCGAGAAAATCGTTGATGGTCAGGTGAAGAAGCACTTTGCTGAGAAGGTGTTGATGAGCCAAAGCTACATTTTAGACGATTCAAAAACAGTTGAGCAACATGTGAAAGAAAACATTGCGAAACTAGGTGAGAACATCGTAGTTGGTCAGTTCAAGCGGATTGAACTTGGCGTAAACGAATAGGCGTCACTGTAATTTAAATAACCCGTTCGCTTGAGCGGGTTATTGTAATGTAATAATTTTCGCGTTTATTTTAAGTTCGTCACGAAGGTCGGTGGCAGTAATAACCGTTTGGTAGCCCTCAAGCGTGTGCATGAGATGGCGTTCACGGGTGATATCGAGTTCTGAAAACACGTCATCCATTAAAATAAGCGGTGCTCGGTTGCTTAATTCTTGTTGCAGCTCTACTTCAAGTAGTTTGAACGCTAGCATAATTGTGCGCATCTCGCCTCGAGACGCTGTGTCTGAAGCAGGGTAATCATCAAGCAAAATGGTAAAATCGTCGCGATGAGGGCCGTGCGATGTAAAGCCTCGCAGGGCGTCGTGTTGATGCGAATGCTGCAACAAAGCCAAAAGCTTTTGTTGGTACGAATCGACCTTGCCGAGCGGCTCGTACACCATGCTCACTCGGTGTTTTTTACTCGCCATGCTGCTATACAGTCGACTCAAGTGTTGATTAGCAAGTTCAGTAAACCCATGACGAAGGCGAACAAGGCTGCTTGCAAGCTCGGCGAACTTTACATCCCATACAAAAAGATGCTTTTCCCACACAGCAAAATCCATAGATTCTTGCTGCTTTAATAGCTCGTTCCGTTGCAGTAAGGCACGATTAAAACGACTGAGGGTCGTGGCGTAGGCTGGGTAAAGTCGACTCAGTACGTCATCGAGAAATTGTCGTCGTCGTTGCGGACTGCTCGATAGAAGGCGTAGCTCGTCAGGTTCAAACAGCACTACTGGCAAACGGTACTTTGCAAGCAAACGCTGCGAGGTTTTATCATCGACTGTAAAAGTTTTATTCAGTTTATCAGTGGCAACTAGTTGTAGGCGAGCTCGTCTGGTATCACCGTTTGAAAAATCAAGCCGAATATCTGCAACGACCTGATTGTGAGCCAGTATGTCGCGGTCACGACCACGAAAACTCGTGCCTCGACACATGACATAGAGCGCTTCGAGTAAGCTGGTTTTGCCCGAGCCGTTTGGCCCCAAAATAAGCGTTACGTGTGGGTCAAGCTGCGCCTCAAATAACGCATATGAGCGAAGATTCGCAACTTTTACCTCTGAAATTGACATGTAATCAGTATACCTTTTTTGCTATACTAATGACAAAGAGGAGAAATAATGTTTGATACTAAACCCTATGAAGTAAAAATGGACGCAGCGCTGGAACATTTTTCAGAAGAGCTAAAGAAAGTACGCACCGGCCGAGCGCACCCAGACATGCTTTCAAGCGTGCACGTTATGGCGTATGGCGCACCCATGCCGCTGAACCAAGTAGCAAATGTTACCGTGCCTGAACCTCAAATGCTTTTGGTAAGCCCATTTGACCCGAGTAACATTCAGGCTATCGCTGCGGCGATTCGCGAAGATCAGTCCTTGGGCTTCAATCCAAGTGATGATGGTCGGGTAGTGCGCGTACCTATTCCTGCGCTTACAGAAGAACGTCGACGTGAAATGGTAAAACAACTCGGCGATAAGGTAGAAGAATGCCGAATTGCTCTGCGAAACGTACGCCAAGACGGCCTAAAAGACGCCAAACGCAAAAAAGAAGCCAAGGAATTGTCCGAGGATGACGTAAAAGCGGTTGAAAAAGAATTCGATAAGTTAATGCATGAGTATCAGGCCAAGATTGATACTGCGTTCAAGGCGAAAGAACAAGAAATTTTGACTATTTAGTTTCGAGTAGCCACGTGCCGACCCGTTGAAGGTTTTGGCTTCGGCACCAGCTTTTTAAGCGCAGTTGTGCTAAGTAAGCGACCGCGGGGTTGAGTAGGCACTGCATCTAATTCAGCGTGTTCGGCAGCAGCCGTGGCCTGAGCTTGACGCATACGACGAGCAGCACTCGCAGCAGCGTATGATTCTTGATCGTAATCTGTTAGAGCATCCATACCAGAGGTAGAGGGTACAAAGGGTTGTGTATCTTCGAAAGGCATTATCTTCTTATTGTAGCATAAACAGTATGAAAAGTCAATTTAGTGTAAAATAAGAAGTAGTGATACAGCCGATTATGTCGTATAAACCAGCGCTCGAGCAGGCACTTCGAGAGTCTTTTAGCGAGTTTCGTGGGGTGTTGCCAAGTGTCATCTCACCACAGGCCAAGTGGGCGCTTAGCACTATGGAAGAATACAGCTTGCGACCAGGCAAGCGAGTACGTGCACTGCTAGCGGTTGCTACAGCAATGCACGATGACACTGTGGCTGAGCGCGACGCGCTTAAAATAGGATGCGTGGTGGAGCTGATGCACGACTACTTGCTAATCGTCGACGATGTTATGGATCAGTCCGCCCTAAGACGAGGTAAACCTACCGTCCATTTACTGTACAAAGCTGAGTACGGCGACGAAGTGAGCGAATTTGAAGCGGAAATGGTAGCGATAAATGTTGGTTTGCTTGTGCAGCATATGGCGAGTTGGCTGTTGGGAACAATTGATACAACAGCCCAAAATTACGCGCAGCTTTGCCAAATTGTTCATACCAACATCGCGGTAACCGGGCTTGGCCAGATAGACGATACCTACCAACAGCTAGGCCGAAATGGCACGAGCGTTGAAGATATAACCCGAAAATATCAACAAAAAAGTGGCTATTATAGTTTCATCAACCCTTTACAGGCAGGTCTGGCTCTCTGTGGCAAGCACTCAGACAGAGTCAAGCAAGTCGCTGAAGCCTATGGGCTTGCTGCAGGCGTGGCGTTTCAGCTAAATGACGATTACGATGGGTTGTTTGGCAAGAGTGAAGTAACTGGCAAGGAAAACCTCGATGATATTCGTGACGGTAAATTTACGTTGCTAATTCAGCAAGGGCTTGAGCGTGGAAATGATGAGCAGCGCAAAACACTCACGCACCTACTGGGAAATCGAGAAGCAACCACCGAAGATTTGGAAACAGTACGAGACATTTTGACGCAGACAGGCGCCGCCGACTATGTTCGTGATGAGGCTAGAAAACAGGCTGCGGTAGCTGCGAAGGTGGCTCGAGACGGAATTGATATATGGGGTGAAGCATTTGCTAAAGAGCTAGAAGCGCTTGCTCAGACAATTTTAGGAAGCTTGGCTCGTGGCTGATATACCCCAGCACGTTGGCTATATTTTAGATGGTAACCGACGATGGGCAAAATCGGCCGGATTAGCCAGTATAAAAGGCCATGCGAAAGGTCAGGAAGTATTGCGAGAAGTGCTGTACGCGACATTTGAGCGTGGCGTAAAGTACGTCAGTATATATGCATTTTCGACCGAAAATTGGACACGTGATAGCACAGAAGTAAGCTACCTAATGAAAGGTGTGGTAAAAGCACTCGAGCGTTATATGGACGAATTCGAGCAAAAAGGCGTGCGCATACGACTGCTTGGTGAGCGTGACGGATTACCCGAGACAGTGCAGCAAAGTATTGAAAAAGCCGAGCGACTGACCGTGAATAATACGTCGGCGACGCTGGGAATTTGCTTAAACTACGGAGGTCAGCAAGAAATTGTCACGGCAGTTAAAAAAATTGTTCATTCAAACGTAGATGAAGCCGATATCACACCAGAAATGATTGCCGAAAATTTATATGCGGCCGATATGCCGGCTTGTGATTTGATTGTTCGTACTAGCGGTGAGCAGCGACTAAGCAATTTTATGCTGTGGCGAGCTGCGTATAGCGAGCTATTATTCTTAGAGAAAAACTGGCCAGAAATGACCGCTGAGGACGTCGATATCGTACTAGATGAATACGCCAGGCGAACTCGGCGATTTGGTTCGTAAAAGTAGTATAATGGTAAGAACGTGAAAATTGAGATGCAAATTTTGGAGGGTACATGCTGCTGATAGGAATATTGACTGGGCTCATCATCTTGGTGTTGCTGGTGGTAATACATGAGCTTGGGCATGCGGTAGCGGCACGTCGTAATGGCGTGGTGGTTGAGGAATTTGGCATTGGATTTCCGCCTCGAGCATGGGCTAAAAAGCTATCAAATGGAGTGCTATTTACTCTCAACTGGGCGCCACTGGGTGGTTTTGTAAAACTGAAGGGCGAGTATGATTCGGCCAACAAAAAAGGCGACTATGGTGCGGCTACCTACTGGCAAAAAACCAAAATTTTGCTTGCTGGTGTACTGATGAACTGGATCGTCGCTGCCTTGCTATTTACTTTGCTAGCGTTTGTTGGACTACCAAAGATACTGCCAAACCAGTTTAGTGTACCAGGCGACACGAGAATCGATAGCAGTAGCTTGAAGATTGCGTCTATTGAGAATGGCTCGCCGGCCGACAAATCAGACTTGAAACTTGGCGACGAGTTGCTACTGATCAATGGCCAAGATATTCAATCAGCAACTGAACTTGCCGAGGCGACAAAAGCAAATCGAGGTAAGACTATCGACATTACGTATTCTCGTGGTGGTGAAGAAGCAATGACGAAAGCAACGTTGCGCGAAGACAACAGCGACAACAAAGGGTACTTGGGAGTTGGCTCAACTCAGCGACAAGAGATATACGCCACGTGGTCTGCGCCGATTGTTGGCGTAGGTACAACCGTGCAGCTAACAGCCGAAACATTCGGGGCACTTGGTAAGGTAGCAACAAGTTTCGTGCAAGGACTCGCGAGTAAATTTAGCTCCGACTCGAATGTAAAAAAGGAAGGCGACGCTGCTTTGAGCTACGCCACTTCTAGCGTGTCTGGGCCGGTGGGTATTTTGGGTGTGATTTTCCCACAAATGCAAGCTGCAGGCATAAAACCACTGCTATTTTTGACAGCAATCATTTCGCTTAGCCTAGCGGTGATGAACAGTCTGCCGATACCAGCCCTCGATGGCGGACGTTGGTTTACCATGACCGTGTATCGCTTGATGAAAAAGCCACTCACTAAAGAGCGTGAAGAGAGTATTCAAACCGCCGGATTTATCGCGTTGCTTACATTAATTGTTTTGGTGACGGTGGCGGATGTCAGTAAGCTTCTGGGATAGCACGCGAAAAGCACTCATACTCTCAATTTGGGTGGTTGCTGTATTTTTGGGTGTGCAATTTATACTAAGCTTTGTCTATGGCGGAATATTGTATGCCATACCAGCCTTGGCAGACGTAAATGCAGCTGTTAGTGTGACGATTTTTGCTGCACTCGTGTACATATGTAGTTTTCTGATTGTGACAGGTGTGCCTGTGTTGCTTCATAGGCAAAAAGTGTCGCGTTCGCTGCTTGGTATAGACAGAAACCTGGCTTGGAGCGATATTGGCCTAGGATTTTTAGCGGTTTTACCATACTTTTTGCTTTCTGCTGGGCTAGTGCTCGTGGTAAGTGCGATATGGAGCGGCCTTGACCCTGAACAGAAACAAAGCATACCATTTCAAGATTTAACCACCCAACTTGAATACCTAGTGGCTTTCGCGACGTTGGTGGTACTAGCGCCCATAGCCGAAGAACTATTGTTTCGGGGCTATTTACAGGGTAGTTTACGCAAGGTAATGAACAAATGGTCGGCGGTTGTGCTGACGGCTGTGTTGTTCGGTTCGCTCCACCTGATGGGCGACTTCGACGAGAATGGCGTGGTGCTTCAATGGGCCGCAGGGATAGATACATTTGCGCTAGGGCTAGTGCTCGCGAGTTTGCGTGAATTTACTGGCTCGGTGTATGCAGGGATTTTGCTACACATGCTAAAAAATGCGATTGCCTTTTATTTCCTCTTTATCTATCCGATGATGGCTGGTACTCTATAAGATAGTATGCGAGTTTCTAGACTATTCACCAAAACACTCAAACAAGCACCGGCTGACGAAGTTAGTCGTAATGCGCAGCTTCTTATTCGCGCTGGCTATGTCTATAAAGAAATGGCCGGAGCCTATGCCTATTTGCCGCTCGGTATTCGTGTAGTTGAAAAGATTAAACAAATTGTTCGCGAAGAAATGAACGCGATTGGTTCAAACGAGCTGATTATGACCACCTTGCAACGACGTGAGGTGTGGGAGAAAACTCATCGATGGGACGAATCGACGGTAGATATATGGTTTAAAACTCACTTACAAGACAAAACAGAGGTGGGCTTGGCTTGGAGCCATGAAGAACCGATTGTCGAGATGCTAAAGCATTACGTACAAAGTTACAAAGACTTGCCGATAAGTTTATACCAGTTCCAGACGAAGATGCGCAACGAGCTTCGTGCTAAGAGCGGTATTATGCGTGGACGCGAATTTATCATGAAAGATATGTATTCGTTTCACACGACGAAAGAAGATCTCGATACGTATTACGAGCAGGTTATTGAAGCTTACAAGCGAGTATATGAACGACTTGGCGTGGGCGATGATACCTACGTAACTTTCGCGAGCGGTGGTGCATTTACGAAATTTAGCCACGAATTCCAAACGATTACCGATGCAGGCGAAGACGTTATTTATCTTCATCGCGAAAAGAATATTGCTGTGAACGAAGAAGTTATTGACGACGCGGTGAAGGAACTGGGAATTTCGCGCGATGAACTAGAGAAGGTTAAGACTGCTGAAAGCGGTAATATCTTCAACTTTGGCACACAAAAAACCGATGAAATGGGGCTTTACTACACTGATAAGGACGGTAAGCGCCAGTCGCTGTGGATAGGAAGCTACGGCATTGGGGTGACACGAATGATGGGTGTGATTGCCGAAAAAATGAGTGATGACAAAGGCTTGGTATGGCCAGTGAACATTGCGCCGTACACGGCGTACTTAGTGTCTATTGGTGAAAACGGAGCAAAGGCAGCCGACGAGTTGTACGACAAGCTAACGAGTGAGGGAATAGAAGTACTGTATGATGATCGAGATGAACGACCAGGTGCTAAGTTTGCCGATGCTGAGCTACTAGGAATTCCGTACCGCGTGACGGTAAGTGATCGACTGGTTGAAGCTGGTCAAGTAGAGCTACAAACGCGAAAAACAGGTGAACAAACTACTCTTGCAACAGATGAGCTGCTTGCAAAGTTGCATTGACACCAAAGGCTAATAGTTGGTACAATGGGCGTTAGCCTACGCATAGTGCGTACAGGTTTTACAGATGAGAATGCGAGTGCCAAGCGATAAAAGGCACTTTTTAAAAGACTATTTTGAGACAAGAGAAATAAGGAAATTGAATGAAGAAACTATATCAAATTACCACAGAAGGAAAGAAAGAACTCGAGGCAGAACTCGAGAAGCTTAAAGGGCGCCGCGGAGAGATTGCCGAAAAGATTGCTGACGCTCGTGATTACGGTGATTTGAGCGAGAATGCTGAATACGACGCCGCTCGCGAAGAGCAGGGCTTGGTTGAAAGCCGCGTTGCTGAAATTGAAGACATTTTGCTAAACGCAGAGCTGATTAAAGGTAGCAAAAAATCTAGCGTTGGCTTGGGCAGCAAGGTTGAGCTAAAAACCGGTAATAAGGCCGTTTCATACCACGTGGTAGGGCCTGTAGAAGCCGACCCAGTAGCCGGCAAAATTAGCAACGAATCGCCAATCGGCAACGCCTTGATGGGCAAAAAAGTAGGTGACAGTGCTGTCGTGACTACGCCAAAAGGCGACATCAACTACAAAATTGTTAGCATAAGCTAATCTAGCCTACAAACCTACCTATAATTACGCTATACTAAAGCTAAATGGCAACTCTACAAGATTATCGCGACGAACGGCTGCGCAAATTGGAGCAGCTAAAAGCTCTGGGCGTTGACGCGTACCCAGCTACGGCTAACCGCACTCACCACACGGGTGAGGTGCTAGAACAATTCGATAGTTTAGTAGGTCAAACGGTCACTGTTGCTGGGCGCATAATGAGTCTGCGCAAATTTGGGAAGTTGGCCTTTGTTGTTGTGCGCGACGAGAGCGGGCAAATACAGCT
Source organism: Candidatus Saccharibacteria bacterium UBA6664 (assembly GCA_002455275.1). Classification (GTDB taxonomy): domain Bacteria; phylum Patescibacteriota; class Saccharimonadia; order Saccharimonadales; family Saccharimonadaceae; genus UBA1020. The sequence continues at coordinate 57,744 of DKKO01000006.1, forward strand.
CTTTTTGCACGGCCCAGACGTTGCGCCCTTAGAAGCCAAATCTGGCGTGCTAGGCATGAGCGAGCTAAACTTACTTGATACGGGTGATTTTATTGAAGCTACCGGCGAAGTGATTACCACAAAAACTGGTGAGAAATCTGTTGGTGTAAAAAACCTGAGATTGCTTACAAAATCGCTTCGACCAATGCCTACCGAACTGACGAACAAAGAAGAACGCTTTCGTCGTCGTTATGTTGATATGAACGTCAATGTCGATGTGCGCGAGCGTTTTCGTCGTCGCAGTGTGTTTTGGCAAGCTACTCGAGATTTTCTGAACGAGCATGGCTTTACGGAAATTAATATTCCGGTGCTCGAACATACTACCGGTGGCGCCGACGCCAACCCATTCGTCACCCACATGGACGCATTGGACGACCAACGGTTTTATTTGCGCATAAGCCACGAATTGCCGCTGAAGCGCCTACTCGGAGCGGGGTTTGAAAAAGTCTACGACCTTGGGCCACGTTTTAGGAATGAAAACTATAGCGATGAACATCTGCCAGAACACATTGCTATGGAATGGTACTGGGCCTACGCGAACTGGCAAGATGGCCGCGAGTTCATGGAACAAATGTACAAAACCGTACTCGAAAAAACTTTCGGCACCTTGCAATTCAAGCTAGGTAAGTTTGACGTTGATATGAGTGGTGAGTGGGAAGTGTGGGACTACGCCACGGTAATAAAAGACCGCTACGGAATTGATGTGTACGAAAGCTCGCTTGATGATGTAAAGAAAGCTCTTGCCGACAACAAGCTTGAAGTTGAGCAAACTGAAAACCGTGCTCGTGGAATTGATAAGTTATGGAAAAATATTCGTAAGGATGTGGCAGGGCCAGTATGGCTTATTAATACACCTAAGTTCATTTCGCCGCTGGCAAAAACCAGCCCAGACGATGAGCGAGTGGTAGAACGTTTCCAGCCAGTTATTGCTGGCAGTGAGTTGGGTAACGGCTTCTCTGAGCTTAATGACCCAATCGATCAGTTACAACGTTTCATGGAGCAGCAGGCTATGCGCGATGCAGGTGATGATGAAGCAATGATGCTTGATATAGATTACGTTGAGATGCTTGAGTACGGTATGCCTCCGGCTTGCGGTTGGGGTCATAGCGAGCGAGTATTTTGGATTTTTGAAGGTGTAACAGCTCGCGAAGGTGTGCCATTCCCTCAGCTGAAGAGCGAAATAGACGAAACGACGCGTACGATTTATCCAAACGTACGATTTGAATAATTTTCTCAGCTAAGTTTCAGGTAGGAGTACTATACTTTGCTCACAACAGTAAGGAGTAGTATGGCAAAAGAAGGAACAGAGACTATTGCGAAGAAGGCAAAATCCACTGATACGCCAGACAAAACCGGGGTGCCGAATATAAAAGAATTGGAGCTTGCCGTAGCAAATCTTCGCACGGCAGCGATTATTTTCGCTGTATTATTGGCGGTCACAATGCTATGGCTTGGCTGGCTGAATCTGAAGGTGGCGAGGCTTCATATTGAGCAGAGTACCGAGCAGTATCCAATGATGCAGCAGTGGCAGCAGCGCGACAATAATAGCTGGTATCGCTAGCACCGACATACTGCTACAATAGCAGTATGAAACGCATTTGGGGGCTACTGGTAGTTTTAAGTGCGCTTGCATCGACGCAAGTTCAGCTTGTGGGGGCAATCGATACCCAAAACTTCCATTTTTCGAGCTTCAAAGCAGAGTATCAGCTGGGTCGCGACAAAGAGAAGCGATCGATACTGACGACCAAAGAAACATTGGTTGCTGAATTCCCAGAGTATGACCAAAACCACGGCATCGAACGGGCAATTCCAAAGACCTACAATGGTCATAGCACTAGCCTCGATATTGTTTCGGTGCGCAAAGAAAATGGCGACCCATGGAAGTTTACTACCTATGAGTCAAATGGCAATGAAGTGTTGCGAATCGGTGACGCAAACAGCTATGTACGTGGCAAGCAAACCTATGTAATTACCTACATGCAGCGCGATGTTACGCAGTATTTCAAAGATACCAACGACGATGAATTTTACTGGGACACCAACGGCACACAGTGGGCTCAGGCGTTTCAACATGTTGAAGCAACCATCACCTTGCACGAATCACTCAAAAATGCTCTAACCAGCCAGTTCTCTTGCGCACAAGGCGCCAGTGGCTCAACAGAACCGTGCGATATTATCCAAAATGAAAACGGTAGCATTAGTATGCGTGCTACGCGACCAATGATGGCGTACGAAAATGCAACTTTCGCGATTGGCTTCAAGCCCAACACGTTTGCTCCTTACAAGCCATCGTTTGCCGAACAGGTTGCGATGCTGTGGGGAAGAGCGCAGACGGTGCTTATTCCTCTGGGTATTGTGCTTACTGTTTGGTTATTTGTAAAAGCCTACAAGATTACTACCAGGAAGAATGAAGTTGGGCCTATCGCGCCTGAATATATTCCGCCGAAAGACATAAGTGTTACGGCAGCAGCTGTGCTTGGCGCTGGCACTCGTTTGGTCATGGCGGCGCAGCTACTTGATTTAGCGGTTCGACATTACGTAAAACTGTACGAAGTAAAAGAGAAGAAGTGGTATCGTGCTGCTGAATACGAGATTGAAGTTATAAAAGATGTCAGCAAGCTAACGTGGGAAGAAAAAGAACTGCTGAGTGATAGCTTCGGCAAATTACCAGCAGTAGGCGAGCGCTTGAACCTCAAAACACTTAAAAATAGCACATCATACTACTCAAGAACATTGAACAACGATAGCGACTTACAAAAACTCGTTCGCGGTGATTATGGGCTGAAAAAAGAAGATGTAGCTGCTAAAAAATGGTTCCGAAAAGTTGCAGTGATTCTGCTTCTTGCATCTGTAGTACTATTTTCACCAATATTATTCGTGCCAAGCATCATCGCCTTTATTTTGTCGTTTACCATGTGGCCACTGACAGACAAAGGCTTGGCGGTATATCGATATTTGGAGGGGTTGAAACTGTACATTAAAGTGGCCGAAGACGAGCGCATAAAGATGTTGCAGAGCCCCGAAACAGCAGAAAAAGTACCCGAGGCTAGCGAAGCAGCTACTGATACGAAAAAAAGGATAACATTATACGAAAAGGTACTGCCGTATGCCGTATTGTTTGGACTTGAAAAAGAATGGAACAAGCAACTTGGTCAATATTATGAACAGGTGGGCACAGACCCATCATGGTATTCGGGCCATTCAAGCGCGATGAATGCGGCGATCTTTAGCTCGGCGATTAACGGATTTTCGACAACAACCAACTACGCAAGCTCAAGTAGCTCAAGCTCTGGTGGCTCGAGCGGTGGTTCTTCTGGCGGCGGTGGAGGCGGCGGTGGAGGCGGCGGCTGGTAGCTTTGCCAACCTCTGGCTGCTATACTTAATGTAACAACCACATGTGGAGGGACAAACGGTGGCGGACTCAATAGCGATTAATGTTGAAGGCGTGAGCAAGCGTTTTGGCAAAACGTTAGCGCTCGATCAAGTATCATTTCAGGTAAAACCTGCCACCGTTCATGGTTTTTTGGGTCCAAACGGTGCCGGCAAAACAACAACTATCAAGCTCCTGATGGACTTTATTCGACCATCTAAGGGTAAGCTTGAAATATTGGGTAAAGACACGCGAGCTAATAGCGTGGTACTAAAACGACGAATTGGTTACTTATCGGGCGATTTTGAACTGTACAACAATCTCACCGGTTCACAGTACATAAAATATATGAGCCATCTTTCAGGAGTGAAGAACCAAAGCCGCACGCTGGAATTAGTAGAAGACCTAAACGCCGTAATGGACAGAAAAATTGGCTTGCTCTCGAGAGGAAACAAGCAAAAGATTGGGCTGATCGCTGCATTAATGAATGACCCAGATATTTTGATTCTTGACGAACCAACGACTGGCCTCGACCCTTTAATGCAACAAAAGTTTTACAAAGCCGTGCGTGACCATGCAAAGCGAGGCAAAACCGTGTTTATGTCTTCGCACATCCTTAGTGAAGTACAAGAAGTATGTGACCACGTGACATTCATGAAGAAGGGTAAGGTACTCGAAACCGTCGAAGTAAGTAATCTGCTCGCAAAGGCAACCAGGCGAGTTGTTCTGACCGTAGATAAAAATGTGACGATGATGGCACCGCCAAAGGTGTTGGGGGCAAGCAACGTCTCTCACACCAAGCACACTCTCAGCTTTGACGTGCCCCAGGCTGATAGAAAAGTAATGCGCTGGATAGCAATGCAGCCAGTAAAAGATGTAACGATCAACGAGGCTGATCTAGATAGTGTATTTATGAATTTGTACGAAGACGAGGAGGAAGTGTGATGTTTAGGAGCATTTTCACTAAAACTCTCTATGACAAGCGTTGGTTTATGTTGGGCTGGGGACTTGGCGCGGTATCGCTATTGGCTCTGACTGCGGCATTTTTCCCAAGCCTTAGCGGAAACGGCATGGACGCGTTAGTAAAGTCTTTGCCACCAGAGCTTGAAGGTATACTCGGTGATGTAGAAGATTGGTCGACATATCCAGGCTATTTGGCCAGTGCAGTGTTTGGCTTACGAGGCGAAATGTTGTTTGTGCCGATGGCGATACTTCTTGGTGTCGGCCTTGGTATGGGAGACGAATCAAATCGTCGGTTGTATCAATTGCTTGCCAAGCCAGTGTCACGTAGAAGAGTCGTGCTTGAACGATGGCTCGCCGGGCTCGTGGTTATAGCCGTAGTAACAGGTATCGTATACGCGAGTCTGGTGGTGGTCAGCCCGATGATTGGTGAAGACGTGCCGTATGAGCTATTAAACGGGATTACTGTGATTACTGCACTGTTCACGGCTGCGCTATTTTCGCTAACCTATGGCCTTGGCGTTGCTACCGGCCGCAAAAACCTAGCGATTTTGGTGCCTGTTGTATGGACGATGGGCAGTTTGTTAGTGGATGCGTTTAAGTTGCAAATAGATTGGCTAAAAGACCTCGAGTGGGTATCACTACTCAGCTACTACAAAACAGCAGATCTCGTGCATGACGATATTAATCTGAACCATGTGGTGGTACTTGGTTGTATAGCATTGATATCGCTAATCGTAGCATTAATTGCATTTCAAAATAGAGATATTCACGAGGAGGCCTAGCATGATAGAAATTCAGAATATTACCAAAACATACGGTAAAAAGGCGAATGCATTTACCGCGCTTGATGACGTAAGTTTTACTGTACCAAGTGGGGCTAGTGTTGCGATTGTCGGCAAGTCAGGATCTGGCAAAAGCACGCTGATGCACATAATGAGCGGGCTCGATAAACCATCTAGCGGTTCAATCGTGGTAGATAACCAAGATATTTCACAACTAAAAAGCAAAGCGCTCGATAGGTTCCGTGCAGAGAAAATCGGCTTTATTTTTCAAGCGTTTTTCGTGCAGGCAAATGAAACCTGTATGCAAAATGTTAGTCTACCACTAGAGATAGCACGAGTAGCTCGAGGAAGCCGAAAAAAGCGAATCGCTGAAGCATTGAATCAAGTAGAACTAAGTGAAAAGGCAACCACTAAGGCTCGCAATCTTTCTGGTGGTCAAAAGCAGCGACTTGCGATAGCGCGTGCAATCGTAAACAAACCAAGTATTATTTTCGCCGATGAGCCTACGGGTAACCTAGACAGCGCTACCGGTGAAAAGGTAGAAAAACTGTTATTCGAATTTAATAAGCAACTTGGCAGTACACTGGTTGTTGTAACACACGACGCAGACTTAGCGAAAAAATGTGACATGCAAATTCACATCAAAGATGGTTCGATTACACGAATAGAGACAGCGAAAAAGAATGTGCCAGCGAAAGGAGGTGCGAAATGAGAATGCTTGATATCATCACGCGCGCCGGACGTAGCCTCAAGAACGCCAAGGCGCGGACACTTCTGACCAGCTTAGCCATTGCTGTGGGGGCATTTACCTTAACGATTACCTTAGCAGCGGGCAATGGTATCCGCGAATATACCGACCGATTAATTGCGAATAATTTTGACCCTGCCGAATCAATCGTCGGGCGTGACAAAGAAGTAGAAAACACAGGCGCACCCGATACATCGCCGAAGGAATATGACTCATCTGTCGCCAATGTATCTTTTGGCGGTGGCGGTGGTAGTATGCAGGTAAAGCAGGTGACCGACAAAGATATTAAAGAGCTCAAATCACTTTCGTATGTAGAGTCTGTTCGGCCAAATTATGAAATAGCTGCACGCTATATTACCCGAACTGGACAGAAAAAGTATACGCTCAGTTTGCAAGCCTACAACCCTGGTCAGAAACCAGAAACCGAAGCCGGCTCGGCACCAACCACCGATGTGGTAAAAGGCACCGTCTTGTTGCCAAAAGAATACGTGAAGCTACTTAAGTTTGACTCTGCCAAAGACGCGATAGGTAAAACGGTGAAGGTGACGATTGAACGACCGTTTACTGAAGAGACACTAAAAGAATTTGTTGCGCAGTCGATGATGGGGCAGGCGCCTACTACACAACCAACCCAAGAGACAAAGACAATTAGTCTGAAGGTAGCGGCGGTTACGAAAAAAGGTGCTGCGGCACTTTCACCAGCGGGGTTGCCTTTGCTCCTTAATGCCAAAGATGCAAAGAGTATGTACGACTACACCACAAAAGGGACCAACCAGTACGGTAAATACCTGTACGCATCTGTTCGAATCAAGGGCGGTGAGAATGATACTACGGCAGCTGCTGCCAAGAAAAAGCTGAAAAAGCTCGATTATTACGTAATGACGAGCCAGGAGCTACAGCAGACAATTGGCCAGTTTGTCGACGTGCTACAAATACTGGTTGGTGTGTTTGGTGTGATTACGGTTATCGCCAGCGTGTTTGGCATCATTAACACAATGTACATTTCGGTGCTTGAGAGAACCCGTGAAATCGGGCTTATGAAAGCACTTGGTATGCGAGGACGAAGTGTCGCGTGGTTGTTCAGGCTCGAAGCAGCGTGGATTGGCATGATAGGTGGTGTGCTGGGCGCTTTGGGAGCGTTTGTCTTAGGCGTGTCGCTCAACCCATGGATTACAAAGACGCTCAGTTTAGGCAAGGGTAATGATTTACTTATTTTTGACCTTGCACAAATTGTTGGCTTGATAGTGATTCTTACCGTGGTCGCAATCGTCGCCGGTTGGTTACCTGCGAGAAAAGCAGCCAAGCTCGACCCGATCGAAGCCCTGCGTACAGAGTAAATTGACTTTTATTAGCGTAAGTGGTATAATGGATTTATGGCTATTCATCCAGCAGATAGGATTATCGAACGAACTGACCACAGCTGGGCTAACTTAAATGCCGCATTTGGTGCGGTCTTGGAGGAGCACCCGCCTGCACGAGTGCTAGACGTAGGAGCTGGTGATAGTGACTTTGCCGAAGTTAGTATTGATGGGGGTAGGAGCGTTGCTCGGCTCGATCCTGACTATGCAACAAATCCACCTGCAGGCCAAGATTGGCATGTAGGCTCTGCAGAAGCAATTCCTTTTCCTGATAAAAGCTTTGACGCGGTCATCAGCGCATTTTTGATGCAGCATCTATCGCCCGAACAGCAGGCAGAAGCAATCCGGGAAATGATTCGAGTTACTGTGCCACATTCAGAAGAATCACTCGGTGCTGTGGGTATTTACCCGGTTTACCAAGAATCAAAACTTGATCGCCAACTTGCTCGCGATGGTCTTTCGCATACGGTAGTCCAGCGATTAAATTATGAAGCTTTTGAGCGTTTACCGATAGGTGTTAAGCGAAAATATCCCACAATTTGGATTCCGCACACAACACTGCTTGACGATGGCAACACTATAGACAGGCTTTCAAGAAGTATAGCAGAGAGCGGTGCTTTAAATCGGAGACAAAATCTTCGTGACATAGGGCGTCGCATGGTTATGCGGTCTCAACAGACAAATATATCGCACGTCAGGTAGACTATACAGCTTATATCGCTTATGTTACAGTAATACTGTAAATCGTTCATCTACACAAAAATATGAGTAACAAGGTGGTACAAGTTGTGCTTGGTGGCGTGCTTTCGTTTGTATGCGCGCTGGTTTTGCATAGTTCTGCGCACGCGGCCACCATTAGCCCTAGCGTCACTACTGCAACGGGTGGACCAACCGACTGTACGCTTGATGATGCATTTGCTGCAGCCCAAACCAACGCTGCGGTAAATGGATGTCCGGCTGGGCAGGCTTACCCAGTAGTGGACGTTATCTCGCTTGGGTCTGCTATTTATCATATGCAACAGACCATTACCAACGACGAGGCATTTTCTGTAAACGGAGTAAGCAAATCTGCATCTCGAATCGTGCTCGATAATGATTTGTCGCCCTCTTGGTTTCTCGATGCTACAGTGGCCCACCCAGGCAGCGAGACACACGCATTTACTTTTCAGAATGTAACAATCGATACGCCTGATTACACAAATTCCCGGATTGTTATAAATGGCGACTCGATAGCTTCTCTTACAGTTCGCCATGTTAACTTCGTTAGTACAACTCTTGGTCAGGCAGGGACACAAGTACTCGCGGCTAATGACAATAGTACGGTAACGATTAGCTACGATGATGTCACTACATGAGCAATAAGTATCAGCCAAGACGATACTGCACAAGTAACTACTACCATTGGCGACTCTAGCTTTACCAGTGACGATTCAGTATATCTAGGCCTCATCACTATTTTCTCTACGTCAAGTCGAGCGGGTGATACTACTATTACAGATAGTGAACTCGACGGCAAAAACTCTATGTATTATGGTTTATTGCACTACAACACTAATGCAAATGCCCGAGTAGACTTTGAGAATTCTAGCGTTACAAATGTACCAGTTGGACTAAGCAATGTTGAATGTTTGCTCGATAGTGCCCTTAGTGCTGGGTCGTTATATGTGACGAATTCAATGATTGGTGGAAATATGAAAATTGGCCTTAACCTTGGATGTGGCCATGCACGGGTTCAAGACTCAACGTTTAATGACATTGATGGAAGCGCGGTGGTGGCGCATACAAATTCTACCAATGTGGCAACTACTCGGTTTAACAGCCGCTTTGAATCGTACAATACAACCTATGTGAACATTCGCCCAGACGATAGCTACTACAGTGATTTTGCGTATGTAATGCCAGCAGTAAATTTGAACGCAGTAATTTTGATTGAAACAGACAACTCGGGAACAACTGCTACCGGTTCACGAATCGATATTACTCACAATACTTTCGCTAACAACACGCTCGGCTCTTACCCGAATATTCGTTTTAATAGCGCAGCATCACTTGCCGTGTTTGCCCTACGCAATAATGCGTTTGAGGGTACGGCGATAAACGGCAGTTACAGTGCCACCGCCAACACTGTTTCAAACAACCTTACCACCGCTACCGCGCGGAGTGGGATTGCGCACGTTGAAGATTTGGTACTGGGCGCATTAGCTGATAATGGGGGAGCCGCTGAGATTGGCGTAAATGGTGCAGGGGGCAATGTGCTAACCATGCTGCCGTTGGCGGCAAGCCCCCTCATTGACGGTGCGCCGTACGCAGGGCAAAATTCGGACGAACGAGGAGTAACTCGAAGTTTAATGGGCGCCTATGACGTGGGCGCGGTAGAAATAACAGAAGCCGAATACGAGGCGTTAGGCGACGTATGGCCACTGCCAACAGCGCCCGATTCTGGCGTTGGTGTAGCTAGTTCCGACGTCGCAGGCCGCGTTTTACCTATTGCTGCTGTGTTCATCATGGTCGCAATTGTGTTGGTTCGTCGAACTCGCCAAAGTTAATAGAGTGCACTTGAGGGGTAAATGAGGTATAATCTAAGCCATGTTAGATATTCGTTTTATTCGTGAGAATGCAGAGAAGGTTCAGGAATCAGCCAAACAAAAAGGCTACGATGTTTCGATAACAAAGCTTTTGGAGCTTGATGATTCTCGGCGTGGCGTGCAACAACAGCTGGATGAACTACGTGAAAAACGAAATGCAAATGCTGCGAAAATGAAGGGTGGTAAACCCGATGAAGCAACTATCGAAGAGGGTAAGCAGATCAAGACTGAGCTAGCTGAATACGAGAAGCAATTCGAGTCTATCGATGGCGAGTTCCAAGGCCTACTTTCAGCAGTGCCAAACATTACCCTAGAAGACGTGCCGCTGGGTGGCGAAGAAGACAGTGTAGAGATTAAAAAAATTGGTGAACAAAAAACTGGTGCAGTCGATCATCTTGATTTCGCTTTAAAGAGAGATTGGGTAGATTTTGAGCGCGGTGCAAAAGTAGCTGGCGCGAAATTTTACTTCCTGAAAGATGAGCTTGCGCTATTAGAGCAAGCGCTTATCCAGTACGGCATCAATTTTGTCACCCAAAAAGGCTTCCGTTTTCTTACGGTGCCACATATGGTCAATAGCCAAACAGCTGAAGGAGCCGGCTTCGCACCGAAAGGCGACGCCAGCGGAAACGAATATTTCGTGGAAGATACAAACCTGACCATGATTGGAACCGCTGAAGCTCCGTTGACTGGTTACCACGCCGGCGAAATCTTAAATGAGGACGAGTTGCCACTTTTGTACGCAGGATTAAGCCCTTGTTACCGAAAAGAAGCAGGTACGTATGGCAAGCACACACGTGGGCTATTTCGTGTGCACCAATTTAACAAACTCGAGATGTACGCCTTTACGTTGCCAGAACAAAGTAAAGAAATGCACGAGCGGATTTTGCAGCTAGAAGAGGAGCTTTGGCAAAGCCTCGGTATTTCGTACCATGTTATCAATATTGCCGCGGGCGATTTAGGGTCTCCTGCTGCGAAAAAATATGATCTTGAGTATTGGTCTCCGGTTGACGGTACGTACCGTGAGCTAACCAGCTGCAGTAATTGTACTGACTTCCAGGCGCGCAATTTGAACATTCGTGTTCGTCGCAAAGACGGTACTGTTGAAGTCGTTCACACCTTGAATGGTACCGCTATATCACTAGCTCGTGGCTTGATTACAATTCTAGAGAACTACCAAAACGAGGATGGCACACTCAACGTGCCTGAAGCTCTTAAACCTTACTTTGGCGGTCGAGAGAGGCTATAGAAGTGAAACGTACGGTTCGTCAACTCACGAGTTGGCTATACCTGTATGTTGTTAAACCCATACTATTTCAGCACAAACCGGACGGCGTGCATTCGTCGATGGTGCGACTTACGGCTTTGGTTCAACGTATTCCAGGGGTGCGAGTACTGCCAAAACTATGGGCATACCAAAACCGTGAGTATCTGGGTCAAACTATACACGGTGTATATTTTTCAAACCCAATTGGCTTAAGTGCCGGCTTTGATAAGCAAATTAGCATGGCGCGCATGATTAAGGCGGTTGGTTTTGGTTGGATGACGGGTGGATCGGTGACCTGGGGCGAATACAAAGGGAATGACGGTGCGTGGTTTTATCGGTTGCCAAAGTCGAAATCGTTGGTGGTAAATGCAGGTCTTCCGAGCGAAGGAACCGCCGTTGTAGCTCAACGGGTTTCTGCCTACAGTAAGCAAACTTTTAAGGATTTTCCTCTGTCTGTTTCGGTAGCAAAAACCAACTCAAAAGCGACTGCAACTGACGATGAAGCGGTCGAAGATTACTGTGCGAGCTTGAAAGAATTTGATGCACTAAAAAACGTAAAAATGCTTGAGATTAATATAAGCTGTCCCAATACGTTTGGCGGCGAGCCGTTTACTACGAAGGCCCGGCTAGAGAAACTACTTTCGGCGGTAGACGCTTTGCAGCTCAAAAAACCAGTGTTTATTAAGATGCCAATAAACTTACCAAAGAAGGAGTTCGATCAACTGCTAAAAGTTATCACCAAACACATGGTCACAGGTGTAACCATTGGAAACCTTTTTAAAGATCGTCGGGCAGCAAAGCTAGAGGATGTTTTACCAGAGTATATAAAAGGTAACTTAAGCGGAACGCCAACACGCGAGGTTACTACAGAGCTTATTCGACATACCTATAAAAAATACGGAGACAAGCTAACTATTATTGGTGTTGGCGGGGTAATGAATGCTGATGATGCGTACGAAAAAATCTGTGCCGGTGCTACATTGGTTGCACTCATTACCGGGTTGATTTACGAGGGGCCCCAGCTAGCCGGCACGATAAACTACGATTTGGTGAAGAAATTGCGACGAGACGGCTTTAGTAATATATCGGAAGCTATTGGCAGCGAAAGTCACTAATTGTTTGTGTATAAAACAAGGAGTATAATAAAGGTACAACATCCTTAAACAAAAAGGAGGGGTACGTGATTCAATCTATCAGCGTAACAGGAGTTCGACTAGACCTCGACGACACAACAAAAAAATACGTAGAAAAAAAGATTGGACGGCTCGACAGATTCTTGCCTCGGCATGCGCGAAAAAGCGCAACGGCTGAGGTTATTTTAAAAGAAGTTAATCGCAGCCACGGCAACAAATATGAAGCCGAGGTAGTGCTTCGCGTGCCAGAGAAGCAGCTTACTGCAAAAGATTCTACCTTGAACGTTCTAGCGGCGGTAGATATCGTCGAAGCAAAGCTTTCTGGCCAATTACGAAAGTACAAAGAGACTCATACTGCACACGAAGGCAAGAGTCGCCGAATGCTTAGTCGATTCAAACGAAGCTACGCGCGCGAACAGTAATAAAACTTCTTCCGACCTCTTTTATATATACTTGAAACAGAGTATAATATGTAGAAGTTTAGACAGAAATTTCCAAGAAGTAGAGGGACGAGAACATGCCTACATTGAACCGGCAAAAGGTTTTAACAAAGATTTTTGGTGACCCGCAGAAGCGGATTGTAAAGGGTCTTCAGAAAAAAGTAACCGCAGTTAATCAGCTCGAGGACAAATACAAAAAAATGTCCAAACCAGAGTTGAAAAAGCAAACCGACGTATTGAAAAAACGTCTGGCAAAGAAAGGCACCAAGCTTGACGATTTATTGCCAGATGCATTTGCATTGGTGCGCGAAGCAAGCGACCGCGTGCTTGGCATGCGGCACTTCGATGTGCAGCTAATCGGTGGTATGGCTCTGCACGAAGGTAATGTTGCAGAAATGAAAACCGGTGAAGGTAAAACGTTGGTGGCAACGCTACCGGTGTATTTGAATGCGCTGGAAGGCAAGGGTGTACACGTGGTAACAGTGAATGATTACTTGGCACAACGTGACGCCGGTTGGAATGGTGAACTCTACGACTTTCTTGGGTTATCGACTGGCTGTATTATCAACGACGCATCCTTTTTGTACGACAAAGATTACGACAATGAAGCTCACGACGATCCGCGTATGCGTAAATTACGTCCTTGTACCCGTAAAGAGGCCTATGCTGCAGATGTAACGTACGGCACCAATAACGAATTCGGGTTTGATTACTTGCGCGACAACATGGTGGATGATGTCGAATTGCTTCGCCAACGCGAGCTGAACTTTGCGATTGTCGACGAGGTAGACTCGATTCTTATCGACGAGGCACGAACACCGCTTATTATTAGTGCACCTGCTGCAGAAAACCCGGATAGCTACTACCAGTTTGCGAAAGTTGCTGCCAAATTAGTGCCTGAGGATTACATTTTCGACGAAAAGCGACGGAGTGTTTCGTTGAGCGATGAAGGTGTTGATCGCGTACAAAAAATGTTGGGTATAAAAAACTTATTCACCCCAGAATATGTTCGAACTGTCTATCACCTTGACCAAGCCCTAAAAGCACAGGTAGTATTTCAGCGAGATAAAGACTACGTAGTAACCAATGATGGTGAAGTGATTATCGTCGACGAGCACACTGGTCGTTTAATGCAGGGCCGTCGCTATAACGAAGGCCTGCACCAAGCAATTGAAGCCAAAGAAGGCGTGGCCGTGCTCCAGGAAAGCATGACTCTTGCGACGATTTCATTCCAGAACTATTTCCGTTTGTACAACAAATTGAGTGGTATGACCGGAACTGCATTTACCGAGGCAGAAGAGTTTCAACAGATCTACAGCCTCGACGTGGTACAGATCCCATCTAATCGGCCCGTTATTCGCGACGACAAAGATGATTTGATTTTCAAGACTGAAAAAGGCAAGTTAAAAGCTGTTGCTGAAGCGATAAAAGTACACCACGAAGCAGGCCGTCCAGTGTTGGTAGGTTCTGCATCGATTGCAAAGAACGAGCTTATCGCTGCATGGCTCGACAAAGAAAAGATCCCTTATGAGATATTGAACGCGAAGAACAACGAACGTGAGGCGGCAATTGTTGCTAAGGCTGGTGAAAAAGGCGCGATTACGCTTGCGACAAACATCGCAGGTCGTGGTACCGATATCAAACTTGCTCCTGGGGTAAAAGAACTCGGTGGTCTCGTGGTAATCGGTAGTGAGCGTCACGAATCCCGTCGTATCGATAACCAGCTTCGTGGTCGTGGTGGACGACAGGGAGACCCTGGTGAAACACAATTCTTCGTAAGTACCGAAGACGATCTGATGCGTATTTTCCAAGGTGAACGAATTGCAAGCCTGATGGATCGACTGGGTGTCGACGAAGAAACGCCAATTCAAAACAAAGCTGTTTCTCGTACACTTGAAGCTGCTCAAAAACGCGTGGAGGGCTACCACTTTGATACACGTAAAAACGTGGTGCAATACGACAACGTGATTAATCGACATCGACGTGTGGTATACACGATGCGCCGCAAGATTCTTGAAGGCGACAACATCAAGCCAGAGATAGAACGACTTCTACAAGAAAAAATTCGTGAATTAACTGTATTACCAGCCCGTAATAACCCGAATTTCTTTGATGAATTCGAAGCAGTCTTCGCTGCGGCGAAAACAACTGAGCTAGAAGAGATTGGTGCAATTAAAAAAGATAAAGCTCGCTTTGATACAGCGCTCGAATTCGCACAGAAAATGTATGATGACAAAGAAAAAGAGATTGAATCTGACGCATTACGCCGAGTAGAGCGAGATGTCTACCTACAAGTGCTTGATACATTGTGGATGCAACACCTTGAAAACATGCAGCACCTTCGAGATGGAATTCACTGGCGAAGTGTTGGCCAGCGTGATCCGTTGGTTGAATACCGTAGCGAGTCTCAAAAATTATTTGATGGCTTGCAGGCAAACCTGCGAGATGAAGTACTTCGAGCGGTTATGCACGTACATAGGCACGATGCAATTGCGTCTGGTGATGAACAACACGATACTGAACTTACTCGACTTGCAGAAACATCTGTTGAACGTGGTGTTAACGAAATCGACAGTGGTGAAGTAAACCGTGATGACGACTTTAAGGTAACGAAAGTAAAAAGTAACGCCGAGCTGAATCGACAGAAAAACGCAGCTCGCAAGAAGAAAAAGTCACAACGACAAAACCGTAAAAAAGGCCGTAAGTAACTAAACTCTGTGGGCAGAAAGTAAAACTACGTGAAACATACAACGCAGGAAGTTAAGTTGAAAAATGGCGCAAGCGGACTATTGATAGACGTACCTGGCGCAACCGTAATGAGTTTTCAATTCCAGTTTCGTGCCGGCAACCGCTACACGAAAAATAAAGACATCTACGAAACCGCGCACATCATGGAACACATGGCCTTTGGCGCGAACGCTCAGTTTAAAAGCGAGCACGAATACGAAGCAGAGTTTACGAAAAACGGTGCGTACCACAATGCCTATACCTCAGACTTAAGTATGGTGTATGTGGCGGACTGCGCAGATTTTGAGTGGGAACGGATTTTGCAGCTTCAGCAAGTAGCAATCTGTCAGCCACGATTTAGCGAAGAAGAATTAGAAGCCGAAAAGGGAAATGTACGCAGCGAATTAACCGGATTTTTGAACAATCACAATCGTGTGCTTTGGCCAAAAATTCAACAAATGCTGGGTGAGGATACGCTTACATTTTGGCAGCGGCTTCAAACAATTAGTAACGTTAGCCTTGCCGACATCAAAGAGCATCACAAGCGTACTCACACCGCCAAGAACATGCGCTTTGTCATCGCCGGAAAGTTGCACGGCCGAAAAAGTGAAATTATTCGGCAACTTGAAACGTGGGAACTACGCGAAGGCGAACGATTTAGCGTACCGCGCGATGAGCTTTCAAGTGGAAACGCTACTCTCATTCGCCGCAAAGAAGCATCAAACCTTACGTTTGGTTTGAGCATGATGGTGCCACGCGAAATTAGCGACGATGAATCTGACGCGATGGACGCACTTGATCATATTCTTACTGGTACAACACACTCACGTATTTTCGGAGCTGCTCGTGCTAAAGGTTTGGCGTATCACATGTTCTCTGATACGTCTGCTGGTTTTCATGATAGTAGCTGGGACTTTGGTGGTCAGGTGAATCTTGAAACCGCAGGTCCGCTATTTGACATCATCGTGCGAGAAATTCAGTGCGTGCTAGACGGAAAAATTACTGAAAAAGAACTTGAAGCTGCCAAGTCATATGCGCTTGGTCGTCACCAAATGGGTGCACAAACCGTATCGCAAATTAGCAATTTTTATACCAATCGTTATTTTGCCGATGGTGTAGTAAAAGATTATGAAAAAGTGCCACATGCCATCAATCACATTACCCGCGACTTAATGATGACAACGGCTCATTCGTTTATCGCACATGGCACGTGGGTGCTGGCAGGTGTAAGCAGCGGTGAAAAGCAAGACATTGTAGAACTAGCAGAAAAGTTCGACACATTATTTCATCAGGCGTAAACTAGCAGTATGAGGATAGCGATTGCAGGGTTTGGGAAAGAGGGCAGGGCTAACTACGACTATTGGAATACACCCGACAACGAACTGACAATTGTAGATGAACGTGAGCAGCTGACTGACCTTCCGACTGGAGCTGCAACCATACTGGGCGAAGGCGCATTCGGCAAACTAGCCGAATTTGATATGGTAGTGCGAACAGCCAGTCTTCGGCCAGACAAAATTGTAACCAATGGTAAGATTTGGAGCGCTACGAACGAATTCTTCGCTAAATGTGAAGCGCCAATCATTGGAGTAACAGGTACAAAGGGTAAGGGAACAACTTGTAGTTTAATCGCGAGTATTCTTAGAGCTGCAGGCAAAACCGTGCACTTGGTAGGTAATATCGGAGTGCCTGCACTAGCCGAACTAAATAATATACAGGCCACTGATATTGTAGTGTTTGAGGCAAGTAGCTTTCAGCTATGGGATATCGAGAAGTCACCGCAAACAGCCGTTGTACTAAAAGTAGAGCAAGACCATATGGACGTGCATCACGGCATGGAAGAATACATTACCGCTAAAGCCCAGATAGTTCGCTACATGACCAGCGACCAAACGGTATACTACCACCCAACGTACCAATTTTCTCGACGAATCGCGACCATGTATGAAACTGCGAAAGCAAAGCGCTACGGTATAAAAGACGACAGCGCTGCGTATGTTTCTGACGGGTCATTTATGCAAAACGACGCTGTAATCTGTTCGCTTAAGACAATGCAAATTCCGGGCGAGCACAACATTGAGAATGCTTGTGCGGCAATTTCTGCGAGCCTTGAATATACGCAAGATTTTCAGGCGATTGAACAAGGCTTACGGAACTTTGACGGGCTTCCACATCGACTTAAGTTTATTCGTGAAGTAAATGGTGTGCGCTACTTCGATGATAGTTATTCATCTGCTCCAGCAGCAGCCATTGCTGCTGTCCGAGCGCATAGCGAGCCGCAAATTATATTACTTGGTGGTTACGACAAAGGTGCATCCTACGAAGAACTCGCACGTGAAATAAAGCAAAGTAGCGTCAAACATGCCGTGCTCTATGGCCAAACACGCCAAGCAATTCGTGACGCACTAGTGGGGGCAGGCTTAAGTGACGGTACCAGCTTTAGTGTGCTTGATAGTACGAACTTCGAAGAAATTGTAAATTTTGCGGTATCGAAAGCAGAGCCAGGTGACGTCGTGGTGCTGAGCCCGGCTTGTGCGAGCTTCGACATGTTCACAAATTTTACCGAACGTGGTGAGAAATTTATCGCAATCGTTGAAGAGCTATGAGCTACAAATCACCATACCAAGCATTCGTATTTGAATCATATAGCTATGACAGCACAACAGGCGTAGCCGAGTTCCATTATAGCTTCGACGAGCAACGAGAGTTTGTAGAGCAAGTTACGTTTTCGGCGTCGTCGCACTACGATGAAATAGCCCTTGAGAACGCCTTGCAGTTGGCGTTCATACTTGCTGGGGTTTCATACTATAAAGCATTTCCTACGCAGAGAGTAATCGTAAAAAACGCTAGTTTTACAGAGGAACAAGCCGCTTACTTTACTACTGTATATCACCAAGGCCTGAGCCAATTTGTGTACGAGAATGGCCTTAATCCGAATGATATTGCCGGCTTTGAGGCAACGACAACTGGGCCTACAGCAAAGGCGGAATACACTGGCGATGGTACGCTACTACTACAGAGTGGGGGAAAAGACTCATTATTACTTGCTCAGCTACTTCAGTCAAAAAATATTTCTTATACACCTTGGTATATTTCACAGTCAGCCTCAATACCCGAAGTAATAAAAACTCTACCGTATGAAGTATCACACCCAATTCGTCAGGTAGACGTGGAGGCGCTGAAAGCCGCAAACCAAGATGGCGCGCTGAACGGGCATGTGCCAATAACGGCAATCTTACAAACTTATGCGGTAATCGACGCAATTTTACAGGGCAAAAATACGGTGCTTGCTGCAATTGGGCACGAAGGTGAAGAACCACATGCGCGCATAGGTGACTATGCCGTAACCCACCAATGGTCAAAAACTTGGCCTGCCGAACAACTACTTCAGTCATACGTTGAGAAATATGTTGGCGTGATTCGAGTTGGTTCCCCGCTACGTGCCTACAGCGAGTTAAAAGTTGCAAAGTTGTTTGTTGAATATTGCTGGGAAAAGTACGGACGGCAATTCTCGTCATGTAATGTGGCAAACTACCAGCTAGGACACGATAATCACAACCTAAACTGGTGTGGAACTTGCCCAAAGTGCGCCAACAGCTTCTTACTTTTTGCAGCGTTTGTTGATGGAGGCGAACTAGAAAGTGTATTTTCTGAAAATCTATTCAAAAAACCTGAGCTATCAGAGTATTTTAAAGGTTTGTTGGGCATAGATGGAGTAATGAAGCCATTTGAATGTGTTGGCGAAGTAGATGAGCTTCGGGCAGCCTACCACTTAGCCTTGGCTCAAGGCTATGATGGCCTTGCGTTTGATGTGCCATCTAGCACGTTTGATATGGATGCAGAGTACCCGGCGCAAGCATGGGCTCTACAGATGATACAATAAAACAGTAATGCAACCACTTGAAAAACGTACTCAGGCTCTGGCAAGCGATGTCCAAGCTGCCATGGAGCGCCTACGACTTAGTGAAAAACGTGCCCAGCTTGCAAAGCTCGACGATGAGCTGGCCGTTCCTGAAATTTGGCATAATCCAACGCATGCGCAAGACATAAGCAAGCAAGCGGCTAGTTTGCGAATGCAGATAGAACCATGGGACGTGCTACATGCACAGCTAGCGGACATCGCTGAACTAATTGAACTTGGCGATGCTTCCATGCAGGCAGAGTTTGAAACGCAGCTCGATGCACTCGAAAGTGAGTTTGCTGCTCGTAAGAAAGAACTATTATTCAACGGCAAATATGATGACCATAACGCAATTTTGCGCATTACCGCTGGCGTAGGTGGTACCGACGCACAGGACTGGGCTGAGATGTGCGAGCGTATGTATCTTCGCTGGGCTGAGAAAGCTGGCATGGAAACCAAGCTTGTTGAACGATCAACTGGTGAAGAAGCCGGTATAAAAACATCAGTAATTGAAGTAGTAGGGCCGTATGCCTATGGAAAACTACGCTCTGAACATGGCGTGCATCGGCTGGTTCGCTTGAGTCCGTTCAATAGCGATAATTTGCGACAAACCAGCTTTGCGCTCGTGGAAGTATTGCCGCAAATCGATGCACCGGACGAAGTGCAATTAGAGGAAAAAGATTTAAAAATTGATGTGTACCGCGCAGGTGGTCATGGTGGACAAAGCGTTAATACGACAGATAGCGCGGTTCGGGTAACCCATTTGCCAACGAATATTGTCGTAGCCATTCAAAATGAACGAAGTCAACTACAAAACAAAGAAACCGCCTTGAAGATTCTGCGCTCGAAGCTTGCACAATTACAAATTGAACAGCACGCCGAAAGTCTAAGCGAACTAAAAGCAGGCGAGAGTGCAAACTGGGGAAGTCAAATTCGTAACTATGTACTGCACCCATACACTTTGGTAAAAGATACTCGTACAAAGTATGAAGATAACGACGCAAAATCGGTGCTGGACGGCAAACTCGACGAATTTATGGTGGCGTACCTAGAGCAACCCTAACTAATTTCTGCTATAGTTAAGCCAGAAACGTAAGCGGGAATAACTATGCAAGAAAATGATGGTACTACACCAAATGAAGCGAAAGTTGATGAAACACAGCCGGTAGTTAATCCTCAATCGTCGCCTGAATCAACCGTACATATTGTGCCTAAGCCGCTTATCGCAACGCCGGCCGCTCCTATTGCAAGTACTTCGCATAATTCACCAGGGCTATTAGTGCTTCAGTGGCTCACGTATGCGTTCTGGGGTTGGACAGTGCTCGCGTTGGCCTGGCTAACTGTTATGAGCATAAACTACTTTATCGATACTTCCGCTGGCTCTGGTTACTTAGACGGCATGATTGCGTACTCGTTAGCAGCGGTTATCGTATTGTTTGTTATATCACTGGTGTGTGATATTTTTTACGCTCGACAAGAGCCAGAACACAAAACCGGTGCCGCTATGGTAATAATGATAATCCATACCGTAATTTTTGCACTGTTTGGAATTGGTTCGCTTATTGTGGCAGTGTTTGCTATCGTGCGTATGCTGATTGGCGACAGTGCGTACGGAGATAACAGTGGGCCACTCAGTACGCTTATTAGTTTCATTATAGTTGCGGTTGTGTATGGTATGACGCTGATTCGAACGCTTAACCCGAAATGGTTCAAACGAGCGGCGCTGGTATATTGGGTGTTTATGATTGTAGTAGTGGTAATAGTAACCGCACTTGGTATTGTGGGTCCTGCCGCTCAGGCACGTTTCACCAGAGACGACAGGCTAATATCAGATAATCTTGGACAAGTAAGTGCGGCCATTAACGACTATGCAAACAGTCAGACAGCATTACCGAAGTCGCTAAATGATATAAAGGGTGATTTGAAAGGTGACGCTAAGCTACTGCTTACTAAGAACCTGGTTGATTACAAGCCGCTAGGTATGAGTGATGATATTTCGAAAGTTACTACTCCAGCTACCGACACAACCACAGACCAGCCTCGCTTGTATACATTTGAATATGATTTATGCGTGACCTACAAAGCCGAGAGCGACTACTACAGTACTTACACTACGCCAACCTCAGGTCAGCGCGACACAAGCCCAAGCACGTACGCTCACAAAAAGGGTAAAGTTTGCTACGAATTAGCAACTCGCTACCAAAGTAGCAGCTTCTAGATAGCGGCGACGCTTATGCTATAATATGTACAGTAATGATTTTGTTAGATAGGGTAACAAAAACATACGGCAAAAGCATGAAGCCTGCGCTTAGTCGTATTAGCTTGCACGTCGAACCGCGCGAGTTTGTTATTCTTGTGGGAACTAGTGGCGCCGGTAAATCAACCCTTCTAAAGCTTCTGACACGCGAAGAGAAACCGACCAGTGGCAAGATTGTTGTAGGCGGCATCGACTACGATCACCTAAAAGATAAGCACATACCGCTGCTTCGACGCAAAATTGGCGTTGTCTTTCAAGATTTCAAATTGCTACCACAGCGAACCGTATATGAAAACGTGGCTTTCGCGCTAGAAATCGCTGGTATGACTAACCGTGAAATCAAAAGCACAGTGCCGAAAGTTATCGAACTGGTTGGGCTAACAGGCAAGGAAAAGAGCTTTCCGCATCAGCTGAGTGGTGGTGAGCGCCAGCGAGTAGCGATTGCGCGCGCCGTGGTGCGTCAGCCAAAAATTTTGATTGCTGATGAGCCAACCGGAAACCTTGACCCAAAGCACAGCTGGGACATCGTGCGATTACTTGAAAAGATTAATCACTATGGCACGACTGTTCTATTAACTACCCACAACGTTGAAATTGTGAACAAGCTTAAACGGCGAGTGGTGACGCTTGACCATGGTAAAATCACCAGCGACCAAGCGCAAGGAAGCTATCGACAAGGAAGGGCCGCCTAGTGGCACGCAAGCTCGACGCTAAGGCTTTTGCTCAGCAAAAGCGCAAACGACGCCAATGGCTGACATTTATTCGTATGTGTCGCTACGGTGTAAATAACTTTAGCCGTAACGCGTGGTTAACAATAGCTGCGACTGCCGTTATGACCATCACGCTACTCATCGTGTTCGCAACATTAGCAGCCCGAAGCACGCTAGTTACTACCGTAGAGGATATTCGTGACAAAGTGGACATGTCGATTTATCTGAAGACCGATGTTGAAGATGGTGCGGTGGAAACAATTCGCAGTGATCTAAAGCAACTATCAAGTGTTACCGATGTTTCCTATGTGTCACCAGAGGAGGCCCGTGCCGACTTCGCTAAACAAAATGGTAAAAATGCCGATACATTGAGTGCGCTCAATGAAGCAGTTAACAAGTTTCCTGGCACGATTCGTGTTAGCTTGGTGGATATTAACGACACCAAACAACTTGATAACTTCGTGAAGAATAATGAAACGTTGAAAGCAAACATCGACCCAGATAGAAAGCCGTCGTTCGCGGGCGAGCGTCGCACGGCTATTCAAAACATTGCTCGTACGGTTACCTTTGCCGACCGCGCTGGTTTGATAGGTAGCATTGTGTTTATCGCGATTTCATCACTTATCGTGTTCAACACCATTCGTATGGCGATTTTCAACCGAAAAGACGAGATAGAAATGATGAAGCTTATCGGTGCTGATAAGAGCTTTATTCGAGGCCCATTTATCGTAGAGGCGATTGTGTATGGCTTTATCGCGGCGATTATTGCTACAGGTCTTGGCATGCTCGGGTTGTTCTCGGCGCGTAGTAAGCTACTCGATTACGGTATTGCGATTGGTCCAACGATAGATTACGCCGTGGCGTACATCGGCTTTATACTACTTGGCATGATTTTGCTTGGTGCTATAATAGGTGTAGTTTCGTCGCTATTGGCAACACGACGATATTTGAAAATTTAAACAAAAAATTGACAAAACAATAATGCTTATGGTAAAATACATCTATATGAAACAGCGGTCCACCACACCAGTTTCAACCTCTTTCGCCACTCGTGCAGCGCTTGTGGCCGCTTCCATACTTATGATGATTGCAGCGCCTATCGCGATTGCTCCTCAGGCTAAAGCAGATAAATATGATGAACAAATCGCAGCTCTGCAAAAGCAGATTGATGCATACAACTCTCAGGCAAGCAAGCTCGGCAAAGAACGTCAGACCTACGAAAACCAACTCGCGAAGCTTAACAACGAAAAAGCCCAAATTCAAGCCCAAATCGATATCTCACAGGCTAAGGCAGATAAGCTGCAGCAGCAAATTGAAGAAAATCAGCGAAAAATTGAAGAAAACAAAGAAGCTTTGGGTGTCATTATTGCTGATATGTATGTCGACGATAACATTACACCGCTCGAGCTACTTGCAAGTAGCAAAAACATTGGTGATTACGTTGACAAACAAGCCTATCGTGAGTCAATCCAAGATACACTAACCCAGACAATCGACCGAATTAATGCGCTAAAGAAGAAGCTTGAAGCGCAAAAGAAGGCGGTTGAACGTGAACTCGCTCAGCAAACCCTAGCGCGCAATGCCTTGCAAGAAAAAGAGAACGAAAAAGCTAACTTGATTGCGAAAGTTCGTGGTCGAGAAAGCGTCTTCCAAAACCTATCTGCTAAAGCAGAACAAGAAAAGCTAGAAGTACAGCGTGCACAACAGGCAGCAATTGAAGCTGCGATGAACGCAGGCGGCGGTGGTACCTTCCTTCCTGGTGATCCAAACAAGGGTGGCTATCCATGGCAAGCAGGCTGCTACGTTGATGCAAACGCAATGTCATCTGGTGCTGATCCACTCGGATACGGCTGTCGTCAGTGTGTAAGCTACACTGCCTGGAAAGTTGGTCAACGAACAGGTAATTTCCCACGCTATTGGGGTAATGCGAACATGTGGCCAGGTAGCGCTCGCGCTTCTGGTTACTCGACGGGCTCAACTCCACGAGCACACTCTGTTGGTGTTATTTCAGCTGGTCAATACGGTCACGTAGTATGGGTAGAGCGCGTCAATGGCGACGGCACAGTAAATATTAGCCAATACAACTACTACAATGCGGGTGGCCCAGGTTGGGGCAACTACAGCGAAATGCGTGTCCCCGCATCAACCTACGACACTTACATATACTTCTAGTGATTGGTATACTAGAACAAGTGAATAATAGGGTAGAACTAACAAAACTAACGCTCGCGTTTGGTGTACTGCTGGTGCTAGCACTTGGCTTTATTGCTGGTACGCGTAGCGACGAGCTGTACCGTGCTCTCGCTCCTGCGGTAGGGGTGAAGGTTGATGATAAATTGAATCTCAGCGATGTTGAGTTCACCTACAGTCAGCTTACTTCACACTTTAACGGCAATCTAGATAGTGATAAGTTGCTTGAAGGTGCTAGCAGAGGGCTTGTAGAGGCTGCTAATGACCCTTACACCATTTACATGAGTGCTAAAGAAGCTAAAGAGTTCGAAAAAGACTTAAGCGGAGATATCGGTGGCGGTATCGGCGCCGAGATTGGCATTCGCAAAGGTCAACCAACGGTTATACGCACATTACCTGAGAACCCTGCGCAAAAAGCTGGTATCCACGCCGGTGACGTAATTATCGCGGTAAACGATGAAGTAACTATAGACTGGGATGCGGATAGCACGGTGAAGGTAATACGAGGTGAAATCGGCACAACGGTAAAGATTACCGTGCGTCGTGGCAATGAGACCAAGAAGTTCTCTATTACTCGTGCAGAGGTAAATAACCCCAGCGTGCAGAGCAAAATACAAAACGGTGTCGGTGTACTCACCGTTACGCGTTTCGACAACGATACTGCTGATTTAACCAGGCGCGCGGCTGAAAAATTCGTATCAAAGCGAGTTAAAGCAGTCGTACTTGATCTACGTGGAAATGGTGGTGGCTTCCTTGATGCAGCGCCACGCGTTGCTGGCTTATGGCTGGACGACAAGGTGGTAGTGACTACTCATAACAACACGAGCGACCAAGAATTGCGCGCCGAGGGTGACCCTATATTGAAAAATATTCCAACAGCGGTACTGGTAAATGGAAGCACTGCTAGCGCGGCAGAGATAGTTGCTGGTGCTATGAAAGATTACAACGCTGCGCAGCTGGTAGGCGAGCGCACCTTCGGCAAAGGCACCGTGCAAGAAATTGTGCCGCTTCGAAATGGAGCACAGCTGAAAGTCACTATCACTCGTTGGTTTACGCCAAAGGGCAACAACATCACAAAATCAGGCATCAAGCCAAATATTTCGGTTGATTTAACGCAAAAAGACGTCGATAATAACCGCGATCCACAACTCGAGAGAGCCCTAAAAGAACTTGGTGTGTGATAAAGGTTGTGCTTTGTCAATAATCGAGGTAGTATAGAGCTATATGACCGATAAAAAACGTATTTTGCTCGTTGAAGACGATGAAACACTGAGCGAGGTGTATCGTTCACGACTCGACCTTGAAGGCTTTGAGGTTAAGGTAGTCGCCAACGGCGAAGATGCACTTTCAACCGCGATGGAATACAAGCCTGACTTGATTTTGCTCGATGCGATGATGCCGAAAATTAGTGGCTTTGACGTGCTCGATATTTTGCGAAACACTCCTGAAACCACCAACATTCGCGTAGTGATGCTCACCGCACTGAGTCAGCCAAAAGACAAGCAGCGTGCCGAAGAACTCGGAGCAGATGATTACTTGGTAAAATCACAGGTGGTAATAGGTGACGTCGTGGCACGCGTGAAGCACCACCTCGGTATCAAATAAACGATACAAGCTGGCATAACAAATAAGTTTATGCTATTATATAGCTAATGAGTACTGAATTTGATGACGTGCATGGCACGTTTTTTCTTGACCACGGCTGGGTTGAAGTTCAGCCCCTGGTCATTTTGCCACCCTGCGAGAGTGAGCTTGGGTTTGTTGCGGGCCTTGCGCTAGCACTTGAAGATGCCTGAGCGCAGAAAAGCATGAGCATATTGACAAAATAGCTATTTTTTGCTATAATGTAGCTATGACGAACATTGAAACAAACACAAGAGCGACAATGCCACTCCCATCGGATAAAATACCTTCAGCGAGTGAATTAAAATCTACTGCACTGGATGTTGTACGTGAAGCGCGCAGGTTGCGACGTCGTGCCGTATTGAGTAGGATTACGCTTGGTCTCATTGCACCTGAAGGCCCACGAGATTCAGCGCCTGGCGATATCGACCCAGAAGCGCCACTTGGCTATACCGATTCGGGTGAACCTAAGAAAGTAACCAATCTTCACATTGTAGACCCGGAAGGTAAAAAGCCGACCAAAGTAATCAAAGTAAAGAACTGGTAGGAGAATTGCAATGACAAGTGAATTTGGTCCTAGTCCATCACACGAACATACCGAACAGCCAGAAGGCGTGCCAGCTATTTTAACTCATGATGGTGCAGACGTGGCAGGATACGTGATTGATGTAATGCGAGATGCCGAAGGCAATGCTGTTCGCTATCGCTTTGTGTCGGAAGATGGTGCTTTGGGCACGGTCGTGGCAGTAGGCGATCCGGTACTAACACTTATGGGCGAGCCCGACTTCGATAATAAAACGGGGCGAGCTTCTCTCGAAGACCGTTTAGACGGCGACACTACTGAAGAATAATAGAAATTGCTGCAACTAAAATCGCCTCCGATGGAGGCGATTTCGCATAAAAACTAGTTTACTCGACTACTACTTGAGTACGAGGGGCGGTTTTGCCAGTAAAGCGACGTACCTTTACCTTTTTGAAGGCAACAGTGCCGTCTTGAGCAGCATGAATAGTGAAGTTGCGACTCATAAAGGTGCCAGGACCTGCAACTTTGGTGCTGCCTGTTTGGCGTACTAATACTTCGCCTTCAGAGACTTTTTGGCCACCAAAACGCTTCACGCCGAGACGTGCACCAGCATTGTTGTGGATGTTCTTACTTGAACCACCAGCTTTGACGTGTGACATAGCTGCTTACTCCTTAGGTTGCTATTAATCAATCTGTACAATTGTACTAAAGTTTCATCGTTTTTGCAAGAGGTGAGGTGGCTTAGATTTTTGTAAGAACCAGTAGCTGCCGGGCAACTATTTGGTCTTCACGAAAATATAGAAGCTCACGCGACCTTACGTGGGTAAGCGCGTGTTCGCTATAGCCAAGCGAATCAAGATTTTCAACCAGAGGTAAATGAGTAAACATGCCTCTCCCATCACGCCAGGCGGGCACCGCAAGGCACAGTGGCGTGCCAGGGCTAAGTTGGCCAGCGATGTTTTTAAGAAAATTCGAGATGATATGGTTACAATTTCCCCGTACTTCCTTGAGTTTCATGCTTGATGGTGGGGCAGAAAACGGTTGTCCAAGGTAGGTTTCGGCCACCACGGCATCAATCGGCTTCTTCCAGCTTGCTGTCATGGCGTCGGCTTCTTCCAGTGTGGCGTCAGTTGAAAGCGCATACTTTTCTTTGAGCCATTTCATATTTATCTCGCTGTATCGAACCATTTTTTCAGCTAAATCAGTACCATATACGTCGTGTCCTAGCAGGGCAGCTTCCTGCAATACAACACCAGTGCCACAGAACGGGTCGAGTACACGCCCCTCATGCGTTCCAGATAGGTTTACCATCATCAGCGCAAGCTTTGGTGGCAACATGCCGACAAAAGCATCAGTTTTTGGCCGTGCTTGGTCGCGGGCAGCAAACGCTTCGAAGTCTTGCACTTGAGTAACTTGCCCAAGTACTGTTTCATTGCCAACTTTAATGCCCACTAGCTCCATGCCAAGAGGTGAAGTGAGGGAGTTGTGGTAGGTTTGCGCGCTAGAAAGCTCTGCGTGCGTATTTGGGATAACTCGAACTGAGCGACCAGCGTTCTTCACGACTTTTTTCAGCGAAAGCATGTTGGCGTTGATACGATCTATCGGCATGTCGAAACCATACAGGCTAATGCCAAGTTTTAGCTTACCCTCGGGGACGTATTGCAGATGTTTCGGAAGCTCTCGCCGGCAGTAATCGAACACTTTTTGTGGGTTGGCTGTCGGCAGGGTTGTAAGATGTTTCGCGACCTTTGTGGTGCCACCCAAACGCTCCAAAGATATGTCGGCATCGACAAAAGCAAATTGATCGGCGAATGGCTCAATTGTTTGCGCACCAAAAACTTGCTCAAGCTCGGCCAAGCCTAGTGCAGGTTGTCGTCCTAAAATCGCGATTTGCATACTATTAGTAGTATACGGCAAACAGGGAGGCAATGTATAATGAAAGATATGTCGCTTAGAGGTTGGATTAGTGCGGTTACTTTGATACTGTTGGGTGTCATAGTATTCTTGGCTCGCGATGAGATTGTACACGCGTGGCACTTGCTCGGCAGCGTTAACCTTTGGATCTTGGCGCTTCTTTTCCCGCTACAGCTAATAGCGTATTACGCCGCGGGCGAAATGATATTTAGCTATCTTCGTTCTAAGGATGCGATTAGCAAAGTAAAACGTGTCACGCAAATGCGAATGGCGCTTGAAATGAATTTTGTAAATCATGTGCTACCAAGCGGAGGGGTCAGTGGTATCTCGTATATGAGCTGGCGTTTGGGCAAATACGGTGTTAGCCCAGGTCGGGCTACGGCCGCGCAAGCAGTTCGTTATGCTATGGGCCTGCTGGCTGCCATGGTGTTGGTGGCACTTGCGGTATTCGCTGTTACGATAGACGGCAATATCAACCGTTGGATTATTCTTATTAGCGCCGGTATCGTGTCGATTATGGGTTTTGGCACCATAGGCCTAGTGTACTTGGTAAACAGCAAGCAGCGCATGGAAGATTTGTCT
Source organism: Candidatus Saccharibacteria bacterium UBA6664 (assembly GCA_002455275.1). Classification (GTDB taxonomy): domain Bacteria; phylum Patescibacteriota; class Saccharimonadia; order Saccharimonadales; family Saccharimonadaceae; genus UBA1020. The sequence goes on from DKKO01000006.1 coordinate 86,853, forward strand.
GCTTGGTTAAGTAAAAGAGTGAACCACTTTGTTTCAAGATTAACCCGCGGAAAAAAGCGTGTGGTATTGCGCGAAGTGAAAGTGCTCGAATTTTTTACGGACATCCACGACGAATACAATAGTCTGAAGCGAGATCGACGTATTTTGCGACAACCATTTTGGTGGGCGGTGGTATTTACATTGGCAGACGCGAGCTTGTTTGCTGTAACGTTTTGGGCACTTGGTCAAAACGTAAACTTCGCGCCGGTGCTCATTGCATACGTGTTGGCTTCTATCGCGGGGTTTATTGTGGTTACCCCGGGTGGAGCAGGAGCGTATGAAGCAATCATGGTGACATTTCTCGCAATCGCAGGTATCAGCTCGGGCGTAGCAATCGCAGGTATTATTTTGGCGCGCGTCGTGATTTTGTTTACCACCATTGCACTTGGCTATTTGTTTTATCAACACGCAGTATTTAAGTATGGAAAAGGAAACAGTCCGATTAAGCGTTAGCGACTTTGTCGCGCTTACTAATCAGACGCTCGAGTATGCCTACCCCAGCGTCGAGGTTGAAGGTGAAGTGGCGAGCTTTAAAGTAAACCAGCAAAAATTTGTCTTCTTCGACTTAAAAGATGATAACTCGAGCGTTGGCTGCTTTATGACCATCTGGCAGCTTCGACAGCCAATCGAAGATGGTATGAGGGTCATTGTTACGGCAACGCCGAAGCTTACAAACTGGGGTAAGTTTAGCCTCACCGTGCGGGCTATTCGTCCGAGTGGCGAGGGGAGCTTGAAGAAAAGCTTTGAGCTACTAAAGGCAAAGCTTGAAAAAGAAGGGTTGTTTGCTTTAGAGCGCAAGCGAGCATTACCGCCCCTACCAAAACGTATAGCGGTGGTAAGTAGCACTCAAGCAGCGGGCTACGCTGACTTTATAAAAATTCTCAATGATAGATTCGGTGGTTTACACATCGAAGTCGCTCATGTGCAAGTGCAAGGTGAGGTTGCTGCCGACCAAATGATTCGTGCTATCAAACATTTCAACACACAGGAAGAACTGGCTGATGTATTGGTACTGATTCGTGGAGGCGGAAGCGCCGATGATTTAAGCTCGTTCAATGATGAACTATTGGTACGCGAAGTCGCGGCAAGTCGTATACCTGTGCTTACCGGTATTGGCCATGAAACAGACGAAAGTCTGGTTGATTTGGCTGCGGACGTACGTGGGGCAACCCCAAGTAACGCCGCGCAGATTCTTGTGCCAGACAAACGTGAAATAGTGCAACAGGTGAGCCACTTGGTGCGAGGTATCATTCCGACTGTAGAACACGCCATTGAACTTGAACAACAGCAATTACGACAAATGCTTGAGGCAAGTATGCAGGTGTTTCATTCGCGTATTGAACTAGCCGAGAATGAACGAAACGCTCTTGAGCGAGTTCTGGCACAGCTAGATCCCCGAGCCGTTCTGGCGCGTGGCTACAGTATCGTTCGCGGCAAGATTGAAGCAGGACAACGTATAGAGATTGAACAACTAACTAAACAGATTACAGCGGAGGTAACCAATGTCAAAAGCATCAACAATTGAGGAGAAAATGACTGAGCTACGAGCTCTCGTCGCATGGTTTGAGAGCGATGAATTTCAACTAGAGGCCGCATCGGCCAAATTTACCGAAGCCAGCAAACTCGCAAAAGAAATCGAAGAAGATTTAGCGAAACTAAAAAATACTGTTAACGTGCTGAAACAATCATTCGATTCATGATTTTACTTTGGATAGTTTTCGCGATAGCACTTGTATTCGCAGCAGTTGTAGCCGTGGGTGCGCCATATGTGCCAAGCAAACGAAAAGATCTCGTCGATGCATTTGATGAATTGTACCCAATTTCGAAAAATGACTTGGTATTAGACATTGGTTCGGGCGATGGAATAGTACTACGCGAAGTTGCCAGGCGTGGTGGTAGGGCAGTAGGCATCGAAATTAACCCGATATTGGTACTCATAAGCAAGTGGCTGTCACGAAGCGATGTACCGGTGCATACGCAGCTCGCAAATTTGTGGCGATTTAATTTTCCCACCAGCACAACACTCGTGTACGTGTTTGGTGAATCACGTGATATAGGGCGCATGAGCAGAAAAATTCAGTCTGAAGTAGACCGGCTTGGCCACGATGTGCGGGTGATGAGCTATGGCTTCGAAATTCCGGGCGCTAAACAGCTCGCCAGAACCAAAACACATTTTCTCTACAAGTTCAGTCCTTTACAGAAGTAAAAAGCACAAGTATAATGACCGCATGATACCAGTTTCTCGAACTCACGAACACGGCATGAGTGCCGGCATTATTACAGCAATCGTACTTCTCACTATTGGTGTGATTGGCATGACAGGTCTTGCCGTATGGTCATTTGTAAATTATCGCGACCAAAAAAGTAACGTCGATGCCAAAATCGCTTCAGCAGTAGCGGAAGCCGAAAAAGTGCAGGCTGATAAAGACGAAGCAAAATTCGCCGAGCGCGAGAAAGAACCAAACCGCACATTCGCTGGCCCGGCCGATTACGGTCAGCTAAGCTTTAGTTATCCAAAAACGTGGAGCGTGTACGTAGAGAGTGACATTACTAATGGCGGTGACTTTGAAGCCTACTTAAACCCGATTTCCGTGCCACCTGTTAATCCTAAGCAGCGTTTCGCCCTTCGTGTCACAATACTCGAGAAAGAGTACAACGAAGTAGTTGATGACTATTCAAACCTTGTTGAAGATGGCGATTTGCGCAGTCGTTCGTTTAGTGCCAATGGTCAAAATGGCACACGCCTTGATGGTAACTTCTCTAAAGACATTCGTGGCGCAGCTGTGCTGTTCAAAATTCGTGACAAAACCGCGGTTATTCAAACAGATGCAGATACCTTCAAGTCTGATTTCGAAAAGATCATTAAGACGATTAGCTTTAACCAATAGAATCACACAATTCTAGCTGCTCATGCTTGGCATGTCATAGTACCACCATGCTACACTAGATGTAGCTATGGAGGCCGCCAAGGGGAATAATAACAGAGGTGGGAGCAACCAATCAGACTTGTCGTCGGTGGTTGTCGCGGCTCATGAACTCAAATCGCCATTAGTGCTTATGCGCCAACTCGCATTAGACATTGCTAGCGGCAAACTTTCAAATGAAGAACAGCGACGAGTAGTTGATCAATTAGTACACGTCAGTGAAAAAGGCTTGCGTCTTACGAGCGACCTAACTCGAGCGGAGGCCGTACAGTCGGTACTATTTGATATGCAGCCGGTCAATGCAATCAGCGTGTGCGATGACGTAGCCGATGAGCTTGCGGGCCTATATAATGCGCATGGCCGTAGCCTTAAGCGTTCACGTATCCGTGCCTTACCACCCGTTGTGGCGAATCGAGACTTGTTACGGCGTATATTGGTTGGTTTCGCCGACAACGCACTGCATTATAGCGACATAGACGGTGTAGTAGAACTGCACGCGCAGTTGCTGCGTGATAAAAAGCTTGTGCGCCTCGGTGTACGCGATTACGGTCCGGCGCTTTCAAATAAAAACTGGCGACAACTTGTGCGAAACCTCGGCGCTACTCAGCCAGTGCAGGCGAGACCGCAAAGCAGCGGGCTTGGGCTGTACATCGCACATCAATTTGCGGTAAGCATGAATGGCCGAATCGGCGCAGTGCGGCATCGCGACGGCGCATCATTTTACGTAGAATTACCAATTTCGCAACAGCTTACACTGCTATGAGCGAAGCGGTTCGTGTAGTAATTGTTGAAGACGACACCTGGCTCGCCGAGCACTATATGAGAGTTCTGCGAAGAAGTGGCTACGAAGTATATCATGCACCACATGCGCTTGCAGCAATTGATGTGATTGACCAAGTAGTGCCAGATGTTATCGTGCTCGATGTGCTGCTTACGGGTACTACGGCGTTAGCATTGTTGCACGAACTACAGTCGCACGAAGATTTGGCGAATATTCCGGTAATACTTGCGACAAATTTGGCAGACCAAATCGCACTCGACGACGTAGCATCGTATGGCGTGAGGCGAATCGTCGACAAAGCCAGTATGCAGCCCGAAGACATAGCTATCGCCGTGCGGAGTGTGGCAAAACCATGAAGATAATTCGTACCAAAGCAATTGTGCTGCGCCGCACCAACTATGGCGAGGCCGATAGGGTTATTCAATTACTTACCCCCGAGCATGGCAAAATCAGTGTTATGGCTAAAAGCGTGCGTCGTGAGAAAAGTAAACTCGCAGGCGGCATAGAATTATTTGCACGCTGCGACGTCACAATCTCTACGGGGAAAGGAGAGTTAGGTATTCTAACAGGTGCCAGGTTAGAGAAGTTCTATCGAAATATTTTAAGCGATTACGACCGGTTGCAATTTGGCTATGAAGTAATAAAGCAAATGAGCAAGGCTGCCGATGCGCTCGATGAACCGGCATTTTTTGAGCTGCTTGACCAAGCACTGGCCGCGCTCGACGATACTGATCTGCTTTTGCCCGTGCTCAAAACATGGTTTTGGCTACAGCTTGCGATATTGCTGGGGGTTGGGGTGAATCTAGCTACCGATGACAGTGGCATGAAGTTGGTTGAAGATGCGCGTTACAACTTTGATGCGAACTCCAGCGCGCTGGTATTTCACGAACAGGGCCAGTTCACTAGTGACCATATTAAATTGCTTCGCATACTTAGTGCCCAGCCACCAAAGGTGGCCATGCATGTAGCGAATATTGAAAAGCTTATCGATGATTGTCTATGGCTCGCCGAGCGAGGCGTCGCGCATTAGTACCTCACGACGATAAACGGTATCATAAGTACATGACTACACGAAAAAAACTACTCGTATGTATCGGCATCCCGCTGGGACTTCTTGCCATTCTGTTTATATACGCCCAAATACTTGCTTCACATTTTAATAAAGAGCTCTCGACCTATATTGAAGACAAAAAGGGAGCATATGCAGTACTCGCAAAGTCGTATCAGAAGGATACTGAGACGATAAACAAAGAGTTTGTGCGCATCGCAAATGACAAATCAAAGCCTGCCTTTATTGATAAAGTAAAAGCTCACCAAAAGCTATTCGCACAATATAACGAACAGATGAGCCGTATTGCAGAAGGTGATACAAAGTTTGTTGCGTTGCTCGACAAAAAGAAGCCGGCCCTTTCAAAGAACTCGTTTTTTGCAGATCTAAACCCCACGTACAATACGGCGTTGAAGAAACAGAAGAAGCTTGAAGATAGTATTGCTTTACTAGAACGGGGAGTACTAGCCGAAAAATTTATGGCCACCGAGCACGAAGCCTACTTCGCAAATATGGCGAAAGCACAAACCTTTATTTCACTCGAGGCGCTTACCAAGCTTATTAATGGCCTGGCTTCAATTGGCGAGGATCCAGCAGTGAAGCAGCAGAATAAGCTGAGCGAGTATGAGCAAGCCACGGAAACAATTATTCCTGGACTTGAAAAAATCTTGAAGGCATCACCAATGCCCGAACATCCCTATTACGAAAAAAAGCGTGCGGAAGCTTTAGAGATGCTCGGTACAAGCAAGAAGGCATTTATGCTGTATGCCGAGTCATTGAAAAACGGCGATCAAGATGCAAAGGCGAAGGCAGACGCGCTTGTAAATAAAGATGACAAATTGCTAAAGTATCGAACGATAGTTGGCGAGAGTTTGCTTGCACCATATTTCGATATTGGTATTATGGCGCGCGAAACAAAAACAATCTTTTCTCTGTAAATATTGCATTTTACCAGTAAATATGTTATTATATACATATGACTTCGCATGCAACATTTCGAGATCGGCTACACACTGCCTATGAGCATCACGATGCTTTATTGCAGGCACAAAAACTTAGTGTAGAGCCACGCCTCGGACAACTTGCGATTCTTGTATCTAGCTGGACGCGCGATGACATTCCTATGAGCCCCGAAGCGCAGCGTGGGGCTATGGAAGAAGCGGCCGAATACTTGGCAGAGAGGGCTCAGCAAGAGGGTGTGTACGACGATATCGATATTCGTCACCATGCAACCAAGGCCACATTGCTCGATGCCATTGAAGACGATGAAGTAGCAGGCATTACGCTCGTAGGCCATGGTAATATCTCGACGTTCCACACTGCAGATGCTTCAAGCTTGAAGTGGTTTACTGCGGCAGCGCACACCGACCATTTAAAACAGGGCGGCATTGAACAGCGTATGTGCGGTAGGGTATATAAAGGCGAAGCAGCACTCGGCACGTTTTTGGTTGCTGACCAGCGAAATATTTTGGCAGCAGCAGGCACAAATGTCGGTGATTTAGTGGATGACGAAGAGTTTTTCGTACCGGTGTACCAAAAGCCACAAAATACGCCTGATGAAATTCAGGCGCTTCACGAACGATTTATAGGATAGCCTTATATCTCTTCTGGTGGGTCTACGACCATTCGTTTCAGGCGATCCACAAGTGATTCATTTCCACCGCGAACAGAAGGCCTACGAAAACGTGGTCGCGGGGTGGGATTCATACGAGTTGAAAGTGGTGGCGCGTCTTCGTCGAAGTCTGGTGTGGCTGATGGCGCAAATACCTCAAGTGGTTTGTACAAAGGCGCTACTGCGCGAGGCCCATACATAGTGAGCCATCTCATCATGGCTGATTTATCGCGTGGAGATACGTCTGTCGATGGCGGCAAAGCTTCTAGTAACTCATGCGCGGCACTTGCGTCCATCCATGGCGAACCATCGCGCACTTCTTCGCCGCGCCAGTGCAAGTACTCTAAGCCGTTTTCTATGTGCAGGGGCATTCTACTAAGTGGTGAGTTTACAAAGGTTGCTTGCTGACGAGCAGCAACACCAAGCACGCCTCGGGCAACATGGTGTATGAGCTGTAGGTGACGCTGCGGAACTTCGGGTAGGGGAGCTACGTCTCTGTGTGCATTTGGAGCGTGTTGATGGGTCAGAGTATCGATTGTGTACTCGGTTGCCCCAGCTTGGTCGCCATCACCGCGAAGAATATGTGCAGTTGCAAGCATCGTCCAGTAGTCTAGCCGCAAGCCGACCGTTTCATGTACTCGCACTTTAGAATCAAGTTTTACTAGGGCGTCGTTTACACGACCTTCGCCCAAGGCTTTTTCGGCAGCATCAAGAGTGTCGCGAGTGTATTGTGCCACATTTAACAGATACGGTTCGCGATATGCAGGGATAGCTTCACCTCTTGGTCGACCTATCATCTTACCATTATACCATAAATTAGTGTAATTTACAAGTTTTCGTCGTGTGATCTCGAAGGCAGCTTGGCACCAATAGCTTTTAGTAGGGCAGCGCCACGTTTGCGGTAAGCTTCCAGGTGTTCACGATCTGTTAGAATCACGGCTTTTTCCTTGGTGTTAGCAAGCATTTTGGCCCACTTTTCTTTATCAATTACATCGCTTGCGGCAATTCGGGCGCCTAACGCACCTACAGCGTGAGAAACCACCTCATATACTCGCCCCAGGTGCTTGCTGCCAAGCAGCTTGGTTAAGGTTTCTTCATTTACCTCGCCATCTTCTTGTTGTGCTAGTTTGCATGCTTGCTCGAGTGCAACAGCAAAATGGTCAACATTCTTTGTAATGGTATTATAAGCTGCTAATGAGCTCTCAGCTTCTTCAAGATTGCCTTGACGCATCAGATCCATCGCGTCTGCGACCACTTGTGCCATTTGCCGTGGTTGGCGCTCGGGCATATCACGTGGGTCAATGTCGTGGTTCATGGTGATTTTACTATGCGTCTACCTCCGAAAATATGCAAGGGTCTGATATACTGTGAACAGTATGAACAAAGAGGTAAAACTAGAAGATATTGTGAGCTTGGCGAAGCGCCGAGGCTTTATTTACCAGGGTAGTGAAGTATATGGTGGTTTAAGTGGTACATGGGATTACGGCCCTCTAGGTGTAGCCCTGAAGCGCAATATCATGAATCTTTGGTGGCAAATGTTCGTGGAAGACCGCGATGACATGTACGGCGTAGACGCGGCGATTTTGATGAACCAAAAAGTGTGGCAGGCAAGTGGTCACGTAGATACGTTTACCGACCCATTGGTAGAGTGTAGCAATTGTCATGCACGTCATCGCCAAGACAAGCTAGAAGACGCGAATAAGTGCCCTACGTGTGGCCAAACTGGCACGTTTGGCGAAGCACGTGCATTCAACATGATGTTTAAAACCAATGTTGGCCCGGTGGCGGATGAGTCTAGTATTTCGTATCTTCGTCCAGAAACCGCCCAAGGTATCTTCACGAATTACAAAAACGTCGTAGATAGTTTTTACCCAGATTTGCCATTTGGTATTGCGCAGCAGGGCAAGGCATTTCGCAATGAAATCAGCCCACGCGATTTTGTATTCCGAAGTCGTGAGTTTGAGCAGATGGAAGTAGAATATTTCGTGCACCCAGAAAAGTGGGAAGAAGCCTTCGAGCAGTGGCGCAAAGACATTGAAGTATTCCTAGATAAACTTGGTCTGCCACGCGAAAGTGTAGAGGAAGTAGAAGTGCCGGAAAATGACCGCGCACACTACTCTAAGCGCACGATCGATTACGAATTTGCATTCCCGCACGGTAAAGATGAGTTACTGGGCCTAGCGTATCGAACTGATTTCGACCTAGGCAACATTCAGCGAGTCAGCGGTAAAACTATGGAATACCGTGTGAAGGGCAGTGACGAAACATTCGTGCCGCATGTAATCGAGCCAAGCTTTGGTGTAGAGCGTGCGCTGATGGCCGTGCTAACAAGCGCTTACCGCGAAGACGAGCAAAATGGTGAAAAGCGAATTTACCTTGCACTTCCAGAGCACCTGGCACCAGTGAAATATGCTGTAAGCCCGCTGCTAAAAAACAAGCCAGAGCTGGTAGAAAAAGCCCGCGAAGTGTACCAAATGCTGAAAAAGAAATACGGCGCTGTGATGTGGGATGACAACGGCAACATTGGTAAACGCTACCGCCGCCAAGACGAAATCGGCACGCCGCACTGTGTGGTGATAGACTTCCAAACGCTAGAAGATGGTACCGTGACTGTGCGCGATAGGGATACGACAGAACAGAGGCGAGTTGAAGCTACGGTCCTGTATCAGTAAATAATTAATACTGATATAATAAAATTACTATGCAATCACCACAATGGAACTACTATCTCGGTTTTTACACAAATGGCCTCAGAGACATTGATAATAAGCTTATTTTCGACGACATTACTAACGCATATAAGAAAAGCGGCTTTGAAGATCTAGATACCTTGCTCAGTTCTCCAGAGAGTGAGAAAAACGGACCTCGCGTTAAGGTTGAGTCGTCCATGTCAGGAGTTAATATGTGGTTTGGAAGTGAATTTATATTCATACCCCTGCGTCTTGAACAACCCAAATCGTTAAGTAAAGAAACGATTGTCAAAAACTTAGATTCGATTTTGAAAAACTCAAGCATTGTCGGCAAGTTGCAAGCACGTTCACTACAGGTACATATCAGTGGCGAAGGAAGCATTGAGGAGTCTGACATATTATCCAGCAGCAACTCTGATCTGAAGTCATTAACTCAGGGTAAAAAGGATACTTTTGCCTTTGAAACCTCTGGTCCTAGCGGTGAGGGCGAAAGTGGTGAGATACGACACAAGATAGAAATTAAGAAGGAAGACGCTGATCAATATTCGTACGAGATTGAAAGTGTACTAGATATAGCTGCCGAAAGTGGGCAATCGGTTGACCAGCTACCGTCATTAATTAGCAATATTGACATGAAGGCCCAAAAGAATGAGCTCTGGGAATCGGCAGAACAACTTATTCGTTGAGGAAGATCGGCAGGCATTAGCGTCGAGTAGAAATCAGGCTCGTAATCGCAGTCGGCTCGAAGCAAATTATTTTTATGGCTTAAACCAAGCCGAAGAGTCGATTCGTAATCTTGAAACTGATTTCGAAGCTAGATTCAAAGCATTCGAACTCGATAAGCAGAAAGACATAGAAAAGATCAAAGTTGAAATCGAGTCCGCAAAGAGCGAGGTTCGACAAGCCAGAAATAAAATACTTGAACCGTTAGCAGTTTTTGTGGGTTTATTTACCTTTGCATCAATAGCATTTCAGACTTTCGCGCAGATTAGGGAATACATACTCTGGATGCCAATCTTAGTTATTGTCTTGGGTGCTATGATAATCTTCGCTGGTCTAGTAATTCATGCGAGTTCAATAGATGCAGATGTCTCCAAAAGGCGAACGTATACAGGACTGCTAATTGCTACGGGTTTGATTTTAATTATCGCGGGAGGGGCGTATTATGGAGCGGCAACGGATATTATTGGGCGCGAAGATTCAAAGTATTGTATTCGATTAATTAAAGATGAAGTCGAGAATAATCCGTGGGATCTGTACTGTAAAATTAAGAGGTAGGAGGCAGCTTATGGCATACGAAGGCACAAAACTAGCGGATTTTGAACCGCGAGAAGGCGTGAAAGAATTAGAAATTATCGACCTGGATGTTGGCACGGGTGAAGAAGTGCGCCCTGGCGCGACGATTACGGCGCACTATACGGGAGCGCTGTGTAAAAACGGCATTATATTCCAAAGTAGCCATGATTTTGGCAAGGCAATTACATTCCCGCTAAATGGCGTAATAGCTGGCTGGACGCAAGGTGTGCCTGGTATGAAAGTTGGCGGTACACGCCGGCTAATCATCCCAGCCGAAATGGCCTACGGCTCTAGCAGCCCCGCGAAAAACATCCCCGCGAATAGCGATTTAGTATTTGATATTGATTTGATGGAAATACCAAAGAACGGCTAAATATGAGCATTGAGCGCCTAGATTACGACGGCGACATTCGGCCAGTTTTAGAACGCGTATGCGATGCATATCAACTTGGTAAATTAGAGGCGTATGAACTAATCGAAGTTGGATTCGAAGACTACAACGTGAAAATTCATGCTTCAAAAGGCAATGTAGTGGCAAAGATTTTTTCTAAACAACGTGACGAAGCTGAAATTCGCAGAAATGTTGCGATACTGGAAGCACTCGATTCAAGTGATGTTGGCCACCCGAGATTGCACCATCAATCGAACGGAGAAATCTACTACGCAGACCCGAGCGGTCTAGGAATGGTAGTGATGGATTACATAGACGGTACAACTTTCTATGAAACGCGTGGAGTACCAACGCCGCAACAACTGAAGCTGATTGCGAGCGAGGCAGTGAAGATAAATAAGTTAAAAATTGAACCTGAATTTATTTTCGACAAGTGGGCAATTCCTAACATTCATTGGATGTATGAAAAAATTAAAAGCGAAATACCAGCGAATATGGTAGATATTTTAGAAAATGTACTGAAACGCTATGACAAAATAGATACTAAAATGCTGCCCACATGTTTTGTACACGGAGACATTATTAAAACAAACGTGATTATGGGTGAAGACGATAAGCCATATATCATTGATTTTTCTGTTTCCAACATTTACCCAAAAATTCAAGAAGTAGCGGTTATGGCTGCAAACTTATTGGCTGATGATAGCACTACTTTGGAATCTCGTGTCAAAGCAAGTATTGCAGCGTATATAAATGCCGGCGGAGAGCTGAATGATTATGAGCAAGGTGTTGCATATGACTATTCACTCGCTGGAGTAGCAATTGAATATATGGGCAGTATATACGAGCGAATTTACAATAATGAAGAAGGTGACGAAGTAGACTATTGGCAAAGTCTTGCTGAACATACGTTGATTGAGGCTGTATGAAAATTATTAAAGGTGATGTGAGCTGGACAGATACATACGCTGAATTTTGTCAGCCGATTTATCAAGATGCCTATGCTGCGCCAGGGTTGGGTATACCCGCTGAACTATTTTCAAAAGAAGAGTTTGAAGACGAAAGTACTATGGTGTATTTTCGTAATTTTTTCGAAAACAACACCACTTGGCTGGCGCTGGATGACGACGGAACTTTGCTTGGCGGAATCGGCGCGAGCGATACCGACCCGGTGCATCTTTCGGGATTTTACGTAGCCGTTGATAAACAGGGCAAGGGGATTGGCCGCGAACTGTTCAATAAAGTGCTCGAATTTGCCGCTGGTCGCGAGATTGAACTAGACGTAATGCGCCACCGCACACAAGCGATAGAAATGTATGAACACCTGGGTTTTGAGATAGACAAAACTGCACCACCACGAATTTACGGCTGGCAATACCCAAGCGAGGAGGGCAGGCTGAACGGCTCTGGCGTGATAATGCGTCGAAAAGCTGAAAAGGCTTGATTGTCTAGCTTGACACAATTTAGTACACTGTAGGTAAGCACGTAAGTCCGCACCCACAGCGAGGCCTGCCCCAAGGGAAAAACTCGCCACCGGCACTGCGTAACATTTGGGGACTTTTATTAACAATTAATAGGAGTTCTTACAATGTCTAAATCGACAAAAGAAGAGCAAGAACAGATGGGTAAGGAATGGTATGAGCTTACTCACAAGAACTGGCGTGCCTGGGGCAGCTGGTTCAGCTGGGGTTCACCAGTAGGATTGGGACTGTTTTTTATCGAAACAGCCGCAGCCATCTGGATACTCGCCCAAGTGTTCTAGCGAAATAACACCCGGTAAGTACGCCGGGTGTTATTTTAATGAAAAGAGTTCCTGCGCTATACTAATAGCATGAAATTACTACTGACATCTAGCGGACTTTCAAAGCGAGCAATTGGTGAAGCTTTGCAACAAATGGTAGGCAAGCCAGCAAGCGACTGCAAGGTAGGCTTTGTGCCAACAGCCGCTAACGTAGAGCCATACAATAAAACATGGCTGATTGCTCAGTTTCAGCAACTGCAACGCTACGGTTTTTACGATATAGACATAGTAGACATTAGTGCTGCTGGCGTAGATTGGCGCGGCCGATTGGCTGATGTGGACGTGCTGTGGTTGAGCGGAGGCAATACGTTTCACTTGTTGGATCAGGTGCGAAAAACCGGCTTTGATAAGTGGCTGAAAGAAAATATCGAAAGCAAAGTATTTGTGGGCGGCAGTGCAAGTACGATGGTTATGACACCAAGTATAGAGATTGCGCTACCGATAGACGATAATTCTATGGGTTTGACTGATTTGTCTGGCTTGGGCTATGTAGACTTTGAAATAAATGTGCACTGCGACGAAGCAGGGCTGAATGCTACAGAGGAATACGCAAAAAACAGGCCGAACGATGTGTATGCGCTCGATGATCTAAGCGCGTTAAAGATAATTGACGGTGATGTAGAGGTAATATCTGGCGGTAGCTGGAGACTCTACAAAAAGCAGTAATGGCCTACGATACAACGCTTGAAGAACGAATCGACGAGGTAGTCGGCAGTTGGGGCTTAGACGTGCCAAAACGTAAAATGTTTGGCGGGCTAGGCTATTTTATCAATCGTAATATGGCATTTGGCATAAAAACAGACGAGCTGATAGTAAAAGCGGCTGAACTTACCGTAGAAAAATTGCTGCAAGAGCCTGGGCTAGACTACTTTACCTATGGTGGGAAAAGTATGAAAAGTTGGTTGCAAGCTGAGGCGGATGTACTTGATGAAGATAACTTGAAGCGACTTCTAGAGATAAGTCGTGACTACACGCTAACATTGCCACCAAAACCTTAGACATCATATTTTTGACAAATATGTGGTAGAATTGCTAAATAATGACAAAAGAAACTGGTGAAGAGCTTTTGGTGGGAGTCGAGAGCGCGCTTTTAGATACCATGGAGGCGCATGATAAGTTGTGTCGTGACTTGGGCTTTTTACTTTTTGATACCGTAAAGGTTCGGAAATCAAGACCAATAAACGATAGTGAAGTGCTTACAGTGGTGGACAATTTGGCTTTTCAATTCTCGACACTTGTAGAGGTAATGAGAAGCCATGACTTTAGTTTTGATGACGGCATGGTGGCAAAAGTATGGTCTGACGATATAACAAAACTACGTGAAGTGATGCGCGTGCTGCTACAAAAAGAGCTTGAGGGCACGCAGACCGCTGACGTTGCGTCTGTCTTAGGAATTCTCACGAACATCGAAAACGACTCGGAAGACAAGATAGAATCAATAGAAATAGCGTACAAACAGAATCTTGAGCATGATATTGGGCTTTTCTCGGAGCAACTAAGACAATAGGCGTATGGCTGAAATACTGGTAATGCGGCACGGTCAGACCGATGGCAACAAAAAGAAGGTACTGAATCAAGCGCCTTGCCCAGGGCTAAATGAAGCAGGCAGACAGGAAGTCTTTGATAAAGCTTTTACCATGGAAGATATACATCGGATCTGGACAAGCTTTATGTGGCGAGCACGCCAAACAGCCGAGATAGCAGGGAAGCTTCATGGTGTAACACCTGAAATTATGACAGGACTACACGAACGCCATCTTGGGATACTGGAAAATATGTCTGTCGAGCAAATCGATGCACTTAAGATTGTAGGCAAAGAAGACATAATTCATGCAAAAAACGGTACACGCTATGTGGAAGGTAAGTATGGGGCGGAGTCATTCGACGCTACCGTGGGACGAACCGGTAGAGCCTTGAAGATAATTCGTCGCAAACTAAAACTTGGCCAAAGAGGTTTGATAGTAACGCATGGTGATGCCGGCCTGGCGCTTTGCGCGGCTGCATCGGGCGTGCCAATGCGAGAGGTGATAGATGTATTTCACTTTGAAAACGCGGGCGTTGCTACCATCGATGACGCAGGCAATGTTTCGTACGAGGGCATGCCGGTGCTCGAAAGTCGCCGTAGCAACTAGCCCAGATGCTATACTAGGTGTAGTAAACGGGGGAACAAATGACGAAACAGCAACAATTTCAGCTGGTAGAATGGATGCTTGCTTTGCTGGTGACAGCGCTAAGCTTTTTTGTATGGTTTAGCGTGCGAGGTGATGGCAATTTGAGTATATATGATGTATTTCCACCTCTAGGTCTGATTGCGTTCGGGCTGATGTGGACACACTACATTGGTGGTGCATTGCGACGAATGTGGGGGATAAAGAAGCAGAGCAACGATGTGTATTGGAGTGTTTCTACCGGCGCCGTGTTGGTATTGATAATAGCACACCCATTGCTGCTGAACTACGGGTTGATACAAGATGGCCTGGGGCTACCACCGGCAAGCTATTCGGCTGCATACCCAGGCAAGGAAGCAATATTACTACTTGGAACGCTATCGCTTTTCGCATTTTTGGCCTTCGAGCTGCGCCGATGGTATGGCACTCGAAACTGGTGGCATATTGTAGATAAAATTCAGCTTGTTGCAATGGCAGCAATATTTACGCACGCACTAATACTAGGCAGGGAACTGACGGTAGGATGGTTTCAGGTGGTGTGGTGGCTGTACGGAATTAGCCTGGTAGCGGCTGTGACATATAGCTACTGGTATGATAAGCAAACAAACGCGAAGGAGGCATAGCATGGAAGAGAATAATTCGAACTCAATAAAATTCGTGGTACTAATGGTGGCGGCAGTGCTGCTGATTGTGGTGGGTGGACTCGCCTGGATGGTGTTTGGGCAGAAAGATAACGATGCCGATGACACAGGTGGCTCAAGCGCAACAAACAAGACAAGCTCGAATGATAGTGATTCACAATCGGTGGTCGCGGCTGAGAGCGTAGAGATTGTATTTACCGACGATGGCTTTGACAAAAGCAGCTACGGTGTTAAAAGTGGAGGTGAGGTAACGGTGAAGAACAATTCATCGGGGGATCTGCAATTTTCGTCTGACGACCACCCAACACATCTTGACGACACAGAACTCAACCTAGAGGTCTTAGCGGCAGGTGAAAGCATCACTTTTTCACCAGAAACCACGGGCACATGGGGAGTACACGACCATTTGCACGACCAATTCACCACAACTCTCGTTGTGAAATAGCCAAATTTGCTACAATAGATTTATACAAAAACGGAGGGAAGTGCTGTGTTAGGAAAGTTTGAAGGCGCACCGAAATGGCTGCGAATATTGATACCGACAGCGTTGATAGTTGTTTGGTTTGGCGTGTCGGCTGTCGGCGGCCCATACTTCGGTAAGATTGAGGAAGTTGCCGATAATGGTTTTGCTGGATTTTTGCCAAAGAGTGCTGAATCAACGAAAGTTAATAAGCAGCTCGAAAAGTTTCAGGACGACACCACGCTACCTGCGATTGTTTTGTTTCATAGCGATAAAAAGTTTAGCAAAGCAGATGTAAGCACAATTGATAAAACCGCAGAAGAACTTGAATGTGCGGAAGGCATAAGCGAGGATCCAAGTCCAGCCGTACTTTCTGAGGATGGCAAGGCGGTGCTGGTCGCAGTACCTGTCGACTCAGGCTCCGAGCTAGAACTTGTGACGGCAAACATCGAAAGGATATATAGTGAAGTTGACATAGAAGGTGCAAGCTTTCATGTTACTGGCCCGGCCGCGTTTGCTGCTGGTTTGAACAAGGCATTTGCTGGAATCGACGGGATACTGCTGCTTACTGCGCTTGCTGTTGTGTTTGTGATTCTAATTGTGGTATATCGCTCGGTTCTATTACCAATCATCGTGCTATTAACCAGCATCTTTGCACTAAGCGCCAGCATCATGCTGGTGTGGTGGCTAGCTAAAAACGATATTGTGTCGTTGAACGGCCAGGTACAAGGCATACTGTTTATATTAGTAATCGGCGCGGCGACTGACTATTCTCTACTTTTCGTGTCGCGCTTCAGAGAATCATTATACGAAAACGCCAGCAAACTTCACGCAATTGCGGAATCTTACAAGGGCGCGTTTGAACCAATTATCGCTAGTGGGGGAACGGTCATTGTAGGCTTGATGTGCTTGTTGCTATCTGACCTAGAATCGAACAAAGCACTTGCACCAGTGGGTTCTATCGGCGTGGCATTCGCGATGATATCTGCGCTAACATTTTTGCCTGCAGTGCTGTATGCGTTTGGTAGAGGAAGTTTTTGGCCATTTATGCCAAGCACTGAGCCAAAGCAAGTTAAGAAGCACAAAGAACGACTTGCTAAAGGTCTATGGCACAAAGTAGGTAATTTAGTGCAAACGCACGGTCGTGCAGCCTGGATTGCAAGTACTGTCGCGTTGCTTGTGCTCGCCATGTTCTCGACGCAGTTAAAAGCGGATGGCGTGGAGCAGAGCGATTTGATACTAGGACAATCTGATGCACGTGATGGGCAAGAAATTTTGAATGATCATTTCCCGGGTGGTTCGGGTAGCCCTGTGCAGATTGTGGCGCAGGATGATAACTGGGAAGACGTCGTGAAATTGGTGGACGCCGACAAAGGCATTGATGGCATTGTGGCGGTAGCAATCAACAGCCCTAGCGGTACAATGCCTGTAGGCAAAGCAGCCGATGAATTCATGAAAGAGTTTCGGGCAAAAGTTGAAGCTGAGGCAAATATTCCAAAGCAAACGCCAAACTACGAATTGATAATCGACTCGGCTGTCGATAATGCGAATCCATTTGGCGCATCGCAGGCAAGGTCGGAAGACGGGCAAATTTTACTGCAAGCAACACTTTTGAAGGAACCAGATAGTCAGTATTCAAAAGACACCGTTGTGCGACTCCGCGACAAGCTTGACGATGTTTCGCGTGATGTATTAGTGGGCGGTCCGACCGCAATTCAACAAGATACAATTACGGCTTCTAAGCGAGATAGGGAAATAATCATCCCTACGGTGCTTATCGCAATAACCATCATCTTAATGGTGTTGTTACGCGCCGTAGTTGCACCACTGCTACTACTCGCAAGTACTGTACTGTCTTTCGCGGCAACACTCGGCGTAGCCGCGCTGCTATTCAACGGAGTAATGAACTTTCCGGGCGCTGACCCGTCGGTTGTGCTATTTGGCTTTGTGTTCTTGGTAGCGCTTGGAATAGATTACAATATTTTTCTAATGACTCGCGTGAGAGAAGAGACCGTTAAGCATGGCACAGCAAAGGGCGTGATAAAAGGTTTGGTAGTTACCGGTAGTGTAATTACGAGTGCAGGTATTGTACTAGCAGCCACGTTTGCCGCATTGGGTGTGATACCAATTTTGTTCCTCTTCCAAATCGCTTTCATTGTAGCATTCGGTGTGCTGCTCGACACATTTGTCGTGCGTTCGCTACTTGTACCGGCGCTCATTCGTGACATTGGACCATTTGTATGGTGGCCGTCGAAATTGAAAAGCAAGAAATAAATTGATACGCTAGGGAGACTATGACTGATACGCAAACACCAACTGATATTTTCTTGTGGGCAAACCAAAATGACGGCATAAAAAATGAGCTCGAGCTTGAACTATTTGTGTTCAATAAGAACTACACGCCGTATTCTATGAAGTTTTCAAAAGACCTAGAGCACCAGCTGCGCGCGATGTTTATTTACGATGTAATAAATACTATAAACTTTGGAGCAGGCACTGGCTTAAGCGTTCGCGACTACGAATTATCAGAGGCGGAAGATAATGTTTTACTACGAACGGAACTAGAGAAAGTTGAGCGTGCAAAAACGCTGATCAATTTACTTGAACACGAGCGGGGCACTATTGAACCATTTTCTGAAGGCGATCACGAGTTCAAACGCATAAAGGGTGTGGCCCTACGTTGTACGAAAAGCGACGGCAGTGACGCGTTCTACATAGTGAAGGCAGTGCAGCAAAGCAACGTGCTTGCGGGCGCCGTGAGCTGGGAGCTAACCGGTGGTACATTGGCACCATTTAAAGCTGACGTTGGCGTAAAAATGCCAAACGACAACCAAGTGATGGTAGTAGGTAATGACATATTTATTTTCAACCAAGGCAAGTTTGAAAAACTATTCCAGTACGAATTCAAAAAGCAACTACTAGCAGACGAAAAGGTAGCGGAGATTGAAAAAGCCTACAAACTGAGCTTTCCTGAAGGACTGGATTTGCAAAGCTTGGTGCGTGAGCGACGTAAGATTGTAAACAAGTTGCAAAAACTTGAAGTCGGCGCAGTAACTCAAGAGCAGGCGATAGAGTATGCAGACACCATGGAGCTGGAGCTTATGAGTGACGAAAAGGACCAAATTATTATCATGGATGGCCGAGATCTCGACATGTTTGTGAATTTGATCAATGAAGATTACATTACGAGTGAGCTAACAGGTAAGCGCTACGAGATTAAAAGCAAGAAACTACTGGGTGAGCCCGAGGGTGAACCTCCTCGTGGCTAGTAGTCTATAATTAAATAGATGAATCAAACGCTCGCGCTCGAAATAATGCTCGCTGGTCACAGCGTGTTTTTGACTGGTCCGGCAGGAGCGGGAAAGACCTATGTACTAAATCAATTTATAAAGCTTGCCAAACATGAAGGCAAGCATGTTAGCGTGACGGCCACCACTGGCTTGGCGGCGTCACATCTGGGTGGTACAACCATTCATAGCTGGAGCGGAATAGGCGTGCACGATGAATTGCCGCCGAACTTTGCTGAACATGTAAGCAAGGGACGACGTGAAATCATCGAAAAAACGGACATATTGATAATTGATGAGATTTCGATGCTGCATGACTTTCGACTTGATATGGTGGACGAAGCCTGCCGGCTGATTCGCAAACAGCCTGATAAGCCATTCGGCGGAATTCAGCTGATAATGAGTGGTGACTTTTTCCAATTGCCCCCAGTGAATAGAAACGATGCGAGGCCCGGCAGTTTTGTGGTAAATAGCGTAGCGTGGCAAGAGCTCAACCCAGTCGTGTGCTACCTAAACGAGCAATTTCGTCACGACGATGAAAAATTAAGTGAAATTTTGCAGGCGATGCGCGAGCAAGACGTGCGCAGGCATCACGCCGAAACATTGCTTGCTCGGGCGGAAACTACTCCACCAAGCGGCTTACTTTACACCGAGCTGCACACGGTGAACGTGGATGTTGATAAGCAAAACGAAGCAAAACTCGATGAACTCTCTGGTGATGAGATGATATATACGCAAAGCACCACAGGTAGTGCAAATTATGTTGAGAATTTGCAGCGCTCGGTTCTAGCCCCTGCCACATTACGACTTAAGCAAGGTGCGTTGGTGATGGCGGTGAAAAATGACATGAACAAAAAGTACGCCAATGGTAGTATTGGCACCGTGGTAGATTTTGACCCAGCCACCGAATACCCGATTGTTGAATTTACTAATGGTAGGGAAGTGACCATGCAACCTGATACGTGGGAGCTTCGCGATGGTGACAAAAAGCGCGCCAGCATAACGCAAATTCCGCTTCGCTTGGCGTGGGCGATAACGGTACATAAGAGCCAAGGAATGACGCTAGACGCTGCCTTAATCGATCTACGAAAAGCATTTGTAGAGGGTATGGGCTATGTGGCACTAAGTCGCGTGCGAAACCTCGACAGCCTCTACTTAAAGGGCATTAACCGTATGGCGCTGCAAATCAGTGAAGACGCACACACGATAGACAGCTTGCTACGATCGAAATCCGCTCAGGACGCGAAGGAATTGGCTCATTTAGAAAAGAATGCTTCAAAGCGGGCTGCCATGCCTGCGAAGTCAGCTGTAAAATCATCGAATTGGAGCGAAAAGATTGAAAAAATGCGTGAGACTTACCCAAATGCGTATCGACCATGGACAACAGCTCAGGATTCTGAACTAAAACAATATTTTGAGAATGGCGCAGCGCTAGCAGAAATTTCAAAAAAGCTTGGGCGACACAAAGGTTCGATAGAGATGCGTTTAAAGAAGCACTACGGCGAAGACATATCACTCTAGGGTATAATAAGAGAGATGCAACCTAACGAAGCGAAGCGCTTTCCAAAACGATTTTTGTGGGGCGTGAGTACGAGCGCACACCAGGTGGAAGGGGGAACCCACAACCAATGGTCGGTGTGGGAGCTTGAAAATGCGCGTAGCCTTGCTGCTCAGGCCGAGTATCGCTTAGGCGATCTTGCTAATTGGAATGCCATAAAAAAGCAGGCAAAAGACCCGGCGAACTATGTTTCAGCTAAAGCCGCTGATCACTTTGCGCGCTACGAAGCCGATTTTGATATTGCTAAAAAATTGAATATGAACGCGATGCGCTTTAGTGTGGAATGGTCGCGAATCGAGCCGAAAGAGGGCATATGGGACGTGGGTGCGATTGCACACTACAAACGCTACGTTGCCGCCTTGAAAAAACGCGGTATCGAGCCAGTGGTAACGCTATTTCACTTTACGTTGCCAGTGTGGTTTAGCGATATTGGCGGGTTTGAGTATCGTCGCAATGTTCCGTACTTTACACGATTCGCGGAAAAAATTTTGTCGGAGCTTGGTGGTGATGTGCGGCTGGTGATTACCATTAACGAGCCAGAAATTTATGCGACGCAAAGCTACCTGGACGGTCAGTGGCCACCGGCACAACAAAGCAAGGTACGAATGTGGCGAGTGCTACGTAACCTGGCGTATGCGCACAACAAAACTGCCGACATGATTCATGGCTTGAGCCGTAGATATAAAGTGTCGATTGCAACAAATTCTGCTTATACGTATGGCGGTGACGACGCATGGTTGAGTCGTATTAGTGCTGGGGCAGTGCAGTATGCGAGCGATGATTATTTGCTACGAAAAGTAAAACGACGCTGCGATTTTTTGGGTGTGAATTATTATTTTAGCAACCGCATGTATGGCTACCGAATACACAACCCCGATGAAAAACTAAGTGACATGGGTTGGGATATGTCGCCCATGAACCTAGAATTTACATTGGAGCGATTGTACGAAAAGTACAAGCTGCCGATTATTATTACCGAGAATGGGTTGGCAGACGAACGCGACGCGAATCGAAAATGGTGGCTGACACACACGATCATTGCCATGCAAAATGCGATGAAACGAGGAGTGCCGCTACACGGCTACTTGCACTGGAGTTTGCTCGACAACTTTGAGTGGGCATATGGTAAATGGCCACGCTTTGGGCTAGTGGCGGTAGACCAGCGTACCATGGAAAGAACCATACGCCCAAGCGCGCTGTGGTTCGCTAAAATCATTAAAAAACTGCAATCGTAGGGTACAATAGCGACTATGGAACCTGAAAAGAAAATTGTAGTGATTGGTGGTGGCACAGGAAGCTTTAGTTTGCTGAGCGCCCTAAAAACCCAAGTTCACGATTTGACCGCGATAGTGAGCATGGCTGACGACGGTGGAAGTACTGGCGTGTTGCGCGACGAACTGGGCGTGCTGCCGCCGGGTGATGTGCGCCAATGCTTGGTCGCGTTGAGCGACTCACCAAAAATACGAGATTTGTTTAGTTATCGATTTGAAGAGGGTACCTTTGGCGGCCATTCATTTGGCAACATATTGCTGACCGCACTCGAAAAGATGACGGGCAGTTTTTCGGAAGCAGTAGAAACAGCTTCGGAAATTTTGCGTGTAAATGGGCGCGTGCTACCCGCGACACTTGATAACGTGCGACTACGCATGAGCTGGGGTGACGAAAGCCTGACGCTGCATGGCGAACGCGTGATA
Source organism: Candidatus Saccharibacteria bacterium UBA6664 (assembly GCA_002455275.1). Taxonomy (GTDB): domain Bacteria; phylum Patescibacteriota; class Saccharimonadia; order Saccharimonadales; family Saccharimonadaceae; genus UBA1020. Next base: position 109,243 of record DKKO01000006.1, read on the forward strand.
GACGCAGACTACTTTGCTCACGATCCACGTAAAGCCATACTGAGCTTGGCGCCAGAGGCGAATGCCAACCCAGCGGCACTCGAAGCCATACGTGAAGCTGACTTAGTGGTGATTGCCCCTGGAGATTTGTATACGTCGCTGGGGCCACTTCTCGTGATAGACGGCTTTGGTAAGGCGTTGGCCGAGACAAGCGCCACGGTAGCGTATGTGTGCAACTTGGTAACAAAGCGCGGGCAAACCGAAGGTTTTTGCGTGAGCGACCATGCGAGCGAAATTGAACGTTTTGCAGGCCAACCAATACTGGACTACGTACTGTATAATCACCAGCAGCCAAGCGAGGAAGTGGCCAAGCGCTACGAGCAAGAAAATGCCTATTTGGTAGAGGTAGACCCTGAAAAACTGTCCGGGGCTCATTACAAAGCAATTGCTGGGGATTTCTTGGGCGACACCCCAGAGGCAGAGCAAGGCGACGTCTTGGCAAAATTGCGCTCATTTATTCGACACGACGCCGATCACATTCGCGACGCACTCTTAGAGTTATAATAGAGACATGGTTTTATACGATATGGCACCCACCGATTTACAACACGAGCGCGAACCGCGAGAAGTGGAAACGTTTGTTGCGCTTGATTTAGACCGGACGTTACTGAATAGCGACGCGCTTGGCAATGTTCAATGTGATATATTGGCTGATTTCGGTATTGGCCAAGATGAGATAGACGCTCACAAAGCCCACATCGCAGCGAACAAGGGCAACTCGTTCCCCGTTGTTAACTATCTTACGGATACCTATGGAAGCGAGCTGGTGACTAGTTTGCAAGAACGACTGCTAGCTCGAGCTTCAGAGCCTGCTATTAGAGCTGCTCTGCTTTTTGAGGGTGTGATCGAGCTTCTAGATGCTCTAGAAAATAAGGACGTGCCGTATGGCGTGTTAACGTTTGGCGAACAAGAAAATCAATCGTTTAAACTTCGACTATTTGAACTACTTACCGACAGAGAAGGCAAGATACTCTCTGAAATAACCAGTGAAAACAACAAGAGCGATTATATACACCACCAATGGCAGAATACCAGTGGAGTGGGAAGCGGTACATTTGCTATACCGGAACACTTTACTCATGATCGGCCGATTACCGCACATCATGTGATACTTCTCGATGACAAAGGCTCGCACTTAGATACCGAGCATAGCGACATAGGTGGTATGTTGGTAGGCAATCTGCCAGATGAGACTGGTGCATACCCAGAGGGAACGCATAGGTTGGGCGAATTCACGGACGTTGTGAGGCAACTAGCTCAGGGTGAGCCGTTGCGCTTGCCTGAAGAACTGCGCTACCAAGCGGCGTAACAAACCTAATCTTGACTTTTTATACTGCTTATGCTACTATAGTGGTGCTATGAAAGCAAACACAAACACCACTAAAAAGTCAGCAAAGCAACTTGCCATGGAGCAAGCCGCTGTATTGCAGACAGAACGTGACTTTAAAGACGCGCTTTTGATGGTATCAGTTACCGTTAATTTGTTCGTCTTTTGCTTGTGGGTAGCCCTGCAGGTAACAACGCGCTACGACAGCGCGCTGACACTTCTGTTTTTCAACCGTTAAATTGTTGATTTGACAGCGTAGTTTTTACGACGTTCTTCTGCTAGTAGAGGACGTCGTTTCTCTTTAGGAAAGATGTTTATCCACAAAACTGTGGAAAAAAGTCTGAAAGAAACCTGAAAAAGATAAAAAATACCCTTGCAGTGGGTAGCAGTGGGTATTATAGTAAGGTCAGTGGAAAAAAGTGGGTAACACCACCACACAAACAAACAACCACTAAACATTAAAAAATAACATCACTCGTAAGCGGTCGAAGGAACGGCGAACAGATACACAGATACGGCAATGGACTATTTCGAACGAAAGCTCGACGAAAAACGACGGTTAACCATACCATCAGAGCTTCGAAATGAATTTGCCAGCGGTGTAGTTGTAACCCGGGGATTCGGCAACTATCTACACCTCTACCCACAACAAGTATGGGACAGGGAAGTAGAACCTGCGCTAGGCGGCAATATCCTAGACGAAACAGTTGCTGATTTGAACGTTCGATTCCGACGCGGTAAAACTTCAGCTGAGCTCGACCAAAAACAAGGCCGAGTAACGCTAGAGCAGCATCTACTCGAGTATGCGGGCATCGACAAACAAGTCGTGGCCGTTCGAGCAGGCGCCTACTGGCGGCTGATGGCTACCGAGGCCGACGCGTGATGAACCTAATGTTGTTGTAACTTAACAACCCAAACGAAAACATACCTCGAGACCACCTATCTGGCAATAATGTCGTGGATAGGCGAAACACATTAACCGATCGCTTGAACCTTCCTTACAATACACACCTCCCAAAAAACTCCACCTCACACATAAGTCTCTCAACCATGTATGACCCGGTATGAATTACACGGTAATTCAACCAACTACAAATCATACACGGTAACTTATAAACAAAAACAAAAACAACAAAAAACAAACAGGCATTTATTGCCAGTTAGGTGATCTCGACTTCTACAGGGCGCGCCAGTCAACCTGCCAACCAGCAGAGCTGGTTGCCTGCTGACTTTTTCGGCTATTTTGACATTTTTCACCTGCGAGACTTGCTCGCTGTACTATCTGTACAGCTTCGCTCGTTTCTCGGCGATAAAATGCAAACTAGCTCGAAACGCGCTCCTGTAGAAGCCCTTAATTATAGATGCTATAGTTAAGGAGATGAGTATAAATGAACATCCACCACAAGATGAGCCGAAGGCTCGTTTACATGTTCCAGTATTACTCGATACATGCATTGACGTGATGCAGCCTAAGCAAGCAGAGTCATATTTAGACCTAACTGCTGGTTATGGCGGTCACGCGGCGGCATTTTTAGCCAAAACCAATGCGTACTCGAATGCAGTGCTGGTTGATCGCGATCAAATGGCGATTAACGAGCTTGCAGTATTTGAACAAAAGGGAGCAACGCTGCTTCATACCGATTTCGTGAGTGCCGCACAGGCGCTTCGCGAGCAGGGAAGGCAGTTTGATCTTATCTTTGTGGATCTAGGGGTGTCGTCACCACAGCTCGATAGAGCAGAACGAGGGTTTTCTTTTTCAATGGACGGTCCGCTCGATATGCGGATGGACCAGCGCCTTGAAAAGAACGCTGCAACACTGGTTAATACAGCCCGTGAAGCAGAATTAGTGCGCATCATCACCATGTATGGTGAAGAACGCACCAGTGTGGCAAAGCGAATCGCTAAAGCTATTATTGCTCAGCGACCGTTTTCAAGCACGAAAGAACTCTCTGACTGTGTACTGGGCACACATCGTGGCAGCTGGCAAAGGACTCATCCTGCTACGCGTACTTTTCAAGCGCTCCGCATTGCCGTAAACGACGAGTTGGGGCAACTAGAGACACTTCTAAGATGTATTCCTGACCTACTGACAGTAGGGGGAAGAGTCGGGATTCTAAGCTTCCATAGCTTAGAAGATAGACTGGTAAAGCGGTTCTTTAAGGAACACGCTGAGGCAGGCTACGAAGCAGATCTAGATGTTCTGACCAAAAAACCTATAGACGGAGCAACTCACGACGTTCACAATCCGCGAAGTCGAAGCGCTAAGCTTCGTGTCGCAGTGAAAAAATAAACACAACAATTGGAAGGAGGCATTTTAGATGCCAATCCACATTCCAGTGCAAAACCAGTCGGTCGAAACAAAAGTGACCGTCCGGTTCAAATAACGACGTTGGCAATGGGGCGTGCCGTATTTAGGGCGCCCCAGCCAAGTCGGCTAATACAAACATAAAAACAAAAACAAACTATCCACCACATGTCGTATTATTCATCCACCACATACGCTCGTCGGCGCACAGGCATGACGAGAGGGTATAACTCAGTCGCATTTACGTCCAGTGTAAAGCTTGGCCCCGTGACACATACAGTGCTTGTAGCACTGATGATTACGGTATTAGGCTTGATATACCTGACGCAAGCGACGAAAGCCACGAGTTACGACTACGAAGCCCAAAAGATAGAGACCAAGATTGCCGAGCTTTCAACTGAGAAAACAGATCTCGAAGTTGAAAACGCACGCCTTACTGCACTGGATTCAGTGCGCAACAGTAGTGTGGCTCGCGCGATGACCTCGCCAGGCGCTCCGCAGCACGTATCTCAATAAACAATTATTACCGCTATGCCGTTTCAATCGATAAGTCACAGCCGTATTCGCATGCTTATTATCGCCTCAGTATTCTTGATGGCGGTGTTTGTGGTGCGACTTTTTTACTTGCAAATTATTGAGCATAGTAAATATTCTATTTTGGCCGATGCCGAGCAGGTGAAACGACTGACTATTCCAGCAACAAGGGGCGAAATCTACATGGAAGACAACGGCACCCCAGTGAAGGTAGTGCTAAACGAAACCGTGTATACCATGTTTGTTGATCCAAAAATTATTACTGACCCAGAGGCCGTGAAAGATGTTATACGTGCAGTTGCTGGAGGCAATGCGGTTGATGGCTTTGCGAAACTGGTGGACAAAAAAGAGACACGCTATCAGGTGGTTGCGAAAAATGTGACACGCCGCCAGGCTGAACTGATAAAAAAGAAGGAACTAGCTGGTATTGGATTCCAGGCGGTAGTTCGCCGCGTGTATCCGGAAGGTACATTGGCGGCGCAAACGCTTGGGTTTGTAAACTACGACCAAAAAGGTCAGTACGGCATAGAAGGGCGTTTCGACAAGCAACTACGGGGCAAAGATGGTATGCTGCAATCGGTAACAGACGTCAGTAATGTTCCTCTTACTATAGGTAACCGCAATGTGAATATTCCGGCGCAAAACGGCGCAAATATTGTGCTGACGCTCGATAGAAACGTACAAGCTTACACCGAAAAGGCACTTTCTGATGGTCTGCGAAAAATTGGAGCGACCGACGGCAGTGTTATCGTGATGGACCCGAATGATGGCTCGGTGCTCGCGATGGCAAATCTGCCAACTTATAACCCCTCTAAATTCACCAAGGTCACTAATGCTAGTGCCTTTAATAATGCTGTAGTGAGCGACCCGTACGAACCAGGCTCGGTAGTAAAGACCTTTACTGTAGCAACGGGTATCAATACTAATACAATTACGCCGCAGTCTACGTATGTGAATACCGACTACATCACCATTGATGACCGAACGATCACCAACGCCACGAAAGGTCAAACTGGCACGATTTCGATTCAGCATGCGCTGACATGGTCGCTAAACACAGGAATGGTGACGGTAGCTCAACGGCTTGGCGGCGGTACGATCAACAGACAGGCTCGTAATACCATGTACAGCTATTTCCACGATCGATTCCACTTGGGGCAGATGACAGGTATTGAAACGACCGGCGAAGTGCCAGGTGAATTGATTCCGCCTACTGCTGTAGAAGGAAACGCAGTGCGCTATTCAAACATGTCATTTGGGCAGGGAATGAACCCAACGATGGTGCAAGTAGCTGCCGGCTTCAGTTCGCTCATAAATGGCGGAACCTACTACTACCCGACAATTATAAAGGGGAACTTGAATGACGATGGTGACATCGTGCCAGCAGAGCAAAAAAAGCCACAAGAGAATGTAATCAGCGCATCTACCTCGGCGACAATGCGCACTATGATATTAAAAGCTCGCCGCGAGTTTTATGCTGGCAACGACCGAAAAGGCTATGATATTGGCGGAAAAACAGGAACCTCACAAGACATCGTAAACGGTGAGTATACCTTTGACGAAACTACTGGAACGTACATTGGATTTGGTGGCGATACGAAGCCTAAATATGTCATAATGGTACGGGTGTCAAGTAAAGGTAGAGCCCTGAACGGCGGCGACCATGCTCTTCCAATTTTTACCGACATTTCCAACTGGATGATAGATTACCTAAAATTACAACCAAAAGGCTAAGCATGAAACAACCATTGACCTACGACGTCGTGACCCCCGAGATGATACAACTATTTTTGATAAGCGCGATTGCCTTTATGCTCGCCATGGCTCTGACGCCATTTTATACATATGTTGCGTATCGTTTTAAATTTTGGAAAAAGCAGCGTACCACCAGCACGACCGGTGAGAAGCTGAACGTTTTCAATAAACTCCACAAAAGCAAGTTTGAGCGGAACATACCTACGATGGCAGGTGTAATTGGCGTGGTGACAATCGGCGCGGTAACCTTTGGGCTAAATCTCGATAGGGGTCAAACATGGCTACCACTTGCAGCGCTAATTGGCGGTGCAATTATTGGCTTACTAGATGATGTCATCAATCTTCGTGGCAATGGTCACGGCGTGGCGGGCATGCGTAGTAGCATTAAGTTTCNNTTAAGTTTACGATGATAGCTGCGCTTGGCACAGCGCTTGGTTGGTTCTTTTATGCTCGCCTGGGCTTTAGCGATGTGTGGGTGCCGTTTATTGGGCCAATAGAGCTTGGCTGGCTGATTGTGCCAGTATTTGCATTCGTAGTAACTGCAATAGCTAACGCCGTAAATATTAGCGACGGGCTTGATGGCTTGGCCGGTGGGCTTCTGGCGATGAGTTATGGTGCATTCGGGCTGATAGCACTGTTACAAAGTCAGTTTATACTGGCAGGCTTTTGTTTTACAGCTATCGGCGCGCTCCTAAGCTACCTATGGTTCAATATTTACCCAGCTAGGTTTTTCATGGGGGATGTAGGTAGCTTCGCCTATGGTGCTTCACTTGGCGTGATAGCCATGCTCACAAATTCGCTGTTCTTACTCCCTATCATCGGCATACTGTTCGTTATTGAAGCCGGCTCAAGTTTGCTTCAGATTATCTCGAAGCGATTCTTTGGCCGACGAATATTTATTTCAGCACCGATTCATCATCATCTCGAAGCGATTGGCTGGCCAGAAGTAAAGGTGACGATGCGCTTTTGGGTGATTGGCTGTGTGGCAGCTAGCTTTGGGGTGCTACTGGCACTTGCGGGAGGCCACGTTTAGACATGTTTTCTGGAAGGCGAGCTCAAGCTACCTCACAAGTCGTGCGACGCCACCGGCCTGATTATCAAATCGTGCTATTCATGGGGCTACTGATGCTACTTGGCTTGATTGTAATGTATGCCATTGGCCCACAGCGAGCACAGGTGCTTAATTCGGCGTATGGTACCGATTTTTACAGTGCATCGTACTTTTTTACCAAGCAGGTGCTTAGTTTAGCGCTTGCTGTGGCCGTGTTCTTTTTAATGGCACGTCTGCCGTATCAGTGGTTGCAGCAGCGATCAAAACAGGTACTGTACGCTGGATTGATTGCCTGCGGAATATTGGCGGTAGCTGGCTGGCTTCAGCTGGGGATTGCCCAGTGTAGTTTGGGCGCGTGTCGATGGTTCGACCTTGGGCCTTTGGGAAGTGTCCAGCCATCTGAATTCCTAAAACTCGGGTTGCTGCTTTTTGCTTCTGGGTTCATTGCGACTCGCACGAAGCAAGGTCTGCTAAACGACACGTACAAGTCAATTATTCCACTCGGTGCATTGTTTTTTGTAATCGCCGTACTGGTAATTGGTATTCAAAAGGATATGGGTACCGGCCTTGCAATGTTAGCTATTCTTGCCACTATGATGCTTGTTGCTGGGCTTAAGATGCGAGTTGCCCTAGGGCTTGGGCTGGTCGCGTTGGTCGCCGGGGTGCTGCTCATTATTATTGCGCCACACCGCGTGGATCGTATTACGGCGTTTTTGCAGGGTGACAGTGCGTCGGTAAGTGATGCCGAAACCTACCATATTGCTCATGCAAAGATAGCTATTGGAAGTGGTGGACTGCTGGGGGTAGGTATTGGTAATAGTGTGCAAGCGACCGGCTATTTGCCAGAGGCCATCAATGACTCCGTATTTGCCATAATGGGCGAGACCTTCGGCTTTGTTGGACTGGTTTTGGTGCTGATATTATTTACCGCGCTGCTTTTGCGAATTCTCAGCGTAGCCGATAAACTTCCGGGCCTAGAAGAGCAATTGCTGGTAGTGGGAGTATTTGGCTGGTTGGCAGCGCATGTAATTCTGAACGTGGCCGCCATGACGGGTATTTTTCCGCTCACTGGTATTACGCTGCCGCTACTGAGCTTTGGTGGAACTAGCATGGTATTCATTGCCGGAGCGCTTGGTTTGGCATTTCAACTATCTCGGTACACAACACACAGAACAATAAGTGAAGGAGCGCGCTATGAAGATTCTCGCAGTTGGCGGGGGGTCGGGCGGACACGTTACGCCAGTCGCGGCAATCGTATCTGAACTCCAAAAAGATAGCGACCAACACGAAATTCGATTTTGGTGTGACAAAAAATTCCTTGCCGAGGCACAGGCAACGATGCGCAGTGTCGATGCCAGCTTACCGGTAGAAACAATCGTATCGGGCAAGTTTAGGCGCTATCATAACATTCCGGTTTGGAAACAATTACTGCAGTTTCGCACTATCGTACTTCCGAATATCATAGACACGGCGAAGATAGTCGTGGGAACTCTGCAAAGCCTACTAAAGCTAATTCTCTGGCGACCTGATGTAATTTTTACAAAGGGTGGGTATGTGTGTCTGCCGGTTGGTGTCGCGGCGCGAATACTGGGGATACCCCTGGTGATACATGATTCGGATACGCATGCTGGGCTTACCAATACAATTCTTGCAAAATGGGCAGTGGCGATAGCTACCGGAGCGCCGCTGGAATACTATGACTACCCAGCGTCACGTGCTCACTATACGGGCGTACCGCTCGATCCGGCACTACGCCCAGTCTCAGAAGCAAAACAGCATGAGGCTAAAAGTAAACTAGGCATCGCAGCGGATCGTCCTTTTGTTGTTATCACTGGGGGTGGCTTGGGAGCGAAGGTGATTAATGATGCCGTAGTGGCTAGCTCAAGTAACATAACCGAACACGCTGACATACTATTGTTAACAGGGAAGAGTCACTTTGAAGAGGTGAGCAAGGCTATTGGCGACGAACGACCCACGGCTCTCCGACTTGAGCCATTTTTGGCAGTACAAGATTTATATGTGGCCTTTACCGCCGCGGATGTAGTAGTGGGCAGGGCAGGGGCTACAACCCTTTTGGAAGTGGCGGCCTTGGCCAAACCGACAATCCTCATACCAAATGCGCAGCTTACTGGTGGCCATCAACTCACCAATGCGGCTCGTTACGAGGAAAAAGGGGCAGTAGTAGTACTTGATGACGCCACCGTCGAAGAAAACCCCTCTGTACTTGTTCAGACTATCGATGCGATTTTACGCTCACCCGAGCAAAAAGATCATTTATCGCAGGCGATTCGGCAGTTTGCACGCCCAGACGCCGCGCACGAGGTTGCAGCGCTTATTCTAGCCAGTAAACGAGCATAACTATCTGTTACAATTAGCATAAGAGACATGCCTAAATTTTTTTCTAAGTCATCTGATAGCTCCAAAAATACCCCGCCACGACGTCGTGGTGGCGAAACCGAGCGACCTACCAGCTCAAATCTATCTGAGCGGTATTCCTTTATACGTAATCGAACACTTACCGGCAGCTCATCAGCACAGGTAGCCAGTACAAACGAGCTAAATGCTGAGCTTCGATCACCCCGAGCTCACGTGCACCATCTTACGAAACTGCGTCGAAGACTGCTGGTCTACTTTGTGGGTGCTTTGGCTGCCGCTGCAGCGCTATATATGATATTAAGCCAACTGGTGGCCACTTACGCGGTACACATCGCCGTTACCACGCCTAATCAGCTCACGCAGGCCGATGCGAGTACTTATGAGCAAGCAATTGATAGCTACTATGCTGCGAGGCCGGCAGAGCGATTGCGTACACTACTCAACAGTGATGCGCTACTTCGCCATGTTCAAGCTCTCCAGCCTGAAATCAAAGCGATCAGCATTGAGCCGAGCGGTGGTTTTGGCCAAGCGACGGTTGAGATAACCCCTAGGGAGCCATTAGCCAGGTGGAGTATCGCAGGCAGTACGCAATACGTCGACGCGTCTGGCGTAGTATTCGATCGCAATTTCTATAGTGAGCCAACACTAAAAATTACCGATAATAGTGGTATTCCTTCAACAAATAACCAAGCGGTTACTAGCCAGCGTTTTTTGGGCTTTGTTGGTCGGGTGATCGGACTTGCCAAGGAGCAACGACTGATGATTACTCGTATTACCATTCCTTCGCAGACGACACGGCAAATTACTGCGTATGTACGGGGTGTTCGGCCATACTTTAAGCTGTCGGTCGATCGGTCAGCAGGGGAGCAGGCCGAGGATATGGGGCGTGTGGTCAAATGGTTGCGTACTACCGGCACGCAAGCTCGGTATGTTGATATACGAGTAGAAGGCAAAGCGTTTTACCGATAAGAGTAGTAAAGGGGTAGTGGATACCTGCCGCATATGGGTAGACCACTCCCGGTGTGCTTTTAGATTTAGCACACCTCGCGTTACGCCTTTAGTCTACCCATATGCGGCAGGTATNNACGCCTTACCGGGCATTAGTTCGGTTTTTGTTCTATTTGTGAAAAATCAAAAAAACTATATTAAAATAGGGAATTAGCAAAAAAGCAAATAGGGTAAAACAACAGGGAAAAAGAGTAGGGGGAAATAAAATTTGAAAAAAGCAAATACGTGGCAAATATACGGGCTTGTGTGGAAAACTATGTAGATGGCCGTGAAAACGTTGTATATTTCCACAACATGGCTCCGCCCAGAAGACTAGCCAGCAGCGCGAAGTAATAGTATGTGAACATGTGCGCAGAGTAGAACAAAATTGGCACCAAACGGACATATACACAGATAAAGTCCCCCGCTAGGAAGGTATAGTGAATCAACTTTGATTACTATTGTTAATGTCGTAAAAGATATATTGTGCGACGTTAAGTCTATATTCAAATCACGACACGTTATACATTCCCTACGCACATAGTTTCACCCGATTTTTGTGTGCGCCCTGCTGTTTGATTTATGCGCCCTGCTTTTCATACCTACACAATGCTTTTTTGCCTTTGTCATACCCAAATCCCAATTTTGCGTATATGCATGATTTGCTAGATCGACTCGCTAGTCAATATTTTATTAAGTTCTATTTTTGTTCTATACACTAATACACAGTGAAAGTACGTCAAAATAAAATACCCCTTACGATAAGGGATATTCTACTGCAGTAGGGTACGAACGGGCCTAGACGCTCATAGAGAGTAATGTCCAGGTTCCTCCCCGGTTATCACTACGAAGCTTGAACTGGCTAATACCGTCGGTCATGGTGAGAAGTTGAATTACTTTCCCGCCTTTAGCGACAACACAGCTGAGCCCTGCATCGATGAAGTCGTAGCTTTTGCCACCGTACTCCATTCGCTTTGGGTAGGCCATAAGACCCTTTCTGAACCCAAGCGCAGTGATGATAACTGGTGTGTTTATTGGTTGTGTCATTTTTTCACTCCTGACTCGTGGTGGATGCCTACGAGGCTAATACTTTAATATGATTAGCGAACGGATTTTGGAGTGAACCATCGTCGGACAGGGCGCGGCGACCGCTCTAACTACGCCTTTTTACCGAGATGATTGGTGTAAATGTACATCCCTGATCAGGGGATATAGGTTGTAATTACGGTTTGTAGGTGGAAAGTCCCCCGCTAAGGAGCCAGTACTTACATAACCATTACTATTATAGCGCTGCGCTTGCTTGCAGTGTCAACACGTTTATTCATGTATTTAACGCAACGATATGCTAGTCGAGCCGGAATCAGGCAGTGTGCCCTCTTTTTTGACTGGAGCATTTGTAACAGGGGTGGTATCAGAGGTCGCACTCCCCTGCTCTGCCGGAGCAGATTCGCCCGTCGTTTTTTTCTTGCGTTTACGAGTGCGCTTCTTCTTTGGCGCGCCATCTTCACCTGTTTGTGGCTGGGTTGAAGCGGCTGGTTGTGCGCCAGCGTCGATAGGCCAATTTTGAGCCATAGCCTGTGATTGAGGCTGACTTTGGCCGCCGGCAGTGCCCATGATAAGCTGAGCTATCTCTGTTTCTACCTCTGTTCGATTACGGCTGTAATTCAAGCGAGTGTGCTCGATAATTCGGCCGGTATTGTCGTCTTGTGGTGATGGCAAGTTAAGGGTTTTGGCGCTGAAAGCCGGTGTTTTTTCGCCATTTATCACCATATTGATGATGAAGTTGCGATTGTGCATTTGCAAAAGGTCGAGGGCTTCAAAGTTTGGTTCGAACTGCTTCGACAGTATTGGGGCATCGTCGGCCGATACACGGAAGCAAATCATGGTACCGACGTTACCAAACACCGCGTCGCGCACGGTCTCGCTCATTTGGCTAATGTACTGGTTGGCAACGGTAAGATTTAGGCCGTATTTACGAGCTTCAGAAAGAATGGTGGCGAAGCTATCTGTGGCAAAGTTTTGGAACTCGTCGACGTACAAATAAAATGGTCGTCGATCTTCAATATTTGGAATATCCTGCCTACTCATGGCGGCAAGCTGAATCTTCGTGACGATAAAGGAGCCTAAAATAGCTGCGTTGTCTTCACCAATTAAACCTTTTGAAAGGTTGACAATAAGAATCTTACCCTCGTCCATCAGCTGGCGAATATTAAACGTACTCTTTGGTTGGCCGATGATGTTTCGAATAATTGGGTTGGCCGTGAACGCACCTACCTTGTTGAGCACTGGCGCGATTGCTTCGGCCTGGAACTTGTCGTTCCAGCTGGCAAATTCGATGTTCCAGAATTGCAGCACCACCGTGTCTGTACAATAGCCGAGCGTTTCTTTACGGAACTTTTTATCGGTCAACATGCGGGTAATGTCGAGCATGGTCGTGTTTGGCCGATCGAGCAGCGCAAGGATGGTATAACGTAAAATATACTCGAGTCGTGGGCCCCAGCTTTCGCCAAACATACGCTTCAATACACCAATCACCTCTGAGCTAATATTTGTTTTCATATTTGGGTCGGTCACCTCAAGAGGGTTAAACCCTAGCGGAAAGGCGGTATCGGCTGGGTTGAAGTACACCACGTCTTTTAGTCTGCTCCCAGGGATGAAGCGCATGTTATTCACCGCGAAGTCGCCGTGAGGGTCGATTATCGCGTAGCCTTGATCGTGGTAAATATCAGACAGAGCGAATAGCTCGAGCAAACCAGATTTACCAGCACCGGTTTGACCAATGATATACACGTGACGCGAACGGTCGTAGCGCAGCATACCGAATTGGTGATTGATACCACGGAAGTTGGTTACTCCAAAGGCAGAAATGTTTTCGTCAATCGCTGAATTGCCGGTGATGACCGGTAGTTTTGACGGAGGTTCGGCGGTTTTGCTGCTCGCCCATACGATGCTCGGGGTTTCCACGTTGGTGTGCGGCAAGTGAAACACACTAGCGAGTTCTTCAATATTGAGGACAAAACCTCGGTTTTTAAATAGCCTTGCTTTATAAGAGCTCAGGTCTTCTTTCTGGAAGCTTGCGCCCACCATACGAAATCCATTTAGGTTGGTGCTGTTGAATTGTTTAAACGTACCCACAATGGCCTGCATGCGCAGCTTGGCGGTTGCTTGGCTGTCGCCAAGATACGCTAAGCGAATTTGTACTTGGTAGCCGAGCTTTGTAGCCTTCTTCTCTACCTCGGCGATACGGGTTTTGTCACGGTCGGAAAGTTCTTTTGGTGCCGCTGTGCCTGTTCCCTGCTCTGGCGGTTTCCAAAGTGCTTCAAAAAAGCCGCTGAGCCATCGAAAATCGAACGCTCCTGCCCCTCCCTGGCTCAAAGCAGCAAATGGACTACCGCCGCGCAAGCCAGCCACCCAGCGCTCTGAAACGCGGTGCCAATCATCAGCGATTGGCCGCACCAGCACTTGTACCCATAATTCTTCATTAGCATTCTCGAGTTTGGCGAGAGTACCGGTAATACCCGCCAAGGGGTCGACCTCAAAGTTTTGGAAGGTCTTAATTGGCAACACTTCATTATCGGCAACAGTGATGCTAGAGGTATACACTACCGGATGCTGACGGTCGTGCGTCACGTAATCTTCATCGGCGGTATGTATTTGCACTGTTGGGTATTGGGCGTAGATTTGACCCTCTACAAAGCTTTGCAAGCTACGAGGTACCCACACGTAGAAGCGAATCTGGCCACCAACCGAGGCGATTTCAAAGCTAAGGTGCTCTTGCACCCCGTTATTGAGCCGGAGTTCCGTTTTATCCCGTAAAATACCATGCAGGCTGGCGAAAAGCTGCTCTGCAGCAAGCTCTGATTTGTCGTTGGCTTTCGGAATTTCAAGAACTAACAGTACGCTATCGATCGGGCGCGATGTATCAGCGGTCCGGTAATTTCGCCACGTAAGGTACAGGAGTATGCCTACTAGGGGTATCCAAACGTACCACTGTAGCAAAAATTCAATTAACCAAGAAAATACAGACATAAATTCTTCTTTTATTGTCCCACCTGTGGCCTCTGTTTGCAAGGCAGGGCCATGTGATTGCTGGGCTGAGGCGCAAACACTAGCATGCCACCTGTGCCTTGCGACCTTGTCGCAGTATTCACTGCACCCTGCGGAACTCACTTTGTTCAGACATCCTCGGGTGGGCAGGAAGACTACGACAATGTCGCAGGACAGCTAGCAAGGCTAGCTTATTGCGCCTCAGTCCCCCCTGGTAGCGCAAAGAAGATAGACGTTATTCGTTTTCGAAGCGTGTGACCCCTATTTGCTTAAGCAAGAGGGGTCAGCCCAACGCCATGGGCTGCCTGCACCCATAAAGAGTGCTGAGAAAATGAATAACGACTATCTTCTAGGTAAGTTGTAAACAAGTTACTTGGTAGGCTCAGCGAGCTTGTAAGTGGCTTTAGAAACGCGTTTGAACTGAGGTTTACTCTGAAGGTTCAATAAAATGGTGGTTTCTTTCACTTGACGGCTTTTTAGTACACGTTTTACGATTTCGTCGCGATGTAGTGGCTCGCCGGCTTTCTTTAGTACATCGGTGATGATATCTGAAACTGTACCCTTGCTGTAGCCCCACTCGTCGAGTGCGTAAATACCACGGCCAATCAGCACGAAGCGCTTATCTTTGATGAGCTCGTTGTGAATAGCTTGAGTAGTAACGTCTTTTCGCTTGAAATCACTTACCTTGATAGACTTTGCAATCTCTGAAAAGTGCATTGGTTTACCATTGTCGGCTAAAATCACATAGATTTTGTCGCGAATGTTCTTTGGGTTAACGGTTGGCCATTTTACAAGACCCCAGTTGTCGCGTAGGCTAGCAAGCCTTTTAGAGGTGCTTGCAAGCGCGCTTACGTGGCTTGGGTGTTCGTGGCTTAGCTTGGCGTGAAGATCTTCTGAACTAATTGGCTCGCCATGTGCTTTGATGGTTTTTACGATTTCATCAACGTGAGCTTTGATTTTCTTCTCGTCGGCGTGCTCTTTGATACCAATAGAGTGGTAAAAATCGTCGTTTTCGTTTACTACGGCGAGGTTTGGCGAAAGTTCAGCCAAAAATCCAATGTGAGAACGGTGTATGGGCGTAGCGTCTTTGCCTACCATATCTCGAGCAACATCTTGTACGCGAGCCACCCTGCCCTTTTCAGATAAGTGTCGGATAATTTGGCGCTCAACCTCGTGCATGCTTGGCACTTTATTGTCTTCAGACGCAAGTTTCAGGCGAATCAGAATGGCCTTTTCAAGCTGACGCACACGTTCACGGGTAATACCAAGTAACTCACCAATTTGCTCGAGTGTTTCTTTACGGTCATTTAGTCCAAAACGGCGCGAGATGATTTCACGTTCGCGATCTTGTTCAATAACACCTAATACATCGCTTACGGCTGTTTGTAAGCTGGTCGACATATCTGTTTGTGTGGTTTCTTCCATCGCGTTCTTTCGTTCCTCTCGGCCACCGGTTATAGGGTTAATAATGGTATCGTTTATGTCGATTATAAAACAAAGCGTTTATAATGTCAAATATATTTTTTCACCAACTTGGTTACTTAAATTATAGCACATACTAGACGCTTATGGTAAAGCGTGTTTTTAGGCTTTTTTATCCACAGTTTTGTGATTAGCCTTATACTGCTTCTTTGAAATGTCAAAAATTAGCGAACCCGCCCCTGTAGCGTCGCCGCCACGAGGGCGGGAGCGCAGGATGGGCGGGTTGAGGCCTGTTGTCAGTGGATGCGCAGCGCCTTGATGGTGCCGACTGCGCGCCCGTTGACCGTCAGTGGGTGGCCCACGGTAGGCCAGCGGCTGACGAAGGTGTCCTGGCGGTCAGCACCAGGGCCGGGCGTCAGGGTGACAGAGTGCACCCAGTTGGTCGACACACGACGGTCGTCGGGCACCGAGATCTCCAGGCTGCTGTCGTCGTCCATCACGGCGGTGACTCGGCAGCCACCAAGCTCCGCGAGGTTCACGACGTCAGGGTTCGGTTCGTGCTTCGGCATCGAAAATCCAATCCGTAGGTGAAACAGGTCAACGAATATCATACCGCATAAGCAGGTATTTGTAAATGGAAGAAAGCCGTTACGATTTCTTGCGCGGGAAGCGACGTTTACCCTTTTCGGGTGCGTCTTTTAGTAGCTGTTTGGCTTGGTCATGAGTGATTGTTTTAGGGTCGGTATCTTTCGGAATTTTGGCGTTTTTCTTGCCATCGGTAATATACGCGCCCCAGCGGCCATTCAGCACTTTTATACCGTCGCCAAAGTCAGCGATGTTTTTCTCGGCCTCGGCTTTTAATTTGGCCGCGTAGAGCTCAGTCGCCTCGGCAAGCGTGATTGTGTGCGGGTCGAGAGGCTTTATGCTCACGAACAGCTTATCTACCACAATGTATGGTCCAAAGCGGCCAATATTTGCCTTTATATCTTTGCCGTCGTCGGTTTGGCCAACGAGCCGGGGCAACTTAAATGCTTCTAGTGCTTGTTCTAATGTGACAGTTTCGATCTTGGCGCCTTTTGGCATAGGGGCGAATTCTGGCTTATCGTCTCCTTCGGTGTCACCAAGCTGTAGCATCGGTCCAAAGCGTCCAAAGCGAGCATATATCATCTTGCCAGACTTTGGATCGACTCCTACTTCTCTGTTCGCACCTACTGTGCTGCGGTCGATATCGCTCGATTTGGCGACGAGTTTATGGAACGGGTCGTAGAAATCTTTGAGCATGTCGTTGCGCGCGAGTTTGTTGTCGGCGATATCATCGAAATGCTCTTCTACACTCGCGGTAAAACCGTAGTCGACAATTGGCTGCNNTAAAGCCGTAGTCGACAATTGGCTGAAAGTGTTCGGTAAGGAAGCCAGCAATGAGCTCGCCGGCTGGCGTAGGGATAAGTTTGCCTTTGGTCGAGCCAGTTTTCTCTTCAACTATTTCCTTCTCAACAGCGTTTTCTAGCAAACGCAGCACTCGAATTTCACGTGGTTCGCCCTCTCCCTCGCCTTTTTCCACGTAACCACGAGTTTGAACGGTGTCGATAATCGTCGCGTAGGTACTAGGACGGCCGATACCGAGCTCTTCGAGCTTTTTCACCAAGCTACCTTCGGTGTAACGAGCCGGTGGTCGCGCGAATACTTCACGGGCCTCAACTTCACTTACACCTAGAGCCTCACCATCTTTGACTGCAGGCAAGATTTCTTCCTTGCCGCCTCCGTACACTCGCAGGAAGCCGTCAAATACAATCACCTCACCTTTCGCGGTGAAGACTCGCTTATCAGATGAAATGGATATAGTGACAGTGGTTTTTTCAAGCTTTGCCAGTGACATTTGGCTTGCCAGGGTGCGACGACGAATCAAATCGTATAATTTCTGGTCGTATTCGTTGTTGCTAGCGGTTTCGCGTGACATATCGGTAGGACGAATCGCCTCGTGGGCTTCTTGGGCGCCCGCGCTTTTGGTGGTGTATTTTCGTACGGTTGAATATTCTGGGCCGTACAGCTGCTTAATGTAAGCGGTCGCCGCGGCAATCGCTTGCCCGCTGAGGTTTACGCTATCAGTACGCATGTAGGTGATTTTTCCGTCTTGGTAGAGCTTCTGGGCACTAGCCATAGTGGCTTTCGAGCCAAAGCCAAGCTTCGAGTTGGCTTCCTGCTGCAAGGTGCTAGTGGTAAAAGGCGCACTTGGGTTGCGTGTGCCCGGAGCTTTCGAGGTGCTATGGACGCTATAAGTAGCGTCTTTGAGGCTCTCTAGGAATGTTCTAGCGTCGTCTTCGCTGTCAAAGCGCTCTTCTAGTTCGGCTTTAAATTCTTGCTTATCGTGGTAAAACAAAGCCATTACTTTAAATTGGCTGCTGCCTTCAAACGCGGCGATTTCCTGTTCGCGCTCTACGAGTAGGCGCACGGCAGGGCTTTGCACACGGCCGGCGCTTTTGCCACCAGGTACTTTTTGCCATACGACTGGGCTTAATTCAAAGCCGACGATTCTATCGAGAATTTGGCGCGCTTGCTGGGCTTCTACCACGTGCATATCTACTGTTCGTGGGTGCTTCACCGCTTCTTCGATGGCACTTTTGGTAATTTCGTGAAAAACAATACGGTTGGTGGATTTTGGATCGAGCCCGAGTACCTCGCACAAGTGCCAGGCAATCGCCTCCCCTTCGCGGTCCTCATCAGTCGCCAGCCATACGGTTTGCGCGGTTTTTACTGCCTTTTTTAGCTCGGCAATTACTTTTTTCTTTTCAGGGTCAATTTCGTAGGTGGCTTTAAAACCAGCGGCGATATCGACGCCTGGCCTCCCTTCTTTTGTCTTTTTCGCAATACTGCGGATATGGCCAATACTCGAAAGCACAGTAAAGTCACTACCGAGGTACTTCTCGATAGTTTTGGCCTTGGCCGGACTCTCTACGATTACTAGATTTTTGCCCATACGTCTATTTTCAAGCTAAACACAAGTGCCTATACTACGCAACTTTTGAGAAAATGCAAATATTTTGGGGGTTGCTTTTGCCAAGCGTAAGGAGTATAACAGAGGTAGAGACGTTCCTATACAAACACGAGCGCCCAAAACAGTTACATATATTGCAAATTTTAAATAAATATGATATAATAAAATATTATGTACTACGAGACTGACGCCGCATTTGACCAACACCGACGCGACTTAGAGGCAGGCAATGTATTAACGTACGACCCTAATTTCAACCCAGCCGAGAATGGCATGGAGGGTGAGCTAACGGTCTATGTAAACGAAGAAGTAGCCACCTTGTATGATTACGAGCTTGAGCTACTCGAACAAGAAGTGCGCCTACAGCTCGAAAGCGAACTTCACAGCGCTGTGGTAGTAGCCGAAAGCTCAGCTCCGGCTGAGGCAGTGATTCAAGCGGTTGAAGAGGCTTTGCGAGAATCTATGGCCGAACTTGAGGAACTAGAGATTGAGCACCCAAAATTCTCAGCTGCTATCCATGAATATGTTGCTGTAGAGCTTGCAAAGCGGCTTGATGGTAATGTAAGCGATTTTCATGCCAAACTTTTAGAGATTATTGTTATCGGCGATATCGTACGTGACCTACAAGAGGAATTAGACATTGAAGAAGGCGGCTATGACCACATTGCCGAGGAGATGATGCATTTTGCTGATGCAATGCGCGACAGGGCCTTTGTAGAGGCCGAGCTAATGATTGTACACAGTGGCGAGCTCAACCAACGCGATACCAGCATCCCGATGCCGGCACTGTACGATTTGGAAATTGAGTTTGAAGCCCCTGCGTCAGAACCTGAGCCTGCGCTAGTATAAACATAAACAAAGGGTTAGACATGAAACAACCCAACGAAAAATATCGACAAAAGCTAGGTCTTGCCGCGCTTGATGCGGTAAGCGCTTAGCGTAACGTCCACTGATTCGAGCCGAGGTTTCGTACAACCCCGGCAATTTCAAGCATGGTGAGCGTGGTAGCAAATTCGGCGGCGGACAGTTTCGTCGCTTTTTGTATTGCTTCGCCATCTCGCATGCCACTTGAAAGCTGCTGAATAATCGCTGTTTCTGCGGGGGTGGAGCCAAGTGCCAGGCGGGTTTGTGGCGCTACGGCGTCGGGCGCGATTACCTCAAGTACATCTTGATAGTTCGTTAGAACGGCGGCTCCCTGTTTTAGCAATTCGTTACAGCCGCTAGAGAGTGGACTGGTGATATTTCCGGGCACGACAAAAATTTCTTTACCTTGCTCTAGCGCATGAGCAGCGGTGTTTAATGTGCCACTTTTCGCGGCGGCCTCGGTAATAATAATGGCGTCTGCCAGCCCACTCACAATGCGATTGCGCTCTAAAAAGTAGTGTGGCCGAGCTTCTTCGTCGCGCTCGTATTCGCTTATAACCGCCCCGCCCTTTTTCACTATTTCATCCGCTAGCCCCTTGTGACTTGATGGATAGATACGTGGCAAGCCACAGCCTAGTACTGCAATCGTGGTACCACTGGCTTCAAGCGCTGCTTTGTGCGCAATGCTATCTACTCCGAGCGCCAAGCCACTTACTACCACCACGCCGCGTGAAGCGAGCTCAAACGCGATTTTGTGCGTCACATCACGCCCATAGGCAGTGGGCTTGCGAGTGCCTACGATTGCCACGGTGGGCACGCGCTCAGTAGGAAGTGTTCCTGTATAATCCAATGATTTCGGAGCATTAGCAATATGAGTTAGTATCTGTAAGAAATTTTGCTCATCTGGGGATGTCGTATTGATTTTCATAAAAAAAGTGATAAAAGGTATTGACTTTATGTCAAATACGTGCTAATATGGGGCATGATTGGTTAGTCCGCGAGGGTAACCAAACGCACCTTATACCCCCTATTCTAACTTATGTTAGGTTGTGAGCAATGGCTCTTGGCAGTAATCTACCCTCCACTTCCTCGAGTAAATGATGTTTCAGCAAACATTGCCCACATACTAACCCCTTTAACCCTTATTCATTGGGTTTATCGCTAGATGACTATCCAGTAGCACATTCGTGTGGGCGCCCACTTTCTGTGGAGTAGTGCTGAGCGCTTCATCTGATAAACTCAGGGTGGTTGAAGGGTCAAATAGCTCCAGGTGATGCCCACCCTTACCTGGGGCTTTTTGATTGGTTTTAATGAGACACCCTTTCAGGGTTTCTCATCGCGCAAGGAAAATTAGAAATGTTCTTTGGCTGCTCTTCCCGGTAGTTATAAAAATAGCCACGAAGTAAATTCGCTGGCTATTTTCTATTTGATTAGATTGAAATAGGCATGCTCAGGGCCCTGATCGCTGATGCGATGCAGGGCCCACGGAGCGAGGCGGTCACTCGTAGCGATCGAGTTCGCAGTCGAACAGCATCCGAAGACGCTTGAGACCGCTGACACGTCGCTTCTCGACGCTGGCGAGGATGAAGGCCACGGCCCCTCGCTCGGTCTCTCGGCGTACATAGAGACGCCCATCCTCGCCCCTGCAGAGGGGCACGTGAGCGTCTTCGATCTCGATGAAGCGCAGGTCGCTGCCGAACAGTGCCTGGTAGACACCGCGGAAGAACGATGGCTCGTTCTTCTTCATGGCGTAGGCTCTGCCGACGAAGACTCTGTCGTCCTTGTCCCAGTTCGTAAGAGCGGTCAGTCTCGACAACTGTCGAGAAATCTCGCCCGCGAGCTGGGACTTGGCCTCATGCATTGCGTGCTGGTCGGTCATGGTTACCTACCTCTCGAGCTCCGAACCTCGGAGCGGGGTGGATTGTCGGGCGACGTTCGTCACCGCTCGACGAAGTTACGCATAATTATATCATTGAAACACCTTAAATCAAGCTAGAGCCGCTAGAGCTGGTGTGCTATAGTAAAACCACTGCTACGCATGTAAGATGCTGCTGATGTAGCCACCGGAACATTTGAATTTTCACTTTGATACATAAAACGTAAAGGAACAAAATGGACTATTTAGTAGTACTTTTTTGGGCACTGGTAGGCAGTGTTTTATCTCTAGTGGGCGGCATTGCCCTACTAGGTCATACAACTGTAAGAAATATTGCGATTCGCTATGGGGTTCCCTTCGGCGCCGGTGCATTGCTGGCGGCGGCCTTTTTGGGCGTTTTCCCAGAGGCAGTTGAAGATGGCAGCATTCACTCGGCCGTGGTATATGCTCTAGGCGGCTTTTTGGGCTTCTTTGTACTCGAGCGATTACTCGGTTGGTTTCACCACCACGAACACCATCACCACGACAAAGCACATGGTGCGAAGAATAAAACTCACCAGTGGCTAGTGATTATTGGTGATACGCTGCACAATGCTATCGACGGCGTGGCCCTAGGCGCAGCGTTTTTAGTAAGCCCGGCTGCGGGTATTGGTACGGCTATAGCGGTGGCAGCACACGAAATTCCGCAAGAAATTGGTGATTTTAGCATATTGCTAGGCAAAGGTATGAAGCCGGCTCGAGTGGTTTGGGTAAATATACTGAGCGCTCTTGCGACAGTGGTAACTGCTCTTGCTACGTTCGCTATTGGCGACGCTAGTGGCTTCAATCCTGCTCCACTGCTCGCTATTGCCGCAGGCTTCTTTATCTACATTGCCGCCAGTGATATCATCCCTGATATTCATGAAAAACCTCGTGCCGAGGGCAATGTGCAGGCCGCGATGTTACTCGTGGGCGTGGTGGTACTCGCTTGGGTGATTAGCCTTACACCGCACGCGCATTAGCGGTGCGTGGCGTGATTGAAGTTTCCTGCCAGAAAATCGTCGACGAGCTCGGCGATTTTCTGCTGCATTACAGAGAGTACTTTGCGTTCTTCGGCGGTAAATTTAGCAAGGACAAAGTCGCTATCACCAAGCAAAGCTCGCTGCTCGGTCGCAATACCAATCCGTACTCGATTGGTCTGCTCCATGCCGTGTTGATTAACACTTTTAATGCCGTTGTTGCCAGCATCTGAGCCGCCAATTCGTGTGCGCACCGTTCCGAACGGAAGGGCTAGATCGTCGTGTACTATCAGAATGTCTTCGGGCTCAACCTTGTAAAAATCTGCAATGGCTCGCAGGCTTTGTCCTACGAGGTTGTAATAGGTAGCGGGCTTTACCAGTAGTACTTTTTCACCAGAGATTGTAAATTCGGCTATGTCTGCGTGAAACTTCTCTTTCGCTTGGAACGAAACCCCATTTTTAGCGGCATATTCGTCGAGTACGGCAAACCCCACATTATGTCGGGTGCCATCATACTGCTGCTCGGGATTTCCTAGGCCAAAAACGATTTTCATATCTGTTCGTAGTATACATTATTGCTTTTTTATTGCGTTTATGCTATAATATGAATTGTGGGGCAACCCGCACCTTCGCTAAGGAGTATGAGCCTTGGCACTTCCCCGAAGGAGCAGTACATGAACAAGCACGAATCCGACATGATGGCGATGGACCGCAAGGACCGCGTCGTCGTCTGGATCTTCGTCGTACTGACCATTGTCGCGATGGTGAGCTGGCGTCTGACGTTCGGCTCTATCAACCACGACGTGGTCATGGTGGTGAGCGCTGTCATGGCACCCGCTGTCATCTATGCCATCGTGGCTGGCCGCATCTACCGCAAGCGCGTGCTTCGTGCACGCCGAGCGGCGCAGCGCCAGCCCGTTCGCCTGATCTACGTAGGCGACGGCGTGCTGACCCATCAGGGCCAGCAGTACGACATGTTCGACTACGTCGGCAAGATTGGCATGGCAGACACTGCCTCGCCGGTCTCGCCGCTCTGACGGAAGAGCCCCGTCGTCCTTCCCTTCGTGGGTTGGACGGCGGGGCTTCGTCAATTTATGAGTAATACGTCGAGTAGGTGTAGTGCGCGTATCGAAGAGCGTCGCCATAGGTGGCGGCTTTTTGTTTGCGCAAAATACTTACCTCTTGTGGCACTAGTGATGATTGATTGGGCTCGACCTGAGTAAGCCACTCGGGCATTGTATACATCGTGTCGTCAACCATACCGTGCAAAAATGCTCTCGTTGAAGTGTGGCTAACGAAGCGTTGTAATTGGCCAAGCGCCTTTGCTGAAAACATCGCGGTTGCGGTATCTGGCGATTGAGCAAGTTCATGAAGAAACGTTAGTGCGTGAAGTGTTGAAGTCTCGCCTTCGGTGCGAAGTGATGCATCATAGGTTTGTTCGGCAATAGGTGGATAGAATTCTATGAATTCTCGGATAATGTCATCACGGTTGAAATCGTTGCTAAACTGCCCATCGAAGGTATCTTTTATAGCGGGATCTGCGGCATTACGCTGGTTGCCGGATATAATATCGTCTACATCAGCATCTGGAGCGTGCCAGACGATACTATCAGGCTGCCAGTTCTTGAAGTTTCGACCCGACTGGCGTGTAAACGGGACTACATACCAATTCGTCCCCTCGGCGTTTGACGTCAAAATACCTTCTAGTGCTTTTTCGGTTGGCACGCCGCGCATTATCATGTGGGATAATATACGGCTTGAGCGACCGTTACTATCAATAAATGGATGTATTAAAACCGTCGCGCCTGCCACGGTTATACCGGCATAATCAAGGGCTTGCTGGTCGTCGAGAGAATTATCTTCCAGAAACGAGCGGGCAATATCCCATGATAGACGAAGCCAAGCTTCTTTGTCACGCTGGTCCATCACTTGTATACCCTCAAGAAACACCGTTTGGCCATCAAAGGGCTGCATTGAGGACTCGCCTCGCAAATGGCCATCAAGTAGTTGCAGAATATCGATAAAATCATCTGAAGATAGTCGTGAGAAGTAATCACGTCTGGTGGTGCTGTCTTCAAGCTCTGGAATACTATCGAATAGCGCTAGAAGCTCTGGGATGACGTCAAACGAGTGTTTGACCGTTTCACGATTTATCATGGTCGGGTGCTTTCACCTTGCCCGCCCTTTTGTTGATAGGCTCTTTACCAGCCGCGACGCGTTCGCGGTTACTTTTGATTTGTTTTTCGTCTCGGAAGCTAAATTTTATTGGCGTACCAGAATAATCATAGGTTTCGCGTAGTAGGCGCTCGAGGTAACGTTTGTAGCTCCAGTGTACGAATTTGAGGTTGCTACCATGAATCACAAACCACGGCGGCATGGTGTCGGTTTGCACCATGTAGCGAAGCTTCGGGTGGGAGTTTTTTAAACCTGCTGGAGGATGTTTGGCTGTCGCCTTTTGTAATAAGTCGTTTAGTACGCGGGTTTTAGTCTCTTGCTTGCGGCGGGCATCGATATCTAGGGCTAGGTCAAATAATTTAGTGACATTTTGCCCGGTAACACTACTGGTGAAAATAAGCGGTGCCCACGGAGTGAATTTAAAGTTATAAGCAATTTTTGGTGCCAGTGCGTCGCGTGTATATGCGTCTTTTCCTTCAACTGAATCCCATTTACTTACTACCAGCACTAAGCCCTTGCCTGCTTCGGCAATCAGCCCTGCAAGGCGCTGATCGAGCTGTACGTTGAGTTCGTTAACATCCATGAGCAGGAAACAAACGTCGGCTTCCTCGATGGCTTGCAGTGTACGTAGTACGCTAAATTTTTCTATACCCACTTCTTGTTTACCCTGACGGCGAATACCAGCGGTGTCGAGCAGTTCAAGATCGCGCTTGTCGTAGCGTAAGCTCACGCGGTTAACATCACGAGTGGTTCCGGCGATGTTTGCTACCAGTGCTTGCTGTTTACCAGCTAAGGTGTTGAAAAGGTAGCTTTTACCAACATTTGGGCGGCCGATGAGCGCGATTCGTAATACTTCGTCTGGCTCTGCATCTTTCACTTCTGGCAGTAGCTTGCCGAGGCGTGCCAGAAGGCTGCGTACACCGCGATTGTGCTCGGCGCTGGTGAGCAGGATGTCTTTTATACCAAGACGACGGAATTCTTCTGGGCCCAAACTGCCCTTTAGGTCGGTCTTGTTCACTACCAGAAGTACGGGTTTTTTGCTTTTAAGCGCTGTTTTTGCGATGCGTCGGTCTTCGTCGCTGGGGTACTGAGTGCTGTCGACCATCACGATGATGGCATCGGCAAGTTCGGTGGCTTCGGTAATTTGCTCTTGAATCGTCGCCTCAAACTCGTCTTCGGCGGGCTTTAATCCGGCCGTATCTACCAGCCAGAAGCTCTTTCCTGCATCTGTGATGCGTCGTACCACGTTATCCCGCGTTGTACCCGCCTCACGCGCAACAATCGCCTCTTGGGAACCATAGAGACGGTTAAATAGACTGCTTTTACCAACGTTGGTTTGCCCAACGATGGCGACGGTAGGAAGCTTGGCCATAATGAGGGTAATTATAACAGAGGTAGCAACATTTTGCGAGCATAAGCAGTATAACTTGCTTCTTTAGGCGATTAGTTGTATAACCTATACAAATGACAAAGGAAATACTGGCCGAAGAAAAGATTGATATTGATGCGTTTGTGGACGCACTGCGTGCATGTGCGCAGGAGGCATTAGCACGTACGAGACACGTGAAGGTTGCTGATTTTCCGGAAGCGATAGAATGGGCACAAAGAAACGACGAGGACTTTGCGGTCGACTTTAAGGCTTGTGGTGGCACGCAAGTTGGGCTGACAAAGATACTTCGCGACTTCGAGGACAGACTTCGAGCACATATACGCGAAGATAAAACCGACGAACTGCTAAGGTCATTCGGTTTTATTGCGTCTAACCAGTAGTCTGCGGTCGTGGTAAAAACTACAGTTTTAAACTTTTTATACCAAGCGCATACTGAAAGTACAATTACTAACGGGGAGCTCATATGGTTTCTACTTTAAAAAATATTAAAATTAGTGTTATTACAGCTGCTTTTGCTGCAATACTTGCAGCAATTGCTGTTTTGGTGCCAACCTCATCGGCCGCGGCTGGCGATTCTATAACAATTTGGCCAGACGACTGGAAACTCGTTGATAACGCTAGGGTACAGGAAGACAACGGTATGACGGTGCTGCGTCTTAAAGTGACACCGCAAGCGCCGGGATATGCAACCAGCAAGGCGGCTCATGACTTTATTCTTGCTCACACAGACCAAGACGTGACTGTATGTGTAAAGTCTCGCAGTAGCGTTGGTGATGATGGAGGTGTGCAAGTGGGTCTTGACGCGTTAGTAAACCCACTCGCTACGTTCGCGTACACGAACTCAAACTATACTGAGCGCTGTCGAGACCGTCATATTCGAAGCCAATATCAAGATATTGCCGGCTGGGACATAACTAGTGTTGGTAATTACGGCGTGAATGACAGGCTAGACTTCATTCGCTACGTTCGCATTACTGCACTATAGGATTAGTTGCTATATCTACAAATACGGAAGCCTCAAGAAGCTTCCGTATTTGAATATTCTCCCACCTTGAGCTTACCAATGTTATATTGCCCAAATTTCGTGCGGTGGAGTGTGACAATTTGGTAGCCGAGCGCGGCCAAAGTACGACGAATTTGTCGGTTGCGGCCTTCCGTCATGGTAACCTCATACATTGAGTCACCGTCCATACGAGAAATAAGAAACTGGCTTTTGCCGTCTTCGAGCATTATGCCATGATCAGAGATCATTTGTTGGTGGAGGGGCTGTAAAGGCTTATCTAGCTTTACCTCATATACTTTCGTTTTGCGAAAACTTGGGTGGGTCATCTGATGAGAAAAGTTACCGTCGTTGCTAAGAAGTAGCAGCCCGGAGCTATCTTTGTCTAGCCTGCCGACCGGCTTAAGATGGTGGTATTCTTTGGGGATTACATCATAAATCGTGGGGTTGTCGCCTTGGGCTTTACGTGAAGATACGTAGCCAACGGGTTTATGGAATAGGATGGTCTCGAGCTTGCGACATGATGTAACCGCTTTGTCCCTTACTGTAACTTTAGAATCAGAGGAAACCCGGCTTCCCAGCTGAGCTACTTCCCCATTGATTTTTACTTTGCCATCGGCAATTAAATCATCCGCTTCGCGGCGTGAAATGCCAAGCTGCAGAGCTAGGTATTTATTAAGTCGGTCTTCTGATGAGTGCACTGCTAGTGATTATAGCAAGACTTGAAGTTACGGCGCAGGATTTTCGCGTGGAGTTTCTTCGAATTCGATACTATGCTCGTCAGGAGCGGGAGCAACTGGAGCGTCCGTTGCGGTAGTTTCTGCTGGTGTATCACCGAGCTCTTTATTCATCATATCGGCCAAGTCTTTAGGGTCTTCGCCTTCTGGTTTTTCAAGAGGTTGGATAACTCTATCGGCAAGCCCTGTGCCAGTGCGAGGCTCTGGAGCTGTAGGTGCGCTAGAAGGCTGTGGCAATCCACTTGTGGCTGGCTCTGTAGTAGCAACAGGTTCCGGCGCTGGTAGAGGTGTTGGTACCGTCGGTGGCGCAGCAACAGGTTCGGGAGCAGGTACTGGAGGAATCGGCGGTTCATCGGGTCGTGGTGGCACTGCCGTCGCGGGCGCAGGTCGTGGTGCTACAGGACCACCAGCAGCTGGTTCGGCAGGCTCAGGGGCTGGAGCGGCTGCTGGTACGCTAGGTGCTTGTGCGATAGGAGTTGGTGCTGGCGCTGCGCCAGCAGCGGTAGGTACATCACCTAGGACTTCGTGAACAGTGCGGACTACATCCTCAATACCGACTTGTGATTTTACCAAGTAACGATCGGCGCCAAGTTGTTCGCCTCGTTGACGTTGATCTTCGCTAGAAAGCGCGGTCATCATAATGACTTTAATATCTTTAGTTTCGGTGGTTGAGCGCAAAATGTCGAGCATGTCAAATCCGCTAATTTTTGGCATCATTACATCGCTTACAATTAGCTCAGGGCGTTCTTTGATGGCCATAGCCAAAGCTTCTTCACCATCACCTGCTGAAACAATGTCGTATCCTTCTGCGAGTAGGCGTACTCCATAAATCTCGCGCAGGCTTTTGTCGTCTTCTACTAGTAGTATTTTCGTCATATTACCCTCATTGTACCGAAGCAGCTTTTAAAATGCTATACCCCTTATGGTTGATTTACCTTGTTTTCGTTTCGTTTTGGCACCACTACAGATGGCCTACCCGAAGCATAAGGCGACACTATAGGTGCTGTAGGCGCAGGATTTGGTGTTGAGATGGGATGTGGCATGGTGGGTTTTGGCTGTGGTACTACGGGCGCAGGAGCTGGTACTGGGGCTGGCGACGGTGCTGGCATCAATTCGGACACTGCACCGGCTGAACTAGTTGTCTGGGGTTGCGTTGCTGTGTTTGGTGCTTCTGTAGCCATGGTTGAGGTAGAGCCAATAGGTAGGATTGCAGGCTTTTGAGCTTCTTTTTCGGCTTTTTCAGCAGCTTGTTCAATGAGCCGGGTCGCCTCCTCGTTATCGATACGTGGCAGAATGACTTCAAAGGTACTCCCCTTTTTGTACTCGCTTTTTACGGTAATACGGCCACCCATAACCTCTGTTAGGCGACGACAAAGGTATAATCCAAGTCCCGTTCCACCAATCTCTCGCGTATCGCTATTGTCGACGCGGTAGAACTTTTGGAAGAGATGCGAAATATCCTCAGCCGGAATGCCGATACCACTGTCGGCCACACTGATAATTACGTCTGCATCTGTGCCTGTAACATCAATCACTACATCGCCAGCTGGCGTGTATTTGATGGCATTTTCAACCAAGTTGGCGATTACCTCGCGTAAGTGATCTTTGTCGACATTCACGTAAAAGACAGGTGGTAACATTCGACCAATCACTGTATTGTCCGCAGGACGCGGCTTGTATATAAAACGCAAGTCTTTTTCATCCGCTTTTGGCTTCAGACCTTCGAGCACACCATCGAGATATTCAACCACGTTAATAACGGTGGGTGAATTACCTATCCGGCCATCGTCGGCCTTGGTTACATCGAGTAAGTCTTGGAAAAGGCGGCCAAGGTGTTGGGCTGA
The DNA here is from genome assembly GCA_002455275.1 of Candidatus Saccharibacteria bacterium UBA6664. Classification (GTDB taxonomy): domain Bacteria; phylum Patescibacteriota; class Saccharimonadia; order Saccharimonadales; family Saccharimonadaceae; genus UBA1020. The sequence continues at coordinate 138,962 of DKKO01000006.1, forward strand.
CGCTTGAGCTTTGGTAATGTAATCACGTGCTTTTTCATCGATTGTTGCCGTGGCGGGGTTCAGTGCGAGTCCTAGGTAGCCTTCTATGCTTGCTACGGGTGTGCGCATCTCATGGCTTGCGGTAGAGATAAACTCAGCCTGTTCACGTTCTTCACGCTTGGCATTGGTGATATCACGAAATACGATAATGACACCGGAACCAACTTGGCCAATCGGCGACACTACAATTGATAGAAGTACCTTCTTGCCCGACTCGGTGACAACAGAAAATAAATCAGAGCGAATTTCTTGATTGCTCGCTAGTACCTTTTCAACCGGGTCATTCGACACGGTTACCTGTGTATCTGTGTGGTCGTGCAGCTTCACCACCGATTTATAACTAAGGCCAACCGCATCGTCTTTGCCCCACCCTATGATTCGTTGAGCGGCCGGGTTGATTAGCTGAATAACACCCTTTTTATCTACAGCAATCACACCATCATCGATGGCGTTAATCACGACATCAGACTTGTTGGCGACCTGGCTTAGCTCACTCGCGAGATCTTTGTAGGCCTTGTCTTTCGTGTCATCTTTTTCGGTTTTGGTGTGCCAAATAATAAAGCTGGCAATGAGCGGCCCGATGCCGGCAATACTGCCTATAATCATTGCGCTAGGCGTGGCGTGCGTTAAAAAGGCGTAGGCTAAGTACGCAATTACGGTGAACAATAGAATTGCTAAGCCCGGCACGCCAAAGATACCGGCGAATACTGCAACGGCTATCCAAAGTGCGATAAACGGTGAGCCTGTTTCTCCTGTGCTTAAAACGAGCGTAGCTGTCGTGAGTACGAGTAATAAGTAGACGAAGGCTGAAGCAAGATGGCCGTATTTTTGAGGTGTCCACCAGTAGGCGCCGAAGGCCACCACAAAAGTTACGCCAGACAATATAGCCCCAGCGGTATCGACAATCAGATTGTTGTTTGTGAACTCGGAACCTGTAAACAGTGGTAAAAAATAAAGCCCCACTACCATCAGAGAGATAAACATCGTTGCTTCGCAGATACGGCGATGCCAGAACCAAGTGAGTGTGAGTGCCTTTATTCTTGCCCCCTAGTTTTCCTTAGTGATTATTATGACAAACAACGCCCCAACAGGCAATACGCTTATGAATATACTTGCAAGGCTATGCAAAAAGCGTACAATGAGCCACAGACAGTAGAGGCAAAACAGACATGGGATTTTCAACGGGTCTTCGGTCGGCAGTCGCACCTCACCACGAGGTGCTCTGGGACAAGGCTGTCGGTAATCGGCCAGGCGCCTTCATAGATGACCACACGCAAATAGAAATCGGCCGCACGGAGCGCGTGCCGTTTTTTAATACTCAAATTAAACGGATTGTGTATGATGACTCACCTACTATTATGCAAGATGAGCTCGAGCGCCCACTAGGGATGGTCCATCGCCACGATGTGGAAACGACCGATGGAATGTATCGAGCGAGCTCTGTGTATATGCCTGATGAGCGTATTGCTACGGGCTACCCTTTCACCCTGGCCATCGATACACCGTGGTTCACTGGCACTCAAGGTCACAACGACGATGTAGCGAGGTTGCTTATGCGCGAGCTTGGTGTTCCGGTAGTGCTGATTGGCCCTGAGTACAGTAGCCAACAATCGGGCTGCCTGCTCGATCCAAGAAGGCTTGCGAAAGCTGCATTTACTAGTTTAAACATACCGCAGGCACTCTCGGCGGAGAGCTCGGTTGAAATTACGGCCGCGCTTGCTGAGTATCACGACTTACAAAGGCAAATCGTAAAGCTCGGTGAATCACGTGGTGGTATGGTTTCAATGGCTGTTCACCCTTACGCAAAGATTCGCGAGCTCGAATATATTTACTACGATTTAACGGACCCGTGCGTGGCTGAGCGATTATTTGAAGAGCCTAAGGATGTCTTAGATCTAGCTAAGTTCTCTCTGTATGAGTCGATTGGCGCCGCTAAAGTTGGCTTGAAGCTTGCAAAACAACAGGTATTGAAGCAAAAAGCGGGCACGATTCCGCTGCAGCCCGAATTTCTCGTAGGAGCGACACTAGCAACCTCCCGTGCGATAGCCAGTGGCGAAGCCGGTCAATTCCCAGGCTGGATGCCACACGATTCAGCGGTGCATCTATTGAGTATGCTGAAAAATACTATGTCGAGTGCAGAAGCTTGGCCAGAAAAGTTTGCGGACCATACAAACTTTGCTCACCTAACGTTACATGAAATGCACTTTGGGCTTGCCGACCCTTCAGTGCCACGTCATCTCATAGGCAGAGTCGCGGCACTTGGTGACGCTCTGCTTGCGGGTGGACCGATTGACTATCGAAAAGTACATTTGCTCGACGACGATGACGTGCTTGGCGTCGTTGCTTAGCGATATGGTTGACGAGATTTGACCGTAGGTATTAGCTTACCGTCGCGTAGGCGGAACACTTTATCTGTTTTACCCGCGATGTCCAGATCGTGAGTAACGACAATAATGGTGGTGTTTTGACTTCGTGATAG
>DKKO01000003.1:0-515 GCA_002455275.1 Candidatus Saccharibacteria bacterium UBA6664
ATCGTGGTGGTGGAAAACGTCGAGCGTCATCTGCGCGAGGGCCAGAGTCCCTTCGACGCGGCGATTCTGGGCGCGCGCGAGCTGGTCGGCCCCATCATTGCCATGACGCTCACCCTGATCGCGGTCTACACCCCGATCGGCTTGCAGGGTGGGCTGACCGGCGCACTGTTCCGTGAATTCGCCTTCACCCTGGCCGGTTCGGTGACCATCTCCGGCGTGGTGGCGCTGACCCTGTCGCCGATGATGTCGTCCAAGCTGCTGAGCGCGGAAGACGAACGGCATTGGCTGCCCGCTCACATCAACGCTGCGTTCGAACGATTGAAGCGATTCTACGGCCGGCTGCTGGACGGCGCTCTGAGCGCGCGCCCGGCGGCTTATCTGGTCTGGGGCGCGTTGTTTCTGGTGGTGGTGCCGATGTGGATGTTCTCGCCGGAGGAGCTGGCGCCGTCCGAGGATCAGGGGGTGATCTTCGGCATCGTCGACGCTTCGGCCAACGCCACGCTCGATCAGACCAG
>DKKO01000003.1:573-776 GCA_002455275.1 Candidatus Saccharibacteria bacterium UBA6664
GTGGAGTTCATCATTGCCTCGACCGCCGACACCCAGCAAATCCTCGACATCGCCAAACAGGTGCAGTTGAAGGCGATGCAAAGTGGTCTATTCGCCTTCCCGCCGTTGATCGACGTCAAGATCGACCAGCCGCAGACCGAGATCGTCATCGACCGCGACAAGGTCGCCGATCTCGGCCTCAACTTGCAGCAGGTCGGCGCCGA
>DKKO01000003.1:852-1200 GCA_002455275.1 Candidatus Saccharibacteria bacterium UBA6664
CGCCCGCTCGATGAGGCGCTGCGTTTTCTGGAAGACGAAGCCACCAAGCTGATGCCGCAAGGTTATGTGATCGATTACACCGGTGAATCGCGCCAGCTTCGATTGGAAGGCGGCGGCAAGTTCTTCACCACCATGGGTTTCGCCATCATCCTGATCTTTCTGGTGCTGGCCGCGCAGTTCAACAGCTTCCGCGACCCGTTCATCATCCTGCTCGGTTCGGTACCGTTCGCGATGTTCGGCGCGCTGCTGTTCACCTTCCTGAAGATGCCCAATCCAAACATCCCCTTCGCGCTGACCGCCGACTGGACCACCACGCTGAACATTTATTCCAAGGTGGGCTTGGTCACG
>DKKO01000003.1:1266-183329 GCA_002455275.1 Candidatus Saccharibacteria bacterium UBA6664
TTCACCCTGTTCATCGTGCCGGCGTTGTACATCCTGATCGCCAAGGATCACGCCCACGACCGTGATGCCGAACAGGCGGCGGCGGCGGTGAAGGACATTGAGCTCGATGTGACGAGGGAAGATATCGTTAGCGCAGTGAGGGAAGGACGTGAGCGGGAAAGCCTCGGTTAGCAAGGCATTACCGCGGATGCTGTACACCCGCAACAATGGGACGGAAATTTCAAGGCTCCGTTGCCTTGATTCTGAAGAAAAGGCTGTGCCGGAATCAGGCAAAATCATCCCACCTACATTTGCCATTCTGGATCGATCTGGCCATCGACGATACCAATGCGCCGATCGGCGGCGTTGGCGAAAGTGACGTCGTGAGTGACGGCAATGACGGTGGTCCCTAGTTGGCGGGTCAGGTCGTGCAGGATTTGCCGGACGTTGGCCGAGGCGTGAGTATCCAGGTTGCCGGTGGGCTCGTCGGCCAAAATGAGCGAAGGATTGTTAGCCAGTGCGCGTGCAATGCTTACCCGTTGCTGCTCGCCGCCGCTCAGTCGACCAGGTTTTCGCGACTGTTTTTCGTCTGTAATACCAACTTGATTCAGTAGCTCTGAAGCGCGCACTCTTCGTGAGCGCTTACTTGTACCAGCAAATTCCATTGGTAACATTACGTTCTCTAGTGCTGAGAGATTTGGTATTAAGTTGTAGTTTTGAAACACAAAGCCAATCCGTTTGCAGCGGTAATCAATAAGTGCGTGGTCACCCAGTCTCGCAATATCCTTACCGTCTATTTCGATAGATCCATTGCTTGGTTGGTCAAGACCTCCCAGTAAACTGAGGAGCGTACTTTTTCCGCTACCAGACTTGCCGATGATAGAGGCAAAATCACCTGTTTCAACACTGAAACTTATATCGGAAACAGCGGTAACATCACTACCGGCACTGTTAAATTTTTTCGTAACGTTTGCTACTTGTAACATACTTTTCTCCTATTCGGCTCGCATTACTTCTGATGGACGCACTTTACTGATGAGGAACGCTGGTGCTGCGCTACCAATGGCGGCGATAGCAAAGGCTGCTAGGGCTCCGTAACCTAGCGTGCTCCAGCCCACGGAAGTTTCGATAGTTTGCAGGTTTGTTACGCCTGCCGTGGCTAGGCTACGAAAGCCACCAGGTCGAGGTCCGCCCGGCTGTCCATTGCTACTGGTTTGGCTCGACGCCTGACTATTGCTGACAAGCGCATTGGTGATTGGCGTAGCAGCCACGACGGCAAAGAGCAAGCCTACTACTAGCCCCATGCTTGTCAGTGTTAAGGCTTCGCTCGTGAACTGGCCAACTGTCTTAAGATTTGAGCTGCCAATTGCTTTCATGACGCCAATTTCACGGCGACGCTCCCGAACGACCATTATCATGGTAAGCAGAGTGATAACTCCACCTGCCACAGTGGCACCGATGAGGCTATACAGCGCGATTGTTTTTACGTTTTCAAGCGGTTCGACTGCACTTGCGGCTGTATCTTGCGCATTGGTTACGTCGGCAGCAGAGCCTAGTGTGGCTTCAATGCTTTTTGTGGCGCTGGAAAGATTATCTAAAGAGTCAACCGTAGCCGTTACTGAGGTAATTTCGCCACTTCTATCGCTCAAGCGTTGCAGCGTTGAAAGAGATACAATCACGGCATTATTCGAGAACACTGTGCCAGTATCATAAATGCCAACTACCGTGAGCGTTTCACCGTAGGCTTTAAAGGTTGAACCTATTTTCAAGTTGTTCTTTTCAGCGAGGTCCTTACCTATGACTGCCTCGTTGCTGTCTTTCGACGTGTCAATTGCTTCGCCGCTGGTGTATTCAACTTTGCTAGCACCATAGGCAGAAGCGGCTTCTAAGCTACTTGTGCCAGTGATATTTACCGGTGGCGTGAAGGATGGAATCGATGACGAGCTGTTAGAGGAAGGGCTCGTGTTTGGTGGCGCTTGGTTTTGCACGCCTGAACTGTCTGCGTTGCGTTCACCTAGGCTACCAGCATCAACGGCGGATTCTAGGTTTGTGTTATCGCTTGTCAGCCGATCACTTAGCGAAGAAGTGACGGAACTTATGTGGTCGAGCGCCGCTACTTTATTGATTTGAGCTGTCGTAAGGGCTGTGCCCCCACCCTCGAAACCACGTGCGCCGGCCGGCGAGATATTAATGGTATTTCCCACCGAACTTTTGACATTTTCTATTTTTTGCTCTACCCCACTTCGAGCTATGAGCATGCTGAGCGTTAGCCCAACACTAATTCCAAGCATTACTACTATCGCGAATGTACGTATGCCGCTTCGGAAAGCATTACGAACACCTCGGCTCATTACATTCATGTAAAGTCCTTTGTTTAGGTTGATTTCACCTTCACTATAGGACTATTTTCTGAAAACTTGCTGAGATTTCCACAGATTTTATACTGCTCATGCTTTGCAATATTATTGACGAGGAGTAAAATCTACACATTAATATAATTGTGTCATTTGGCACAGGGAGTGTGTAGGATGAGGACAAATCTATCACGGCGCGTTAGAGCGGGGCTGATTGCGTTCGCATTGGTGGTAAGCCAAGTGCTAATGCCAGTGCAATCAGCATATGCATCGAATAACAATAACAATAACAATAACAATTCCGGTGACATCAAAGTCCACGAACCGGGTACCGATAGTGAACTGAATAATAACGACCCGAAACTAAGTGGCTGTTCTGTGCAGGTTGATTTTTACAACTTCAACAACACAACAGACAAAAACGCAACAGTATCATTTACCTCTCAGGCTCCAACAGCCAGTGCAGGTATTTTAGTATCAGGCGCTAGCTTGACACCAGTCGTTATCGGAGACGGTGACGCTGATGGTCAGGGCAACAACGATCTTGATGGTAGTTATATATACACACTCGGTTTCACGGGAACCCCTGCTGCTCAGGGATATCATGTAGATCTTGATGTTGTGGTAGGCAGTCCAAATGGTGGCTCAAAGCAAAAAGTTTTTTGGGCACCTGCTAGCTGTCGAGCCAAAGTGGCTGCTACTGCTCCAAGCATTAGTGACCTATGTGAAGTAAAGAATGACACTTATACAATACCTGCTACCCCTCATGTCATTTACAAAGTAAACGGTAGCTCTAGCATCAAGCCTGCTGGTACGTATTCAGCAAATGGTGCGTCTAGCGTTAGTGTTCAGGCATTCGCAATCGATGGCTATGTACTGGATGGTCAAGCCAGCTGGACGTTGAATTTTACCAACAGTGCCAATTGCGAAAAAGTAGTAGATCTACCTGAACCACCTACAGCTATTGACGAATGTGGACTAGACAATATCCGCTGGAATACAGCAAGTTACCACGATACAGATGATTACACTTGGACAGTAAACCAAGATGGTTCACTGACAGTTACGACTGTTGTTGGTGTAGAATTTCCAAATGAACAAACCAGCAAAACATATTACTTGCCAAAAGATAATGGCATAAAATGTGCTCCTACAACTGACCCTACGAAAAACGACACTTGTGGTACAAAAAATGACACCTACACTATTCCAGAAGCAGAAGGTGTTGTGTACTACGTAAATGGTGTAGCTACTGAAGCGGGTACCTACAACGGGTATGGTTTTGTGAAAATTACTGCTGAGGCTCAAGAGGGCTACAAACTGCTCGGACACGACTACTGGAAATTCCACTTTAGCGACCGATATTGTAAGCCAGATGTAAAAGCATGGCTGAAGACGTTTTGCTACGGCGATGGCCAGTACTTCAAGCTCGGCGTGAAGAACAACACTGATTCTAAGCAAAAGTACGAAATCGTTGTGACCGACAGCGAAGGAAACGAAGTGAAGCAAAGTGTAGTGTACTTACATTCTGGGCAGTACGATGCCGGTAGTTGGATGACCAACGTCGATGGCGAGTATACCTTCAGTGTTTACAGCTACAATTACGGAAAGCGCGGAGAGTTGCTGTGGGAGAAAATGGTTGTAACCGAATGTGCTACCGACGTGTTTACTCCTGACATCTACAAGCGTGACCAGAACGGTAATCTACTGCCTGGCGCAAAATTCACTATTGAAGTGTGCCAGTACGGCAACATAGTTCGCGATGATGTTCGCCTGAACATGGTTGCACCAGAGGGCTGGAGCTGTACTACCTACACCGATGTTGACCTAGGTAGCTACGCAAATGGCGATTGGTTTGAACAAAATGTCGAGTATAAACCATACGTACCCACAACAGTAACAATTACCGAAACCTATGCGCCTGGTACTTGTGAGATTTCAGGCCCATGGAAGTTTAGTTGGAACTATAACCAACGAGAAGAAGAGCCAGTCGATGAGCAACCTGGCGTAATACTAAACTCATTGAACAAAGGCTACTACCACCACGATATGAATAACATGGGTTCATGGGATAACGGAAGCAATGTTTGGGACCTAGAGAATAACTGCCCTCCAGGTAACGGTGGCGTGACTCCTGAAGATCCCGCAACGCCTGCAAGCGAAGCCCCAGTTGTTACCGAACTTCCACAAACTGGCCCTGGCGGTACAATTACCACCTTCCTTGCCCTAGTTGCGGCACTCGGAACCTATGGTGCGGTGTACTTCCTACAGCCTAAGAAACGCTACGAACAGTAATCTAAGCCTTTAGCGTGGCGCTTCTGAATAAACGAGCTACAAACAGCACAGTAAGAAGCGCTGCGCAACCAGCTAGCACCATCTGTACAATCGAGTTCTTAAACTCTGTTCCTGCATACAACACATGAAGCAATACAAGCACAATCACAGCATACGAAAGTTTATGTGACACACTCCAAATAACTTTGTTGCGTTTCAGCTGCGTGAGCGATGAGATCAGTATCCAGGCAGTTAGGTATACCGCGATAATTGCCGAGGGAATGGCGAGGAACGCAAACATACTGCCGCTTATTGCTACATTTGCATAGATTTTGTGAAATGGCACCAAAATATCGACCAGGCTAAACGGTAGATACGAATCTATCAGTAGTATGGCAATGTGTATACACACCATCACAGCTAGCATAATGCCAAGCCACTTGTGGATAATCCATGCTTTCACTGGCTCGATGAATTTATAGGTTAAGCCTGTTATGTGGCCGATGCCACCGATGCCAAGCAGCAGCATCAAGCCAAGGGCGACCAAGCCGCTCACCCTTGCTATGAGCCACGGGAGCTGGCTGATAATCGAGTCTGTCATACCAGCACCTCTAAGCCGTCTGATCTTTGCAGATAGGCGCGATGAAGTGAATGGCGCTCCCACCAGCCACGTGCCTCACCATCGGCTAGCAGCAGGCTTTTCGCGGCAATATCAGCCTCTGCACCGCTTTGAGCAACCACAGACACGGAAAGCGTGCTTGATTGAGACGGCTTGCCGGTTTGAGGGTCGATTAAATGGTGCCAATTTTTGCCACGACGCCTGGCCACGCTACTTGTAGCAATAGCCCACCTCCCTTCACCTATTTCGACAGCTGGTGTCGCGTTGATCATGTCTAAAGCAATCTTCCACGGCTTGCCGTTTTCATCATGTCCAGCGGCAATTACATCACCTCCAAGACTAATCCAATAATCTGCTATCCTCCTCTCCTCGATGATATTTGCTAGCGCATCGAGTGCGTAGCCCTTTCCTAGCCCGCCGCTATCAAAGGCTGTGCCAGGGGCGATTTTTGCCAAATAGTTAGAGACATCAACCCTATGATTAGTGTGAGACGCATTAAAGTTTCTAACGTCTGGTGTAGCGGTTTTGGGATACGAGTTGGTGAGCGAGTGCAAGTAACCAGCGCGCTGTAGGTCCGGCAAGACAAACGGGTCATAAAAGCCTTCACTCCAGGTTTGCATATCATTTGATGCTACAAAGAATTCGCGCGTGAGAGTATCAATTGGTACATATTTGCCCTTCGATAAATTCATCGTAGTTACGTCAGATGAAGGCAAAAAACGGCTAAGTCGTTGCTCAAATAAGTGCAGGTACGTTTTAAGACGTGACAATACAGTACGCGCTGACGCTTCGTTTGCTGCATTGAGTGTAAAAACTACCTTGGTGCCAAGAGCATGGCCGCTTTGTTGAATAATCATGAGGCTGTGCTCGATGGCTGGGAATAGGTAGACGACGATGGCTGTGAGTAGCTTTGAGACGGAGTAGTTGTTGAGCTACTGGTACCAGTCGTAGAGCTATCGTCGCTCTCGGTATCATCGACAGCTTCACTCGCTTCGCTACTTTCGGTGCTGCTCGTGCTGGTTGAGGTCGCGGCTTGTGAGTCGCCAATAGCATTCGCGAAGACGAATAAAAGAAACAGAATACCCGACACAGACAACGTGCTCCAAATAACCGTTTGTACCATCGATTTACCGGCTATACTTCGCTCGGCTTGTGCGAAAGATTCGCTATGAATTGCTCGCTTGTTGACGCCGGCCGATTCCAGGGAACGCTCGGTTTCGATAGCAAATTCATCGGGGCCACAAATATAATACTGTGAAGAGTTTGATTGACGTGACACTACCTCGTCTATAACTTTAGTATCGATTCTTCCCTGTGTTGCGCCTTGTTCGGGCTGGCCTGAGAAAAGCTTTAGACGAATGTTTTTACGGCTTACTACTGCACTTCTCAAACTTTGAATGTATGGCAGGTCTGAAAGCGATTGTGCGGAAACAAGAACCGTAATTTGTCGTCCGCTTGGACGTGCTAGCTCGTCTCGCAGCATACTTATAAATGGTGTAATACCGATACCGCTCGATATAAGTACCACTGGCTCAGCGCCGTAATTTAGCGTAAACTCTCCGAAAGGCCCTAGCAGGGTTACGTCGTCGCCTTTGTTGAGCTTTGATAGAGTTTTCGTTGAATTGCCGACGCGTCGGAACACGAGCTCGAGTTCGTTTGAACCAGGGATACTGACGGCCGAGAAACAGCGCATGGGGGTTTGAACGCTTCCCTTTTTCGCAGCGATTGCAAAATATTGGCCGGGCGAAAAATGGGGCAAACCTTCGTTACTAGCAACTCGTAGCATGCTGTAGGTAGGAGCAGTACGATTTTCGATAACAATTGCGTGTATGAAAGACTTCATATTTGTAGAATATGGGAACAAGCTTAAAACCAGCTGAGGGATAGAAAAATCTATTTTTTGTGGCGACCTTAGCGGGAAGTACGCCAGATGATACAACAATCCACTTTGTTTCTTGTTCTATCATCAGCTAAATTCTGTCAAATTAGAAATTATGACAGAATTCGCACCCTTCGGGTTCGACTTTCACCAGTGAAAGCACCACGCAAAAACCCCAGATTAACTGGGGCATTTACGTGGTGAGCCCACGAGTATTATTTTAGAACACCTTTTCGACGACCTCTTTACGCTTCGTGATCGTTTCAAGGAATTGGGTATGGTTGTGAAAGACGGCAAGGTCTACCTGCCTGACGTGGAGAGACGCGATGTTTAGTATTACTCAGCAAGTATCAAAACTGTACGATCAAGACACGTTTGATAAGCAGTTCTTACGCGATTTGCAGAAAGCGCGTAACAGCGTTGTTATTGAAAGCCCGTTCATTAGAAGCGGTAGAATTGACCAGCTCCTCCCTATTCTGGCAGGGCTTCGACGACGCGGCGTGCAAGTAGTCATCAATACGCGAACTCCGTCCGAACATGATGTGGCGTACATGATGCAAGCCGAAAACGCAGTAGCAGCATTGCAGGAGTTGGGTGTCGCTGTACTGTTCACAATCAAGCATCACCGCAAGATTGCTATAATCGACAGAGAGGTATTTTATGAGGGTAGTCTCAATATTCTCTCCTATTACGATAGTTGTGAGATAATGAGGAGGACGGTATCGGCAAGCGAAGCGGAAACTTTAATCAAGTTTATCGGCCTCAACCGGTATCTTATGAAAGTGAGATAATATGAGCGATTCAGATGTATTCAAAGACCGTCACCTATATGAAGACGAGGAAGTGATTGAAAAGACGATCAACTACCTCAGATTGAATGACCCAGAAAATGCAAACCGTGATTATGCAATCGGCTTCTTAAAGTTCATGCAGCGTTTTGCGTTTGTTGCTGAAAAGTCTGAGGGCTTTGATTTTGATAAGTTCTTCGATAAGTACAAGAAGTCTCAAGAACAAAGCACCGAGAACGGCTAGAGTTCATCAATCATTGGTTCACTTGTAGGCTGGGGCTTGGATTTAGCCCCTCCTTTTTTATTTTTTTCGACACTAGGATTGCTTGGTTTTGGTTGTTCTTTTTCTTTCTCTATCACCTCTTGCTTTTTTGCGAATACCGACCGTGAATGTTCAATGATTGCAGTGCGTACTTTACTACTGCCGTCATTGGCAAGCAAAAGGGTTTGTCCTGATAGTGGCTCTTGGGCTTTGACCGCCGACAACTTGGCATAAAAGTTAAATGCTGGCAGATTGCTTATTTCACCTTGCTCGATATAAGGACTAAATAGCGGCAATAGCACTCTCTCGTCCTGTGGGTTGCCCGTTCTGAATGAAATGACTGTGCCAACGTTTGCCATGATGATACTGACCATTTGTTGATCGCTCTGCTGCGAGGTAGACTGTTCAGCCATCGTCAAGAATAGTTTATATTTGCGAGCTTCCGATAGCATTTGCACAAAGCTTGTCGTTGCGAAGTTTTGAAACTCGTCAACATAGAGATAGAAAGGGCGACGCTTCGACTGTTCCAGCCGAGCGCGTCGCAGACTTGCGAGCTGAAGCTTCGCAAGTACGGTTATTCCAAACAGCTCTGACGTATCTTCACCAAGTAGACCTTTTGAAAAGTTACAAATCAGTATCTTGCCATTGTTTATGATGTCATCAAAATCAATCGTGGATTTTGGCTGCTCAAGTATCTGTCTGGCGCTTGCCGAGAATAAGAAGCGGCCAATCTTGGCAGTAATACCAGCGGCCATTTTGACTTTCTGCATATCACCGGCTTTGCCAATCTCATTTTTCCAAAAGTTAATGAGGTTTTTATCTTCGAGTGTTTTGATAATACTTTTGCGATATTTCGGGTCGTTCAATAGATCAAACACGGTAAATAGTGTCGGGTTTTCGACTGTCAGCGCTGTTTGTATGGTATTACGCAGGACATACTCGATACGGTGGCCACCAGTATCTTCATCACTAAATATCTTGCGGAATACTGATATGACCGACTCAGTGATAATATCTTTTTCGCGTAGTAGCTCATTACCGGTAAGTCCGGGCGTGAGTTCGAGCAAGTTTAGTCCTATCGGGTATTCAAGATCATCAGGGTTGAAGTAAATAACATCTTTGATGCGTTCTGGCGGTACATGACGTAGGAGCGTTTCAGCCATATCACCATGCGGATCGACGACGGCAATACCCTTATCACACTGCATATCTTGGACAATCTGGTATTGTAGCAATGTCGTCTTACCATTACCTGTACCACCAATGATGTACTCATGGCGTTCACGCTCTTGCTCAGTCAAGCCTATCAATGTAGACGAATTATGATGAATGTTCTCGCCGACAATCACATCAAACTTGCCACCAGATTTGAGCGATACTGGTGCCGGTAGAGTTTTACTCAGTGAGGTAATGAGGTTGTCGGTTTTGCTTACTTGACTCGACGGAAAGTGATAGAGGCTTGCGAGTTCGGTTGAAGCTAAGATAAGCCCGGAACGGCGTGATAATGATGGTACGCGGTTCGAGGCGTTACGACTACGCAACTTATCAACAACCGGCAACGACACCTTTGCTTTAATTGACTGGTATGGTGGCACGCTATAGCCGTCAAGGGCAGATTTTAGTGCTGAGATGTGCGCGGCAGCTTCGGGACTTTTGACGAGAATACGCAAGTTGACTTGAAAAAGTGGTCTTGTCACTTTTTGGTGCATTGTCTCCATGAGTTCAAGTTCAAAAGCGCTCAGTGTTCGTGCAGGTCTATCGTGAGTAGTTATTCGTGCCTGTTGCTGTACGGTGCGTGACTTAGAATTGTAGTACTCCTTGTGGCCGAAAGTCGTACCCATGTAGACTTCACCAGCTAGATCAGTCAGGCCGGATGATGCTTTGCCAAAAATATTCGTAAAGCGTCCGAGCAGTGTCAACTGCTTGCCACTTACTTGCTGCAAGATGTTTTCGTTACCTAGAATCTTATGCGACAGTATGTCGGCTTCACGCAAGCGTACTGGCATAGCAACAATTTGTAGAGTGATTTCTTCATCGCTACCAAGCTTTGTCATCGCGCCGGTGACGTAGCCAAGTGGGTCGTGTTGCTCAAATACAGATGTTAAAGTAAGTGGTAATACGTAGTGTCCAGTCTCTTTGAATTCGATAACTTTATCTGCGTCACTGGTAGCACGTTCAACTTCTTTTACTTTTGAGTCTGGTATGTATGACGTGATAGCCTTTTGTATGTTTTTTGAGCGTGATTTTTCGAGTTGTAGCAAATAGCGAATACCGTCTTTTCGTGTTGAAACAATCTCAAAGCTCATCACTGGCGAGCGGTTATATAGTCTTTCTTTTAGTTGCCGTGCTGCGCGAGCGCCGTGTATGACTGAGAAAAGTTGCTCGGTAGCTTCGGGCGTCTTGGCGATACTGGCTGGCGGCGTAATCTCAAGCCAAACCATATCACGGTGCAATAAGAAGCGGCGGTTTACGATTGCGCGAGCAATCAAAACAATAACCACGATTCCGACAATTGAAGCAACGATAGTTACGGCTGTAGGCCAGTGCCGTATGGCGGCATCGACGTAATAGGATTGGGCGTCCATGGCTGCGCTCCTGTCTTATTATGAATAAACGTATAATGTTCGGCGGCTTCTTTTGAAAAAGTGCGTTGCGCTACGACATTGAGCGTCGGCGCGTTCATCTCTGAAATTGTCCAGTCGCCGTTGATTGAGTTGACCTTGATGACATAGGCTACATGACCATAGCCGCCACCACCTACATCTGTCTGGAATATCGCGCCGATAGCAGGCGTATGATTGACGACGTAACCGTCTGCCGCTGCGCGATCATCCCACGTGTTAGCATTACCCCAAGTGGTAGGTATGGGGCTGCTAGCCCATTTGCGCATAGCGTATGACCACCATGTACAGTTACCCCACGCATAGGTATTGTCTGGCATGGGTGGGCCGGAATAAAAGCCTTGAGTCTCGGCAGCTTTTGCATCAGGAGTATTGGCAAGCCAGCTCAGGGTTGGCATGTCCAAGGAGAACACTGCCGCTATCGGCAAGCTCAAGACAATAAATATCGCTACGATAATGAGGATGAGGATTCGCTTGAATTTGAAGCCGACGGCAAACAACACCACTCCCTGATTCACGATGCGTACAACTCCGCAGGATTAGTCGTGATGAGTGGGTGCTCTTTGTCGGACGCAATAACCTTGACGGCGACATGGTTTTGATCGGCAACCAACAAAGCATCACCACGTTCACATGTCAGCAAGAAGCTCTGCTCGTATTCACTGAGATTAAACTCATCGACAACACCCCTAATGGTTGTAGTGTCTTGTCGCATCAGAATACGGAGGGCTGATTGCGAGGCAATGGCACGCCCGTAATCACTCTTGAGAAAGTCATTGGCTTGCTGCGAGATGATTGATACGCCAAGGTAGTATTTTCGGGCGCGGCGTACTAGTCCGGCGACGAAGCGTGCTGATTCTTCGTGTTCGAGCAATAGCCATCCCTCGTCAATGATGAGTAGCCGTTTTTCTGGCTTGGCCATCACCTGATTTTTTACAAAGTTAGAGATGATGAGCATCATGATCTGGCGCAAACTCTCTGGCAAATCTTTGATGTCAAAAATCACGAGGCGGTTATCAAGCTCAATGTTTGTCTGCGAATTAAACACATCAGCAAGAGATCCAGAGATATATTTTTCAAGTTTTTCGCATAGTTTCATTTGGCCGAGGTCTTTTAGCTCGACATATAAATCCTCAAGCAGTGGTTGTTGACCTTTAGCCTTTTTGTAAATCTTGAGTATTGCTTTATCGACGGCTGCTTTTTCGCGTGATGTTAAGCCCTCCGCCATAAGCCCGATAACTTCGGTAAGGTCTTGAGTGTGTTCTGATAAATCGGTTATTTTATGGAATGTCGTAGCAAGATCAAACGGGTTAATCTTCTGCTTACTTTTGGCCGACAGTTTGATATACGTGCCTCCTACAGAATCAGTCAGACGCTTATATTCTCGCTCTGGGTCAATCACGATCACGCGTGTACCTTGCATCAGTTGGCGTAGTATCTCAACTTTTGTCGTATAGCTTTTACCCGCGCCAGACTGTGCGAACGTGATGGAATTTGCATTGTGCAAACTAAAGCGATCAAGAATGACAAGCGAGTTATTTGATTTGTTTACACCGTATAAAATACCACTCTCTTGTACGAGTTCGGATGACATGAATGGGAATGTAAGCGCTGCACTAGAGCTGTCGAGGTTTCGCTTTTGTGCAAGCTGATCTTCACCGCGCGGCAATATAGACTGCAAAGCTTCTAGCTGTTGGTAACGGGCTACTTTCGAGTAAAACAACCGTGCCGACATGGTGGCTTCAAGCAGCTTGGTGATTTTGTCTAGCTCCTCTAGGCTCTCGGCGCGAATACTAATGTAGATAGCTACTTGAAACAGCTTTTCTTGACCGCGTTGGATTTTATCGCGTAACTCGATAGCAGATTCTAGTGGGTCGGTAATCTCCGAGCCAACAATCTTGCCAGCACGCATCATTGCTCGTTTGGTGCTTTCTAGCTCGGTAATTTTGCGGTGCAGCTTTGGCAATGCTGATAGCGCACTTACCTCGTGCAGATGGTAGCTGATGTCGGTGTCGTGATTGAAGTTGATAAGGCTGTCCATCCAGCCAGAGTTTGCTACAAACGGGTAGCCAGAAATATATAAGGTGCGTAAATATACCCCGTCTATACAAAGGTGGTCGATGTTTTCTTCAAGTCCGGCGTACGACAATACATCAACAGCATCTTGCTCGCCAAAGGTGATGTTTAATTCTTTCTGGCGATCAATCCGGGCTTGCTTGCGTTTTCTTGCGGGTTCTAGCACTTTCTGGCGTACATTACCGAGCTTTTTTAGTGCATTGGTCATGGTCTTCTCCTTTCTCGATGAGGGCGGTGTGAATAATCTGTAAAGCCTGTTCGGTCAGCGGTTGCAGTTTGGCTTGTGTCGGGCTATAGAAGCTATAGAACAGGTCTAATACTTCGAGACTATTGAGCTGGTCGGTGTGCATGCCAAGTCTGCCCATGCCTTTTGCAATGATGTCGAGCTTTATCTTGATCTGCTCGGCAATCAGGTCAAAATCCGTTTTGCCACTGATTTTATACGGTACGATGATATAAAAATGTCGTGTCAGAATCTTGTTATCGGTGATGAGCGAGCGAATGAACTCATCATAGTTTTGTAGTTGCGTGCGGTAAATCGGTACAGTTTCGCCCTCAAGTCTTTCCTGTAAATCTTCGAGGTACTTGTCCATGTCAATCTCGCGTGTCCGCACAAGGATTTGCAGACTTGAGCCAACCGAGTTAAGAAAACTCTCGTAGGTTTCGATGATAGCGTCTTGCTCGTCTTCGCTGCGTAACTCAAAGTTGAGCGATGACACCTGTAGAATTGCGCGGTACTCATTATTTGGCAGCATCAAAATACCATCGCGTACACCCTTGATAGCGATTTGATTACGTGAGCTGGTTTTATTCTTCGATTTCTGTAAGCCGAACATGTAGATTTCCTTTCTTTCCGGTTTCAAAACGGACTCTGGCGGCCGGGTTCTCTAGCGTGGCAAGGACTTTGGCGGTAGCTGGTATATCAAGCTGATGGCGAGCAATTTTCTTGATGGCTTTAGGGGCGGTCTTTTCAGGTTCTTGCTGTTCTTTTCGTGCCGGGTAACTTTCTCTGAGGGAGGTAGTATTTTTATTAAACAGATAGTATTTTGGCCGGAGGTTGTAGCGAAGTATCGTTACGAGCCAAAAAGCCACTATCTTGCCCTTGATGCGAATAGAGAGGATGCAGAAGATAATCGCCACTATCCCCATGACGATGTACTTGTAAATTGCGCTCCCCATGAATGGTGGCAGAAGTGTGAATATACCAGCACTTGCAAACACTGGCACGATAAGCAGTAAGATTTGCGAAAAGCCAAGATTGCCGATGATACGATCTTCAACGGTGGTTACTTGAGCGGGTACGACGGTCATTTTCATAGCGTTTTGTCCTTACTGTTATTCTTTGGCAGAGTTGAGGAGGCTGGTACACGAGTCACTTTCACTTTTGGCGCTTCATAGGTAGTGCCAGTTTTTGGCGTGCCTTTACGATTTGGCTCTGCTATGTGTGTCACTTCGACCGTGCCTTTTTTGTTTTGGTAGCTGATGCTTTGCGGTTTGCCAGTTCGTGCGGCTTGCGATTCGACACTGGCAATAGCACGGCTCTTTTGTACGCTATCTCGTTTTGAGCTGATTGCCTTGGCCGCTGCACCACCCTTACCAGTCATGTAACTTACACCATTCATAAACTGTCCGCCGAGTTTCTTCATATTGCGCGCACCCATACTGACGTAGCTAAACTGCATCATGACGCTCTGCGCTTTGAGTAGCATCAGAATAGTGGCAATACCTGTTACCATCGCCATGAGCGTATCAGGCACGGCATTATCACCGGAAGCGGTAGCCATGCCCGTAAATAATGATGCAGATAGCTGAAGTATAACGACATGGACGAACAGGACAAAGATGGTTGTAAGATAGGTTTTGAACGCTGTCTCAGTAAAGTCTCGAAAGCCCGGAACGAGCCACATGAGGCTAACGAGCGGTGCCAATACTGCACCGATATACAGCGTCACGAGGCGCATGACATAGTACACTAGCAGCACGATCGAACAGATGACAAACCCTACCATGATAAGGAGCGCCGCCACGCCAAGGCCGGATGTTTCCTCAACCACTTTCATTAGCGTGTCCCATACCGATGTTGAGCCAGATACCAGTCCAACTGCTTTGATGAGCGCGTTTGATAGCGCAATAATGCCGTCAATCAGGAATATCGACGTATTCATTAAGACAAATATCAGGGCTACCCTAGGGAGTAAATGCTTTGGTTCTACTTCATCGAAGCCAAGTGCCGATGCGCTCATGACATGAAAGCCAATCAATACCAATACGAGAATAAACAGCACATTACCAATACCCACCATCGCCAGCCAGAAGTTAAACACCGTCTGATTGCTAGCCATGGCTGGTGTTGAGGTGGTAAAGAAATCAAGCGCATCAAGGAACGGCTTTGCTACGGCATTGATTATCTGCGCCAGCAACCCCGTTACCGCTTTGATAATCATATCGAGGAAACCATTACTCTGCTCTTTCTCTTGGATAGCCTCGAGACTTGGGAGTGTTGCGTTGCTGGGGTTCTGAGGCGTCCCATATGCGTTTGTCAGAATAGTTGTGAGGGTGATTGCGGCGAGGACAATAATAAGTCCAAGGAGCGCTTTTTTAAGTATTTCCTTAGCGTGCTCCATTTGATCAGGCTTGCCGCTGCTTGTGATGTACAAATAGCCTGCGTGAACAATGAAAAATACGCAGGCAAGTCCTGCAAGACCAGATAAAATCCGCACGACAGGCATGATATACTCGCGCATCGACGTAATCGCCGAGGAGGTATCACCAAAGAACGTAAGCCCTGTTAGTAGGGCATCCTCTAGACCCCACATAACCGCTTGTTACCCTCCAAACGCCTGTGTTGCGAGGGTAGTAACAATCTGTGCCAATATGAATGCTCCGATCACAATAGCAAGCCCGATAGCCGACCATGTGAGAGTACGCTTTGCCTTGTCGAGCTGTTCCGGGTTGCCGGAACTAGTGATATAGGTAAAGCCGCCCACAACAAAGAATCCGGTTGCCACAAGCCCAGCCAAGCCAGCGAGAACCGTGATAACATTCCTTATGAAGCCTTCGACATTGCTGACGCCCGCCACTTGTGCTGCAAATGCTGGCTCTGAGAGAATAAAAGGCAGCGCCACTGAAACCAGCAGTGTTATAAAATAATGTATTTTTCTTGACCCCATGATGCTCCCCTCGTTTTTCTACAAAGTTCCCACCAACAGAGTGTTAATAGTTGCGATGAGAGTAGGACGACTTCTTTGTCCTACTTTACGCTCCCGCTTGCTATAAAACTTACCAAGCCATAGTGACCCTGACAAGACGGTACTTTGTAGTAACTTACGCACTGTAAAGATACCTAGTTCCCTAGAGATAACTGTAAAAATCAGAGGTACAACACAAAAAATCGTGAAACATAAGTTTTTTGAAAATTATCACGTATATTTGCGCAGTGCTTATCCTGCGGAGTATCTATTTTGGTGAGGTAAAATAGGTGTATGGATAGTCAACTGCCATCAGAAAAAGTCGTTGTGTCTGCGCCACTTTCATTCGTAGGCTCGGCGCAGCGCATTTGGAAGATAACAAAAACCGACAATCTGGCCGTTAAACTCCTGCTAGTACCACTCGCGCTCGCGCTTATCTCGGGCGCGTGGGTGTTTGTGGTCTGCTGGTACTTTGTCATGTACGTGCTGTTTGGCGTATTCTTCTTTCTGTATCGGCTATTGCGTCGCGGCAGTCGCAAACGCAAGCAAGAGCGATTGCGCCATCGCGAGGTATTAAGCACTATCGAGCAGAAAAAGCACCTATAAAACGCAAACCACCCTAGCAAGCTAGGGTGTGACTTTGCCTTTTCTTTCAGAAAAACCAAAGTGGCAGGTAGGTTACACTTTACTGCGACGATCGTATGACTTTTGTGAGCGTATTATTTCTTCTTCATGTATTGCAATCCAATCTGAGAGCACGCCGGATAGTTGCAAGAAATCAAGTCCAATAGAAGTTAGTTTGTACTCCACTTGTGGCGGGACGGCAGGGTATAATTTACGGTCAACAATGCCATTGCGTTCTAGCTTTCGTAAGGTTTCAGTGAGTACCTTTTGCTTCGTATCTGGTAGAGCTTTCTGGATTTCGCTAAATCGTCTCGTGTTGTTATTAAGCGTCCGGACAATTCGCGTTGCCCACTTACTGCTAAGAATGTCTAAAACGAGCTGTGTTTGGTCTATTTCTTTCATATTTTTAGTTTTTCTTTATTGTTCCAATTTTAAGCTCAGCTAATTGTTCTTGAGCTACTTGGCTATGGGGTGTACCCGAACCAACAGGCTGCCCATCTTCAGTAGTACGAGAAGTAAATAAAGTTGTCGCATCTATCCCGCAAGCACGAACTACCTCATTGCCACCAGGATGACGATTTACAAAATCGGTAAGATCGTAAACTTGCCCCGAGATAACCGTCCAGCAGTCTGTTTTTGAGCTGTGGGTAGCTACTTCATCCATGCTGAACGTTTTATTCTGTTGATTAGCGGTTGTGTCTTGAGCCCCTTTGGGCTGCTGATTATTCGGGCGGTTCACGAGTGTCCATACACCCGCTCCTATAAGAGCGAGCAGTATAAGGGCGATCGTAATGAGTATGATCGTGTTTTTCTTCATAACTAGTATTATCCTTTCTCCAGTATAATGAGGGTGTAGTGTATTATTTGATTAAACGTTATCGCACCTGGATTTTATTTGGAATAGTGTCTATCATAGGTATTGCTTTATGGCTCATGACACTATCCGGGAGTGTTTCGTCGATGTACCAATTCTTTCCTATACTTGGGGTTCTTGCATGGACGACAATGTGGGTTCACTATGTCGCCAATTCCATCGGCAAACCCGTCAATAGTAAGCGATTTGCAACATGGACTGGACGTATAGTTTTATTGCTCATACTGATGCATCCCAGTATTTTTTTGGTACAGCGCTTCCTTGATACCGGCTTACTTCCTCCAGAAAGCTATGTCAGCTACGTTGGCTCGTATCGTACGTGGGCAGTGGTGATTGCGATAGCTGCACTGGTTACATTTTTGCTCTATGATGTCTTAAAACATTTTCGTAGCAAACTCATTGCTCGTGGCGTATGGCCGTATATCGGTTTACTTCAAGCCTGCGCTATGGCGGCAATTTTCATACATGGCTTAACATTGGGAGCGAGTATGAATAGCAGCTATTTCATGTTGTGGTGGATATTCTTAGGCGTATTACTCGTTCCATGTCTTGTATTGCAGGTCGTTCGTGATTTTAAAGTATCCGATCGAACAAAAACAGAAGTTTAATAACCCCAGTCTTTTTGCCACTGCTTCATCTGCTCGATTTCTTTTGTCTGCGCGCTAATAACGGCACGAGCAAGGTCTTTTATCTCTTGGTGTTTTGCGTTGGTTGCGGCATATTGAGACATTTCAACTGCTTGCTCATGGTGAAGAATCATTTGCTTCAGAAACTCTTGATCATATGCTTCACCTTTTAAGCCTTGCAGTTTGTTTTGCATCTCTACCATATCTCCGCCCATGTCCATGCCAGCACCGCCATGGCTACCATGGCCACCGCTCATCGTTTCTTTATAACCCCAGGCTTTTTGCCATGTTCGCATTTGGACGAGCTCAGCACCTTGACTCTGCACGATATTACTCGCAAGTGTGCGAATCTCATCATGAGCAGTGACTGCCATTGCTTGTTCTGACATATTCAGAGCACCTTCGTGGTGAGCCAGCATGTCGGCAATGTACGCCTCGTCAAATGCATCTCCTTTTAGGTTTGCATATTTATTATCGCTTGCGGGTTTTTGTTTCTTTCCATCTGCTGTCGTGCTGCTTGTCTGTAGCGCCCCTTCAGGTACTGGTTTTACTGAAAAAACCACAAAATACCAAACGGCAGCTGCGGCAATCGCAAGTACGACAATCACAGTGATAAATATTCTATTCTTCATATAACCTCATCTAATTTCCTTTAGCTTGTAATTGTTTCATTGTCTGTATTTCCTCGGTTTGTTTCTTCATGGTCTTGTTCTTGAGATTTATCATCTGACCAAACTGCATATTCTCAGCTACTATACTATCCGCTAACTCAGCAGCGCCTTCATGATGAACAATCATCAGACTTAGGAATAGCTTGTCGACTGAACTGCCTGCAGCAGTTTCGAGTGCGCTCAGATCGCTAAGGCTCGCTATGCCGGGGAGTGTCGGATACATATCATGACCTTCCATCTCAGGAAAATCAGAAAGGTTGAAATAGGTCTCTTTCCACTCGGTAAGCCAGTCAATGTACTGCTTAGTGTCGTTCGTCAGCTCATCACTGATACGTGCCGCCAGTTGGCGAACTTCTTCGCCGCTCGCATTTTTCTTCGCGATGTCCGCCATCTGGGTACCCTGCTGATTATGGACGATCATTTTCTTTGCAAAATCAGTATCCATGTAGTTATGCTCGTTTGGGTTAGCCGGTTTCTCACTTTTGCTTGCTGATGGCGCTGGCTTACTCTCTGGAGCAGATGCTGGCCGATTTTACGAAAACCACCAGCCTAATGCTACTCCTCCGACTGCGAGCACAATAATCGTTCCTACAACTATCTTTCGCATATTTTTACCTCCTTGGCTTATCGTGCGAGAGGCTCTGGGCTTTTCCCCAGATTCCTCATCACATACTCTTCAATTTTCTTTTGGTCGTAGCTTGCTAATGACTCGCTTCTGCGCCACGAACTCAGCTCGATGGGAGATTTATTAGCCTGACGGGGTGCAAGTACAATCTTCGTTGGCTTAAACTCTGAATTCGAGAATGGAGCAGAAAGAAGACCCTTAAGCTTCTCAATTTGATCTTGTGGTAAATCGGGTTGGTACGAGACATAGATTCCGCCATGCTCCATATTGTGTATCGCTTGGTCGTCACGAACTTCAGTATCGTAAACGCCCCATGCAACGGGATTAGCATGCGAGCCAGAAGTAGGCGGTTGGTCACCGCCATACTTCTTGCTGTCCACGTGTTCACGGCCTTGGTCACTTTGCTCGACCCCTGGACGTGGTGTTTCCGGTGGTTTGTTTGCCTTTGCAGCAATGATTGCTCCAGTAAAACCAAGAATAACAACTGCCAATACAATGGGCAGGGTTCTAATTTTCATAGCCCCAATCTTTTTGCCACTGCTTCATTTGCTTGATTTCTTGTGTCTGAGCAGAAACGACAGCCTTGGTAAGATCTTTTAGCTCTTGGTGCTGTGCGTTTTTCTCACCAGGAGCAGCCATGTCGATAGCCGACTGGTGGTGCATGATCATCTGCTCGATAAAGGCTTTATCAAACTCATCACCCGTCTTTCCCTCTAGGGCGCTGTTCATACCAGCCATCTCATCCATCATACCCATAGCGCTGTGATCCATCATGTTGTCGGCACTTGTCGATGGATAACCCCATTCTTTTTGCCAAGCCGTCATCTGACTAATCTCACCCTCTTGAGCCGAGATGATGTCGTTCGCCATATCTTTCAACTCTTGGTGCTTGGCATTTTTCTGTGCCAGCTTTGCCATATCAACAGCACCTTGGTGGTGGGCTATCATATTGGCGATGAAATTACGGTCGTATGTCTCACCACTCATGGCTGCGTACTGCTTGTATGTAGCACTATTGGTGTCAACGAGCGAGCCATTGTCTGTAGAGCCGCCCATATCCATGCCGGACATGCTGTCCGTATTTGATTTAGTCGTGTTGCCACGCAAGCCGTAGTAAAGTGCGCCGCCAGCTACTGCCAGCACGAGCACAACAGCAATGATAGTAAATAATTTCTTATTGTTCATAGATACTCCTAGATTAGCTATTTAACGGTATTCGTAAATAGCTAATCTCAAGCGCGAAAGACAGCGAGCCTTATATAAGCTGGCGTGCTGTCAGGAGGTGGTTCTCTATCTAGGGCAGCTCTTGTCTCTTGACCGTGCTTTTCTTCAAGGGCTAAGAGGGGCGATGTTTGGAACTGAACATAAAATGGAGGTTGCGGCTGGTCGTCCTCGTCTTTGTCAGTCTCCTTAATGATCTCATCTTTGTGAAGAGTTGCTGTGGTACAGGCAGTAAAACAACTTGACGAACTCGTCTGATGAGATGCGCCGCCCATTGAGTGTCCCATGCTGCTCATAGGCTGTAATGCGGCTGCATGTATACCTAACGACAGTACGCTAAGTACTGTGAGCATAAATACGGAAACAACTCCATGGAAGACTCGTTTCATATCTCTATTTTACCGTACTTTGCTCTAAGCGTCATATTTCTAGTAGTTTGCCTCGCTGTAGTGAGGGAAGAAATCTTGATGGAGACTATCGCTACTCAATCCGTTATCTTCTAATTGCTTGCCGAGTGTTTCTACCATTGGTTCGGGGCCTGATATGAAGACCTGAGATGAACTGATATCTGGTACGAGCTCAGTAAGCTTTTCAGCAGTAAGTGGTTCGCCGATAACGTACTGGACTGTAAACTCTGGGTGTTGTTTGCTTGCTTCACTGAACTCTGCCTTGAATGGCAGATCATCAGTTCGACCGTTATAGATAAGCGTCGCCGAGACGGGCTGTCCGCTATGACCCCTTGCTTTCAACATACTGTAAAACGGGGTGATACCGATACCGCCAGCGACAAAGACGAGCGGTTCATCGCTTTCTTGCCAGACAAAATCACCGTCCGGCTGCTCAACAAGGTTGATCGTGTCGCCGATTGGCAGCGCAGCGAGCGACTGCTTAAAGGTGGTATCGGTAACGCGGGTTGTAATCTGAGTATAGCCGTCATGGGGCGTCGATGAGATTGTAAACCAGCGTTTCGTTCCCTCAACGTCAGGATTATCATGAGGCAACTCAACACGAATGAATTGACCCGGTGTCCACAAGATCGGCGTGTCCGCCTTGAATCGAAACGCCCAGACATTACCAACCAGATTTTCTTTGCTAGCCAGTGTGAGCGTATCGTTGCTATGGGTTTGATGAGTATATTTTTCAGGATTCTTATCGAACAGTTGTACACACGTCGCGCAGCAGAAATAGTAGGTCTGTCCGTCATGGTGGCGGCTATGGCCAATTGCCTTTGCTTCGGCTTTGACAACGACATCGCCTGTTACTGGACAAATCGCCTGCGTATCGTCGAGCGTCGCTGGGTCAACGGCTGGTGCGTCGCCGTGATGATGTTCGTGATCGTGATGGTCGTGCATAATCCCTCCTTTACAACCGTACTTTTCGTAAAAACTGCGCGTTTATAGCAACAACGATGGTCGATAGCGACATCAGTACCGCGCCAAACGCCGGTGACAACACAAAGCCGAGTGCTGATGTCACACCTGCAGCAAGCGGAATTGCGAGGGCGTTGTAGCCAGTTGCCCACGCAAGGTTCTGTACCATTTTGCTATACGTCTTTTTCGAGAGCATGACGATTTTAGCAACCCCGCGAGGGTCACTGCTTGCCAGTACGATACCGGCTGATTCAATAGCGACATCAGTACCAGCGCCAATCGCGATACCAATATCTGCTTGTGTCAGGGCGGGTGCGTCATTGACACCATCGCCAACCATTGCCACACGACTGCCATCTGTTTGTAATTTCTTGACGGTCTCAGCCTTGTTTTCCGGCAGTACCTCGGCAAAGTATTCTTTGATACCAAGCTCTTTAGCTACCCAGGCGGCCACTCCCTTACTATCACCCGTCAGCATAGCGACGCGCTTGCCCATACTATGCAGCATTGCCACGGCTTCTTTTGATTCTTCGCGTATCACATCGGCTAGCATGATCGCACCTAAGACATTTCTACCCTCAATCACATACACGACGGTCTTGCCATCGTCCGAGGCTTTTTTGGTTGCTGCTTTCAAAGAGGTGTCGAGTCTGGCAGCGCGTTCTTCGAGGATTCGTGGACCACCGATATAGACAGGCTTGCCATTGATCATTGCTCGCACACCACGGCCAGAAAGTGCCGAAAAGTCAGTGGTGTGAATTTCCGGCACATTTTGACCGCGTGCATACTGGAAAATAGCTTTGGCAATTGGGTGTTCTGATTCGCGCTCTAGTGCAGCAGCGAGGCTCAACATGCGGACTTTCTCTTTGGCTACCACATCAACGACACCTTGTTCACCTTTAGTAAGCGTGCCGGTTTTGTCAAACAGTACCACGTCGATATTTCGCGCCGCTTCAAGTGCCATGCGTTGCCTAACAAGCAGGCCGTTCTTGGCGGCCAATGTGGTCGAGATGGCAGTGACAAGTGGTACGGCGAGGCCAAGGGCGTGCGGACAGGCGATTACTAACACTGTCACGATACGTTCTAAGATAAATCCGGCTGACGCGCCCGCAATCCACCACGCAATCCAAGTAATTAGCGCGGCACCGAGGGCAACAAAAGTTAGATAGAACGCAGCTTTATCGGCAAGTATCTGAGTATTTGATTTGCTAGTTTGTGCTTCTTCAACTAGTTTCATAATACCGGCGAGTGCCGTATCATTACCCACTTTTGTCGCTTTGATCGTCAGTGCGCCGCTGGCGTTAATCGTGCCACCAATCACTTCGCTATCTGGCTTTTTGGCTACCGGCTTTGATTCGCCGGTGAGCATAGATTCATTGACCTCGGACGAGCCTTTAACGACCACACCATCAACTGGCACCCCAGCGCCTGGGCGGATTAGTAGCAAGTCGCCGACTTTCAGTTCACTAATCAAGACTTTTTTCGTTGTATCGCCGTCGATCAGCTCTGCCTCGTCAGGTAGTAGCTTGGCAAGCTCATTGAGTGCGCCCTGTGCATTTTGGACGGACGCCATTTCGATCCAGTGGCCCAGCAGCATGATCGTCACCAATGTTGCTAGCTCCCACCAGAAGTCCATACCGCTGACCACCTTGAATGTGACAAGCAGGCTATAGACGAACGCCACAGATATTGCCATCGAGATGAGTGTCATCATACCCGGCTGGCGAGCCGCTAGTTCGCCTCTGGCACTTTTGAGGAACACTAAACCGCCATAGAGAAAAATAATCGTACCGAACACGGCCGGAATATACTCGCTGCCGGTAAACATGAAATTCAGCCCGAACCAGCTTTGTACCGTATGCGAAAAAACGAGGGTCGGTATAGTCAGTAGCAGGCTCAACCAAAACTTTTGCTTGAACATATTGGGACTATGCCCAGCGTGTTTGTCGTGGTCGTGTCCGTGTTGCTCTGGCTTTTGTTTTACTTTTTCGAGTGCCATGTGGCACTTTGGACACATGCCAGGCTTGTCTGATGTCACATCGGGGTGCATTGGACAGGCATACTGCGCAGCGACAGCGTTATGCTCGTGGTTATGGTGCTGGTGATTGTGCTGCGAGTGATCCATTTATTTACCCCGAATGTTATTTAGTTCGTATAGTTTAAGCATTTCTTCAATAGCTTTATCTTGTTCGGTAGGGTCGTGTGATCCCAGCGAGTGAGCCATGTGAGTACGCAAATGGTTTTCTAGAATGAGCTTGTTGAGCGAAGCAAGTGATTTCTGAATTGCGAGGCTTTGCGTCAAGATGTCCATACAGTACACCTCGTTGTCTATAGCCCTTTCGAGCGCTTTGAATTGACCCTCAATCCTGTGTGAACGATTTATTGCTTGCTTCTTAATCTCGGCTATCATACGTCTATAATATACCCCTCTGGGGTATATTTCAACTATGTATTATTCAAAAGCTCTACAGCCTGCCAGAGCTGCAAAGCTATTTTTCTTTCAGAAAAATAGCCAACCCCCCAAACGGCTAAAGCCGTTTACGGGGTTACGTGTAAAAGCACTTATTGCTTCATTTCATTGTGATGGTAGGTGTTTATATCCTTAATGCGGTTCATGAGAAAACGAGAGCTAGTATGAATTTCACTGATACTTCTCGTAGGTGGCGTACCGTGCGAAAGAACATTACAAACGGAAAGTAGTTTCTTGAGCTTAGCTTCATTATTGGCACTAATGTTGATTACGTCAGTTTCAAATAGGGCAACTGCAATCTCGTTATAGCTGCTTTGTGTTGCAAGTGCTATCCCGAAGTTAAAGCGTATGTACTCCTCAAGTACGCGGCGCATAGTATTGGGCATATGCAGCGCTTCATCAGGAGTTAGTTGATCTGCTGATTTCTGCGAAAACTCGTAGATTTCTTTGTATAACTTTCTGTAGGGCATGGTGATGCTGCGCGAAAGCTCGATGTCACTCTGGCCGCTCACCTTAGTAATTTCAAACTTTTTAACGTTGGCTTCCTCGTACTTTCCATAGCACAGGTCGCAGTAATCGCGCCATGAGTGAGTAAGCACGAACGATTGGAAGTTCCGATTATCAATGATGCTCTTTACCAGTTCAAGGATGAAGAACCTGTTTTCATCGTCCATACTTGTTGCCGGATCATCAATAATAACTATCTCGAGGTTATCCTTGAGGTTCTTCTTATCGCTGCCGAGCATCTCGTAGTAGAAATACACCAGTGCCAGAAGATTGCGCTCGCCCTCGCTTATATCGTCAATATTGAGATCAACATTCAAAATAGAGTGCTGCAACGCGTACGCTTTTCCCGACAATACTAATTTGAAGCCGATTCCAATTTCTTCAAATATCTGATTCAGATACTCAGCAAAATCAGACAGGTCAGATTTGCTATCTCTAAGCTTGCGAATCGCCTCCGTTCTTGTACGAATATCTTTCTTGAGTTCAGCAATCTTTTTATTATTCTCCGTATAGGCTGCCGTGTTATCACCGACAAGCTGGCTATTCTTCACCTCAAAACCGATTGCACCCTTAACAAGAATTTCTAGCCTGTTAATCTTGTCTTCATATAGGCTCTTGAGTTTCTCACGAACATCAAGGAGTGCTTGAATATGCTCTTGCGCCGTGTCGAGTGTATTTTTGAGGCTGTCAACGTTTATGCTGACTTTTTCGGACATCGCTTCAATTTTATCGGCTATAACTTTACCGGCGTCTTCTATGGCTTGCTTACTGGTAGCAAGATCGACCAAAGATTGTTTAACGGACTCATCTTGCTCAAGGGTCACAGTAACAGTCTCACTGGCATCTGTAATATCATTGATGTTCTTGTAGATGAGTCGGAGACTATTCTGTATCTTCTCAAGTATTTTACGGTCAACACTTCGTTCATCGTCAAGGTACGCTTGAATACGCTGCGCCACTTCTTTCGTATCAAGCGGGCTTTTACAGTATTCACAGTGATCCTTGCCGCTATGAAGCTCAAGACCGGTTTCTAGCCAGCTAACAATATCCGCACTCGGTATTTCTATGGTTGAGTAGGTTTTAGCGGTGATGCGGCCAAGTTCCTCAAAGTCGGCTTCGGCTATTTCCGGCGAGCGACTTAATGAGAGACCGTTGATAAGATCGAGAGTACTCTTAAAATCTTTTTCGCCATCAATTTCATCGTACTTCTCGTCGGGGAACTGTTTAACGGCGTTGGTATAGTCGTCAGTCCAAAGCTGCACCACCTTTTCATGAATACCCTCTTTGATAGGCTTCTTAGCGATACTGGCCTTACCTTTTCGACGCTTAAAGATATCATCAAGCGTCGTTGTCGTGGCTGCAACCAGCTTCTCATTTTCTTCCGTCAGAGTATCTATTTCCGCTTGTGCTTTATCATTCAGGTCTGACTGTTCTTGGATACGCTTCTCTAGATCAACGTCAACTTTACCGAAGTCAGCCTTTACGCCTTTGATTCCGCCGCCGTCCTGTAATAGTAATTGCTCTGATACGAAGTGTTTGTTGTAGATGCGGAGATTGGCTTCATCGTGCGTTTTCAAGTATTCAGTACGCAAGCCAAGCGCAAGAGAGCTTTTACCGTTACCGTTAGGCGCGAAGAATATATTGGAGCGCCCAAATAAGCAGCTCGGTCCGGTGTAGCCTGTAAATGATTTGAGTGTAAAATCTGTTACTTTTTCAACTGGCGTCATCAGATCTAATTTTACCGCCCAACTCCTCTAATGGCTACCATAAGTACTTTGAAAAAGAAAGAAGACTCCTGTTCTCTCGCAGAGCGAAAAACACGAATCTTCTTAACCCAATTATATATAGAAATTAATTATTTTTTAACTCCTTACTTCACGTACTGTTCAAGTATACGGGGTCGAGCAAACGTATCAAGGTCGTTCGTTCACTGGTAAACGTCAGGAGCGCTCCACCTTGACACCTTTGCCATGCGACCCCGTCAGGTAACTCCGTTACGTAAAGTAAAGGAGGAAGACATGACTAGCGTAGCTGAAGCAACACAAACTGTAGCCACCGACTATAACGGGTGGAGTAATCGAGAGACATGGGTGGTGAACCTGTGGCTCTCAGGCGAACCGTCAAACTATAACGTACTAATGGAAGCTGTGAGTATGCAATGTCCAGCAGTTGATAAAGCTGATTGGCTCAAAGAGCGGTTAGAGTGGCAACTAAACGATGAGATTGAGGAGGCATGTATGTGGCGCGACTTGCTACAACACGCCTTTCGACAAGTTGACTGGTTAGAGATTATCAAAGCTAATCTCGATTAGCTAACGACGTCCTGAGCATGACGCTAAACTGCTCCTATTGTCATGCTGTACGGAACTAAATAGCAGCATGTAAGAGGCTTCCTCCCTCTGTCTCTTCATTATACGGGTGAACGAACCGCATCAAGGTCGTTCGTCCCATTGGTAAACGTCAAGGGGCGCTCCACCTTGACCCAGTTCGTTGCAGCCCGTCGCCCTCTGACAGAGAGGCAGAAAGCCCTCTCGATAAAGCAAGGAGGGTCTTATGGACACCGACACGATACCGAACGAAACATCAGCAAAGATCGCTGCGCTCAATGACGCGCATCGTCGTAGCAATCCAGTGCGTTACATGATTACGCGCGGCGTATCTGCAAAGATGGATTTGCAAAGAGTCATCAGCATGGTACGGAGTTACGATGTCTTTAACGAAGACAACGACCCATACGGAGAGCATGATTTTGGACAAATCAAGCTCGACGGCGAGACACTGTTTTGGAAAATAGACTACTACGACCAGCAGTTGTCCGGTTGGTGCGATCCGCTCAGTCCGGATTGTAACCGCGTCTTAACGGTGATGTTGGCCGAGGAATACTAGCCTCGGCTTTTTTAGTCCTGGGCGTGACTTAAAACCGCCCGACAAAGTTTAACTCTAAGGGAGAAAAGCATGTATATCACAGTAAGCGAAGCAGCACATCAGAAAATTGAGGACAGTCGAGAAAGCTGGGCAGAAGTAGCTAGGAAATTCGGCTGGTACTTTGAGCCATTCTATATTCAAGTATGGATTGACGAGTTTGGTGAAGTTGTCGATACAGTTGGCCATAAAGGTATGCGAGACTCACGCGGCGATATCCTCATATCCGATGAGCTTGATGATGGCGTAGAATAGCCAGCGATTAGTCCTGGGCAAGACGATAAAAGGCTCTATAAGTCAGATAGCGATAAGAGTTCGTTGGCGTCATCAATACTTGTCCAAATAGTATCACTTGCGGCTGCACCCTTGAGCGCACTCATAGTAGTCGTATACACAGCCAAGTCATCGTCTATGTCTGCACGGTTGATTGCAGCACTGGCCGCACGTCTCGCACGAGTTTCGGTTGCACCTTTTTCGGCCACAAGGAGTAAGCTGGGTAATTCGCTATTCGTAGCTTCCCAGCCACCCTCGTCGAAGAACTCAGTATAGCTGGTGATCCGGCGGTCAAGTATGTAGCGCGGTAGGCTATCAGGAATGACATCTAAGAAGAAACGCTTTGGGGTGTCACCAAGTTTGAGCGACAGAAAGGCATCAGGCGGGCTATCGGGAAAATAGCTAAAGCGGCTCATATCGCGGCGGAGGTAGACTTTCAAATCTGGGTACTGATGCTTCAGGGCGTTCGTGAGGCTATAGACATCTAAGGTGTGAGAAACAAATGCTTGGCTTAGGACTTTATCACGATAGCTGGCCTTTATGGTTGCTTCGGTAATGTGGTCGTGACCATCAAGCGCTTGGAGCGATTTGAGGCCTTTCGGCGTCAAATAGTAGGCTGCTGGCACACCGAGTAGCTTGAGCCGCTTCTCTTGCCTCATAGCCACTAATCCATGCTTAATAAGGACGTTTAATTTTTCGTACAAACTAGACCCTGCTTTAATACCTAGACTATCTGCTACTAACTGACGACTACCAAACCTCTACTTATATAGAACTTCTAATATGTCTATTTGACCTTGTTTTAATGCTGATCGTTTATCTGCCATGCTACTATCTCGTGTTCACTGTCTCTGCTTCTTCTTTTCTATATATTTATATATAAGAAAGAGAGAAAAAATACAAGTAACAACAGATGTAGATAGGGATATAAATACCGCATACCGATATTCGGTATAGTATAAGCAATAAAATAGATGAAAAGTATTGATAAATTGTAGTACAAGTAGTACAATTTAATTAGAGTTACATAAGATGCAACCGGCTCGTTAACAATTCAGCTAGACGCCGACACAGGAGGTGGTCATGCTTCAGGCAATGTCGTGTTTGTAGTACAATATACACTGATGACACCAAGCCGAATCCAGCTACAAATTGATACCTCAAAGGAAGTTCGCAACCGTGCAAAAGCGGTTGCTTACGGCAAGGGCATTAGCTTGACGGAGCTTGTCTTAAAAGCCCTCGCCCAGGTTGGCGATAAAGAGCTAAAGACTTTGATTGATAAAGACCTAGAGGAACGAACGCAGCGCGGTCGCCCTCAAAACGACGCCTAGCTGAGTTGTTACAGAGCCATGACATGGAGGGTATATGTCTAGGCCAAAAGGTAGCAAAAACAAACCAAAAGAACCGCTCGTAGAGCAATTTACGTTCACGACCGAGCAACGTATCAGGCTTGTTGCTAATCTTGTCGTTGAGAAGATTCTCGAAGATAATAATTTCGCACATCAGCTTGCCGGTCTACTGGAGGACAAAAAAGATGCTGCCAAATAGTCAGCCGCGTATCGGTTTACTTGCTATACGCGTATCTTCTGACAAGCAAGGCCTTGACGGTGACTCACCCGAGGCGCAGCGCGAACAAGGCGAGGCCTACGCCAAAACGCACAACATTATTATTACCGAAACAATTATTCTTCTTGAGTCAGCATCGCACGAAGATCAACCAATGCAGAAAGTCATTGACGCCTGCAAGGATGCGAGCAAAGGCTTTCAGGTCGTACTAATCAAGTCCATCGACCGCTTTACACGCGGTGGCGGTGACTACTACTCTCCACTCAAGAAGCAACTCACAACTATGGGGATTGCCCTTGAAGACATGTACGGCGTAATTGGCAAACTACAGGTCAACACACTGGAACACACTGGCTTCAAATACTACTGGAGCGAGTTTAATCCTACGCAAAAATCTGAATACCTTGAGGCCGAGCGAGCAAAAGACGAAATGCGCGACATTATGAGTCGTATGATTGGTGCAGAGATACGTTATACGCAACTTGGCTACTGGATGCGCCAGCCTCATTATGGCTTTAGAAGCGTCAAAATCGACACGAGGAACGGCAAACGAATTATCTTGAGGCCTGATAAGAACGAAGCGAAGTTTATCATCAAGCTATTTGAAATGCGTGCCGCGCATGTCTACACAAATCAGCAGATCGCCGATGAGTTAAACTCTATGGGCTTTCGCACGCGCGTTACTATCGTGCGTGATAAGTATGACCGTACCAAGATAAAAAAGCAGCTCGGTGGTAAGCAAATGACTGCGAAGATGATTGACCGATATGCAAGCAAGCTAGTCTACTGTGGTGTTATTCGAGAAAAATGGACATATGATAAGCCGGTAAAGGCTCAGTTTGACGGGCTTGTTGATATCGACTTATTCAATGAGGCAAATCGTGGCCGACTGCATGTTGAGATAGATAGCCGTAATGAAGTCACCGTAAAAGAAAGAGAAGTGCCGGAGCATCTAAAGACAAAACAAATCTACAATCCCGACTACCCATACAAGCAAGTAGTTGCATGTCCAAAGTGTGGTAAAACGCTTTCTGGCAGCGCTACACGCGGTAAGAAAGGTATTTACTACCCTGCATATCACTGCGCTCGTGACGGTCATTATTTCCGCGTACCAAAGCCAGCGTTTGACCAGACCATTGAAGACTTCGTGAAAGCAGTCACGATCAAGCCTGAGTATATCGACGACGTTATTACCGCCATTGGTGAGCTATGGCGTGAGCGTCAGGCCAAGCAAGTAGAAGTAAATCAGCAGCGTCTAGAGCATCGTGAGAGCTTACAGAGCCAAATCAAGGCCACCGTAGACCGTATGCGTGTCGTGACGAGTGAAACCGCATTAAAGTACCTAGAGGAGGACATAGAGGGAGTAGAAAAAGAGCTTACTCAGCTCGACGAAGAACTAGCAAATCAACCTGATTTACAGGCCGAATTTGACCAAGTTTTACAGTACGCAAAATATATTTTGGAACACCTGTCAGAAATGCTACTTGACCTCTGTAATCCACTACGAAAAGCAGCGTTTTTTGGAGCAATTTTCAACACGGTGCCAACCTACTCGCAAATAGACTTGAGAACCCACGAAAATAGCTCGCTACCAGAGGTAAACGAGCTATTCACTATACGTACTGCATTGATGTCCACTTTTGGTGACCTTACCGGGAATCGAACCCGGATTGCCAGGATGAGAACCTGATGTCCTAACCGTTAGACGATAAGGCCAATCCGAAAAATTTGGTGCTTATGTGGTCTGAAAGA
The DNA here is from genome assembly GCA_002455275.1 of Candidatus Saccharibacteria bacterium UBA6664. Classification (GTDB taxonomy): domain Bacteria; phylum Patescibacteriota; class Saccharimonadia; order Saccharimonadales; family Saccharimonadaceae; genus UBA1020. The sequence continues at coordinate 32,808 of DKKO01000003.1, forward strand.
TCTACATAAGTATTTGGCTTTAAACCTTATCTACAGTAGCATAACAGAGGTAGTATGTCTAGTTTGCCCTACGAATGATGAGCTAGATAGCTAGCGTCGAGTAACAACGATAGACTTGTTCGTGACATTGCCATAAATGTCGGTCGCTTCAATTACAATCGTGTGAACTGAGTTGCGGGCCAGGCGTCGTGTGTCCCAGTTGTATGAAAGCGTTGCGCTGTCGACGGAGATACGCTCGTAACCATCTATGCTTAGCTTCATAGAGCCAACACCGCTAGCGTCGCTGGCGTTTGCCCTAACGGTAGTTGTGCCACTACCTACTCGTGCATTGTTAGCAGGGCTAGAAATGGTAACGGATGGGCCAGTTGTGTCTTTCTGTAGCTTCAACGAAATTCGAGCACTGGTGGCTTCGTTGCCGGCCGCGTCGTATGCTTTGGCAGTAAAGGTATGGGTGCCTGAAAGCGCAGTACTGGTGTCCCAGCGAATTGAGTAAGGAGCGCTTGCGTCAGTCCCCTTCAGGTGGTCGCCATCGGCATATAGTTCAACTTTTGTAACACCCTTGTTGTCACGTGCATCAATATTGAAGGTTGCGTCACCGGTGACCGTAGAGAGGTGCTGAGGGCTGGTAATTGCTACGGTTGGTTTTGTGGTATCTGCTTGCTCTACTGGAGGAACGACCGGACCAGAGCCTTTCTTATAGACACGTACGTAGTCTACTTCCATTACCCCAGGTTCGGTTGCGGCAAAATTACCCCAATTGTAGCCAGTAGAGGTCTCGCCACCAGTATAGCCATTGTTCTTCGGTACAGCACCACCGAAAGCCTGATTTAGGATGATGGTGTGCGGGTAGTTCAGCATCGTTTCCCATGAAGGCTGAACAGCGGTAAGAGTTTTAACGACTTTTGAGGTTAAGATTGTACCATTCGTATCAGTGGTGTAGATGGTCATATCTTTGCCGTCAAAACTTCGGGTTGGCCGACCATTTACATACCATGTTAGCTTTTTGTCGTCCCACTCAAGGCCGTATCGAACGAACTGCGTCGTCGTCGCACCGCTAAAGCTAGAAAAGTTTGAGCTTGTGAGTTGTGTGCCTCTGTTGTATGTTGCTTCTCCGGTGGTGAAGTTGTACATGTTTGAAGATGTCGTGTTACAGTGTCCGTCTCCGGTGGCGCAGCCATAGTGGAGTGTTTGAATCACTGCATCTGGGTAGCTTCCTAATTGTTCCATGACGTCCATTTCACCATAGTCAGGCCAGCCAGGAGCACCACTGCCGCCTACGAGCCAGAATGCACCCCAGTAGGGGTTGCCTTTTGCTAGCTTTATTGACGCTTCGGCATAGCCTTTCGTGAATGCAAACTTTTCAGACATACCATTTTGGCCACGGGTGGTAAGGAATGCAGAAGTTGCGTAGTAGGTGTTTTTGCCAGTGTCGGGGTTTTTGCCACTACATTCTACGGTTTCGCGTTTGGCGGCTATTTTAAGTGTGCCATTTGAAACCGAGGCGTTACGAGCAAAGTAGCACTGATCTTCCTTTCCACCAGTACCATAGTTAACATTGTTTAGCACATTCCATTTAGTAGTATCGACGCTCGAGCCGGAAAACTCGTCGTTGAACACGAGTTGCCAGTTGCCAGGAGGCATAGGCGTGGCCGCCCACGATTGAGCGAGGTACCAAACTCCAACCCCACCAAATAATGCAACAACAAGAAGAAGCCGTGCCCGAACTGAGCTAAGCCAGGGCTTTCTGCTGCCTCGACGTCCCCCAACAAATCGTGAATTAGGTTTTCGTTTCGATGGCATAGCCCGTACCCCGCTTATGGTTACTTAATACAGTATATTCTACCACATGCCTCTATGAGTACAAGTTAGACGCTTAGCGAGAGCCAATTTTTTCAATAATTGCGAGGAGTTTTTTTGGAGTAATTTCTGCTTTTATCAGGTATGCGTCGGCATTGTGCTCCATCGCCACGCGCGATTGTTCATCTTGGTCAAAATTGGTCAAAATAATAACCTTCGTGTTAGGAATTAGGTCTTCTGCGCCGCCCCTGAGATTTTGCAAAATTTCGCTGCCACGACGCTCGGGCAGCATGATGTCGAGCAATATTACATCGTAATGTTTGCCGCGAGCAGCAGCCAGGCCGTCGTTGCCATCGACCATCCAGTCGACTTCATAGCCAGCTCGTCGCAGGCTACGTACATACATCTCACCGATAAAACGGTCGTCTTCGATGATTAAAATAGTGTGAATCGCCATAAACTCAGTATACCCTACCCTCTAAATGCGCCGTGGTTTTTAATCCATCCACTTGATGAGCGTTCGATCAGCATGTCGTTATCACCACCAGCTGCTTTTAGCTTTGCTGCGACACTAGCGTATACCGGCAGCGTGAACGTAAACGTTGAACCTTCGCCTTCGACACTTTGCACGCTTATTGTGCCACCATGTGATTCAACGATAGCCTTTGTGATGTATAGCCCAATACCGCTACCCGCCACTGCCTCACGTGAACGGTGCGAACGATAAAACTTGTGAAATAAGTTGGCGACGACATTAGACGGCATACCTATGCCATGGTCACGCACTGAAACCTCCACGAAGTCACCGGCTAAAATTGCAGATACTTCAATCGTACCGCCTGGGTTCGAGTATTTAATAGCATTATCGATAAGATTACTTATCACTTCACCAATGCTATCCGAGTCGGCTGCAACAGTGGGTAAACTAGTAGGAATGTTCACATTCAGTACGCGTTGTTGAGATTGTGCCCTCAACAGCATGTCGTCGCTAATGCTCTCATAGATGTCCGACACGGGCAGTTCGTTCAAGTGTACTTTTAGATGCCTACGGTCATAGCGCGAAGCGTTGAGGATGTTATTGATATACCCGCTCAACCGGTTCGCCGATACAATAAGCCGGCTAAATAATTCTTTCTGGTCGCCGCTTAGTGCCTGCTGAAGTTCGTCGTTAAGGGTGTCCAGGTAGCCACGAATCACCGTAATTGGGCCGCGCAGTTCATGTGCTGCAAAGGCGATAAAATCAAGGTCCTCGTCTTCCGGTCCGTACTGCTCAGTCTGATCAAAGAGAGTAAGAATCGTCTCGGCTTCACTGCCCTTTTGATACGAAACATAGATATCAAACAAACGTCGGCCTTCTTCGCCTGGAAGTTTATCAGCAATTCGTCGCCACACGTGCTCGGCGCGGATATCATGATCTCCCCTTTCCGCTAGCCAGGTATCTATCGAATCGCTGGCGTCAAACAGCAAATCTATCTTTGTGGTGCCATGTTGGTCGGTGTGAACGGGTGCGCTTTGGTTGGTATAAATCACCTCGTGGTCGGAGTTGAGCATGATAATACCAGTAGAAGTGTTATTTAGCAGTGATGGTACATCGAGAGCATGCTTTGCAGGCTTACTAGCGTTTGCTTTTGCGGGCAGTTCGGTTGATTCGGGTTGGCTAGCAGCAAGTTCGTAGATGAGCTGCAGTAAAGGTCGTAGGTGACTTTTTGCGTAGTAATCATCGTTTAAATTCGGCGCGGTGAGTCCGGTCGGCTCACCTGATATGTGCACCAGCGCTCTACTTAAGTCGCCTAATGGTCTTAGTACACCGAGTACAACAACGCAAATTACGATTATTGATGCAATGCCAACGGCGATTATGGCCAGCCATTCTAGTGGGTTTATTGACACATGGAACGTGAACATTGCCAAAATTGCTATCGCATAAATGAAGAGCTGTGTTCCACCGACTAGTAGGAGCGCACGGTCACGATACGCAGGCCAAAACTTGCCCACAAGTGCTGGGGTTTCTGTTTTCCTTTCTACTGCCACGACACGGCACCTCCGTCATTTGGCACTGCAGAAATCCAAGTCGTACCACGGGCGAGTGTAAATGGCTGACCCTCCGCATCTTTAAAACTGTACTGGCTCTTCACGTTTGGTCGCTCCCAAGTAACGCGATAGGCTTTTCCCCCCTGGAAAATGACTGCTTTGCCGGTTCCGGTAGTTTTGATACTCTCACGGTAGCCATCTTCAAATACCAGACTCATGTTTACGCGAAGGGCTATCACGACATCGGCGCGAATTTGCCCCTTCTCTCTGTCGGTATGAGGTTGGCCTGCCTGTGCACGAAGATACGAGTTCGTCTTTTTGCTGTAGGTGTAGACACTGTTATATAGAGGTGAGCTAATGGTAATGTTCACCTTACGGGCAGTAACTTTTTCGGCGGGTTCGACATCAGTACGCTCAAATGTTTTTGGGTTTGATGTTTTATAGCCTTTGGCCCTATTGAGCGCATCAAGTTTGGCGAAGCTCGTGTACACATTGTGCGGCGCGTACCTATCAGTCGCTCGCCAGTAGTAGGCGTCGTTGAAAAATTGATCGATATCGCGGTACCCGCCACTTCGCACGAGCTTTAGCGCTTTAGCACTTCCGCCGATGTGAGCAACGCTGGCGTTGTAAGGAGTTACCCATTGTACATAGTACATGCGTACGCTGCGAACAGGACCAATTAGCTGAGGCTTCTTCTGCTGATACAGTGCCATAAATCGGGTTATGCCACCTTCAGCGACGGCTTCGTACACTATCTCTGCATCTTTCAAGCCACTCTGAGGCCTAGCGTCAGGGCTGTTTTCAATCATTATGGCAGTAACTGGTTTTTTGGTTGCAGCTTCCGATTTAACCAAAAGACCAGTAAGAGGTGCGTAATATTTTGGCTTTGGCTTAACTGCTATGGGAGTCGTGTCTGGCGGCGGAGGCGTGGTCAGTACGTAGTAGGTGTACGCGCCTGCAGAAGCAGCCACAATTAAAAACACGCCTACGATTACTATTGTCGCGCGTTGATGTGTGCGTATCCATTCCTTAAACCGTGCCCACCTAGACTGAGGCAATTCTGAGCCAAATTCCATACAGGTTTAGTATAGCATGCTGCTTATGCTAGTCGCTATCTGTTCAAAATGATTGAAGACGTGAGAGAGTTTTATCTTTCCCAAGAAGAGCAAGCGTATCGTTAAGCTGTGGGCTGAAGGCTGCCCACGTGGTGACGATACGAATGAGGCTGAATAAAATACCGGGCTTTTGGCCAGTTGTTTCAAGTAGTTTATTTAATGCGTCTTGAATTGCTTCTGGGGTCCATTCACTTTGTGAAAGTGCGTCGTGAGCTGCCTCTAATAAGCCGTGGATTTCATCTGTTGACAGCTTCGCGAGTTGTTTATTCCCACTTATCAATTCTTCGTTCCTAGTTGGCTCCTCGAAGAAGTAGCTCGTTAGGCCTGGCAGATCTTTGAGCGTTTTTAATCGATCTTGCGCTAGTGCCAGCACCTGTTTCTTGTAGGCTTCGTCTGCTTTTTTGGCGGCTTCTGGCCAGAAAAATTCTACCCGGCCGTAGAGCTCTTCGAGGCTGAGCTCACGAATAAAATGACCATTCACCCACAGCAATCGTTTTTCATCGAATCGAGCACCGCTTTTTTGCACACGGCTCAGACTAAATTTATCTATGAGCTCTTGCTTTGTAAATACCTCTTGCTCGGTGCCGTCATTCCAGCCCATGGTTGCGATGAAACTCACTAGAGCTTCTGGCAAATAGCCGTCTCGAATGTAGTCGAGCACATCTTTGGCGCCGTCGCGTTTACCAAGTTTTTTATTGCCTTGTTCGTTCAAAATATGGGGCATGTGAGCGAATACTGGAAGTTCAAGGCCGAGTGCTTCATAGAGCGCGAGATAGTTTGGCATGCTGCTAATAAATTCTTGGCCGCGAATCACGTGAGAGATGTGCATTTCGGCGTCGTCGACAATGTGTGCAAAGTTGTATGTTGGGTAGCCATCGCTTTTGTACAAAATAAAATCGTCTACGACTTCAGCGTTTGTTGTGACATCGCCAAAAATTTCGTCGTGGTAGCTGTAGCTTTTTGGCTCTGCTTTAAAACGGAGCGGCTGGCTACCGTCCCACTCGGGCGGATTTTCTGGTCGATATTCACGAAATAGAAATGCCCTTTTTGCAGCTTGGGATTTATCGCGGAATGCTTGGATTTCTTCGGCCGTATAGGGGTCGGCGTAAGCACACCCGCTATCGATGAGCTTTTGTGCCCATTGCTTGTAAGTGTCGATCCTCTCAGACTGAATGTATGGTCCATATTCACCTGGCTTATCGGGGCCTTCGTCGTAGTCAATGCCTAGACTTTTTAGGCTTGCTATGAGATGCTCGGCGCTGCCGGGTACTTCGCGTTTTTTATCGGTATCTTCAAAGCGCAGAACGAACTGTCCATTTGCTTGTTTGGCAACTAAATACGCAAACAGCGCGGTGCGAATACCACCGACATGCAAAAAGCCGGTGGGGCTTGGGGCAAAACGAGTACGAATCATACCAGTAGTATAACAGATATAGACTCTCGGTTGCGATGAAGGCATACAAGACGCATGTCGAGCTTTAGGGGTGAGAGTTCTTGTGTTGGATTCATTCCAAGCAAGAACGGGAGGGTGTGCCCTCCCTTGAGTGTGTTACATGCTGCTAGCAATATTGCGAACCTGTTGGTTCGACAGAACGGCGTCGCCGCGAATTGTATATAAGATACCACCATTTACCCAAGCGGCGTTGTTGCCATAGGTATAGATGGTGAGGCCAGCGTCGCTAAATGTTTCGTATTGGCCGTTTGAGGCTGGTTCAACGTAGTTTGTTAGTAGCGCGCTCGAATCCCAGCTGCTTTTCGATTGGTTCAGAGCAAATTTTTGCTGACCGGCATTGGCTGCGAATGTCATGCGCACCTCACCGTTGGTATAGGCAACAGGACCATCTAATCGATAGCCGCTCGGCTGATATTCGGGGTACGCAGCTTCGATACCTGCTTGTGCTGCAGCAACGCGAACAGAAAGGTTCGGCATATTAAGGTAGGTCAAATAACCAGCAAGCAACAGTAGCGCTAGGCTTGCGCTTGCGACATTAAATACGCGACCTTTCGATGCACGCTTGATTTTGTGCTGCTTGTGTTTGGTGGGTTTTGCGTTTTCAAGCGCCTGAGAAATTACCTGGTTTTTCACTTCTTTTGCGGGAACATGCGCTTGCGCTACTGGATGGGCATGATGTGCACTGTGGGCGTGAGCCTTAGCCACTACCGGGTGCTTCACGGGAGCAATGTCCATGGATTGCTTTGCCTTAACCACTGGCTTAGGGTCTGGAGCGAATTTTGAGATTTGAGGGCTACGTGAAACAATCTGCTTTTGGCCTGTCTTCGCTTTTGGGCGCATCGACATATCAATATACTTGCGGTTTAGCGCAGTCGATTTTGCTTGCTTGGCGTGTACGTTGGTAGCGTGGGCTGGTTGATGTTGGCGGTGTTGACGCGTCGTGCCGACTGGTTCGCCGCTTTGTGCGTCATATAACAATCCGTTTATTTGAATTGTTTGTTGTTTACTCATGTAGCTTCCTCTCTGCTCCTTATATAATAGTCGGCACATAAGCACTATGCAAGAGGTATTCATACAAAAATGCCACGACGGTTGTTATACTAGATACACTAATGTATCGAGCACCCTCAAAAAAACGTCAACTTGTTCAGCGATTAACAGCCTACACGGCTATGACCGCGGCAGTTATCGTATTGGTTACCATCGCCGTGCTGCTCGTGCTTGGGTATCGTTTTAATCGTCTTAGTAATACGATTGAACAAGGTGGGCTGGTGCAATTTATCTCACGTCCATCGGGTGCGACAATTACACTTGGCTCCGCTACCCTCGCGGCTCAAACTCCAGATAAAGTTACCGCAAACCCCGGAAACTACAACGTCACAATGGCAAAAGACGGCTACCAAAGCTGGACTAAAAATGTCACCGTAAAATCTGCTGAAGTGCTGTGGCTGAATTACGCTCAGCTAGTGCCAAATGACATTAAAACTAGCGATGTGGCATCATTTGCGAGCCTTGTGCAGGCGGTTGCCTCACCTGATGGGCGGTATTTTGCTTTAATAAAAAACGCAGCCAAGCCTGAGCTATATATTCTTGATACGCGTTCAAGCAGCTTTGAACAAAAACGAATTACCTTGCCTGCGGGCGAACTTACAACGTCATCAGCATCTCGTTTTAGCTTGGTCGAGTGGAGTCAAAATGGTAAAAAAATACTACTGACGCACAAAAAACGTTCAGCTACCGAGTACCTTGTAGCAGATATCGACAGACCAGAAGATTCCTATAATATTACCTCGCATTTTAAGCTCTCGGTTGCCAGTGCAGAGTTTGACCCCCGCAGTAGTGATCGATTATTTGTCCGCACGTATGATGGCGATATTCGACTTGTTAACATTAATCAAGATACGATTTCTCAAGTGTTGTTGAGCAAGGTGGCACGGATGTCATTTATTGATGACGACGCTCTGATATATGTAGAGCAGGTCGATGCGAAGACGCAGCGCGTGAGCTACCTATCGCTCGATAAAACAACTTCGCGAAGCCTGGCTACCTATACTGGTACAAAACCAGTCTACGCTGCCGCGGCACACTACTTCGACGACGTGTACATTGCCATTGCTCAGGGTACAAAACTTACCATTCGCTTAGCGAACAAACTTCCAAGTAGTGACTCAACCGATGCGTTACCACTGACTGTTGAGCATGATATCCAGATGGTCGGCGCCCCAAGCTACCTTACGATTCGTTCTGGCGGTCGTTTTGTTGTTGTGCAGCAGCAAAAAGCGCTTACTACCTACGACCTTGAGCTACACAAACACACGGCTACTACGTTTAGTACGCCGCTTACTCGTGAACTCGGTTGGCTTGATCGCTATCATTTATATAACGTTGTCGATGGCAATCTAACCGTATTTGAATTTGACGGTGCCAATCAACACGACATTGTGTCTACTACGCCAGGATACGACGCTGTGCAGTCAAGTGACGGCACGTATATTTACAGTTTTGGCGTGAATAGCGAAAAAAAGATTGTGTTGCAACGCAGTCGAATGATACTGAACTAGTTACCCGCGCCGAATAGACGTTCAAGCAGTGTTGGCGAATTGCCAGGCATAGCGACTGAACTATCAGCTTGTGATGAAGTGCTTGGTGCTGATTTTGCGCTTGAAGGGTCGGGACTTACTTGTTCGGCGGTAACCAACAGACGATTTAGTGCGGTACCAAGTGGCGTACAGGTTATTAGCGTGGCGATTGGTTTTTTGGTAGGGTACACCAACGCTTTGACGTTGTTTGGCTGCACCACTTGAGTTTTTGTTACAGTGTAGGTGTAGCGAATGCCATTGTAGTGGAGATAAAACGTATCACCTTTTTTCATTCGCTCCAAAAGCGCGAAAACGAATTTATAATCGCCGCTTTCAATGAAGTCGTTACTGGAGTGGCCAGAGATAACGGTATTACCAACCTGTCCTGGCTTGCTATTTGCGCCAGCGATACCAAACCAAGCAACACCTTTTTCCATGGCCTTTAGCTGCGATGATTGGTCTGGAGTCACATTGTATTCTACAGGCACATTCACATTAATTTTCGGGATAATGAGGCGTGGCTCTTTACTCACCTGTAATGACGCGGTGGGGTCAACAATGATGTTTTGAGGGTCAATTTCACCAGGGGTTACATAGGCTTTAACATTGGCGATTATAATGCTATTAAACTGCAACACGATAAATAAAAGGAGTACCGATAGCGCAGCCACGGCGGGTATGAAATGACGGCTTTTTCGAACTTTTTTCGCTTGTTCGTTCACCGTAGAAACCAGCTGGTTCCGTAAATCATACATTGCTTCGTCTTTTGACATGGTTTCAGGCTCGGGCTGAGGGAAGGCCGGCTGTTCGGCTGGTGGCTGCTGTGCTTGCTTGGCATACTGTTCGTGAGCTTGCTTTACGGCACCCACATAGTAGTGTTCGTAATATTTCTGATAGTAATTTTGCCAGGCACTGTGGTATTGTTGCCAATCTTTTGCCGGCACACTATGTGCTTGCTGATGAGTCTGGGTGGTATAGGCACTGTCGTGTTGGGGCTGCGGTTCGATTGGTTGTTCTTGCGGATGGGGCTGGGTTGCCTGGTTGGAATTATAGATTGCGTCTATCTGGCCACGCGCAATATTTGCCACGGCATCTTGTGCCTGGCTCGCTGCGCGCTGTGGTGGCTGGATATGCCCCCGAGAGCCGCCAGTTAGTTTTGTGTCTTCCGGACGCATGATAGTCTATAGATTCCCACTCCCCTTTATTGTACAATGTTTAGAGTGTTTTTACACCTCTCTATGCCGCGATGGTGGAATTGGTAGACACGTTAGACTCAAAATCTGATGAGCACTAGCTCGTGCCGGTTCAAGTCCGGCTCGCGGTACCATTTGAACAACAAAATACCACCTCTAAGCAGGTGGTATTTTAAAAGCTGTAAGGAGTTGTGTGACCCGCAGACAATAATCCTTCGTAGCTCCCGTAGGAGCAACTACGATGAATTACTCTCTTAGGGCCACACAGCTCGGCGCATCAGATGCGTGCGTGCGTTGTGCCGAGCACCATGTGAAGGGGCTCGAGGACGCGCCTGAAGTGCGCCTGAACCGCCGTCGGCAGCTGCTGGAGGGCCAGCTCGAGATCGACGAGGCGCGTGCTGATGTAGAGCGCGCTGTTGCTGGTGCGGATTGCCTCCCGGAGCTCGGCGAGCTCCTTGGCGATGACTCCACGCTCGGCGTGGTGCATCATCACACCACTCTCGAGGAGCAGTGTGCTCATCATGAGCGCTCGGTCGATGGGCAGAAGGGTCTTCTCGTCGGACATGACACCTACTTTACTTGTCTGCGGGTCGTGGTAGCCGAGGTTTCGGTCACCATAATAATATTATATCATATTTATGTTAAAAATGCTAGTTCTGTGCTAACAAGCTGGCTGAAACAGCTTCTAGCGGCTTTTCTTTGTTCCATAGCCAGTAACATGTGGCTTTCGTGGCAGTGGTGCCTCGCCAGATTGCCATCGGGTTTTCCCATTTTGTGGTAACTACCTCGCCACCATAGGCGACAATTAATGAGTCATTGTGAAGTGTCGCGATAGTCACCGGGTAGGTAATCGTAAATTTATGCAACGCTTCTACCGCTTGAGTAAGTTGCATGCTGAATGTCATGATTTTAGGGTAGTATACACCTTGAAATAGCTTTTGAACTTGCGCAAACGACGCTACCAGTAGCGTATTTGGTCGTTCCGCGAGCAGTGATGGATTGTTTTTCATAAGATCAATTGAATCACGTGTGAGAGTAAGAAGTCCGTCATATTGCTGGATGAATTGTTCATACACCACCGCCGTTTCACTGTTTCGGCCGGCATCACCAATCAGGAGTACCGAGTCTGCCCACTCACCCAGCGTGCGAAGTTCGCTAAGGCTATCTTTTGCTAAGCTGCCCGACGGGTTACTTGGGGCAAATAACGCTTCGCCGAAAGCCTTGGGTATACTCGATTTTAAAGCATCAGGCATAAGTACGCGCACTTCGCCAACGCCTGCTTCGAGCGCTGTGCCGTATGCTTCAGCCACACCAGCAAAACCAAGCTTGTTGCCACCCACGATCGCCAACTTACCGGCAAACGATCGCATCTCGGGCTTACTCCAGGCGATGTCAGGAAAAAGCGGCTTCTCAGAGGCTTGTTTCTGCCAGTAGGTATGTTCCATCTGTTCCCTTTTCTAACCGGTAAGCGATGCTTTTTCGCTCTAATACAATTGGCCAATTGTTAGCTTTTGCTTTGGCGAGCAGTTCTTCATTTGGATTAAAGGCAATCGGGTTCGTCACCATTTCTAGCATGCTAATATCGCCGCCTGAATCGCCTACTGCATAGGAGTCTTCCAGGCTTAAGCCATGTTCTGCAACCGCTGCTTCAAGAAACTCTTTCTTGTGGCCATGAACAATATTCGACTTATCGGTTAATTTGCCGTCTTTCACTTCAAACTGCCGACCGATTGCGATGTCGATATCATGTAGCTGACAAAATCGTTCAACCAATTGTTGATGTGAGGCGCTGATCGCTATGGTCACGTAGCCCTTTTTCTGAAGCTCACGCAGCAAATCTATCGTGTATTTGTACACATGGTGGCCTTTTTTCAGCAAAATATCGTCGGCGATTGTATGAAAGCGCTCATCATTAAGCCCGATGATGGCGACTTCCATCACCTCCATCAGCGTCTTTTCGTACATGCCGTAATCGAGTTCACGCTTGCGCCAGCGTTCGCGGTCGGCCAGCACGCGTTTGGCATCCGAGGCGCTAATCACTTTTTCTTCTATGAGCGCATCAAACAGCTCGTGGTATAGTTGCCATCGGAAAATCGTCCCATCGATATCAAACGCGGCGAACTTGCGGCCGTTCATTATACCTCAGAGAAGTTGCCGGTGAAATTGGCAAGCGCAAAAATCAACGAAACGAACAACAGAATGAATATGAACACGAGAACGAACGGCAAAATAAGCGTGAGCCATGATAGCACGTGAGCAGCAGGCTTAGGCTTGTTCGCATCGGTAAGTGTCGCGTACTGGCGGTATAGTACACCGTTTGTTCCCGGAGACAACACTGCGTCCATCAGGCCAAAGGTTATTACATTCCACAAAGTATGTGAAGCAAAGGTAGTAAGCCACGCGCCTTTGGTTAGAGCAAGGCTTCGCTTTATGGCTGCGTTGCCACGAAGGCCTTCTTTGAAGAATACTGTTCCAGCCAAGCTGTAGCGGATGGCCATGTAGATGCCCGGAATGATAAATAGCAGCGTCCACAAAAAGACCTTTACGAAAATGAGCACAGACAACCACAGGTAGCTGGCGACGTGTTTCATCACTTCTTTAAAAGCTTCGCCAAGGGTAGTGCCCTCATTGCTAGCGAGCTTAGAGGCTGTGTAATCTGCAATACCACCAATCACCAGACCAATCAGTATGAGCACGAATAAAATCGTGCCACCAATCAAACTAATAACCACCCAATCACTTACGCTCATTTCATTGAAGAACGACTCGAATTGGGTTCGCTGAGCTAGCTCTTCGCTACGCGAAGTTGGCTCGGTTGGTGCCGGGATGGCATTACCGCCAAGGCTAAGCACCGATAGCACAATCAAAAATATGCCCACAGACGAGGCTTTGTTAAAGAGCGCCTTCAAACCATCGAGCGCGACAAAAAACGGGTTATTTTGATATTCTGCTGCTTTTTTAGCCATGTTGCCTCCTGTAATGCTGTTTTTATGATAACAAATTTTCGACGTATTTAAGCAAATCTGTCGCCTCTTTGGGTGTATCTGACGATAATCGCTTGGTTCCTTTTACGTGGTCAATCACTTGCTGAGCGCAGTCTTCAAGATTCACTTCGCTATTAAGCAGCCACGCATGATTGTCTCGCTGAGCAATCGACCACCCTATGGATGTTTTTGCTTCTTCGAGTCGCTTAGTTAGTTCACTTGATGGCGCATTGAAGCGTAGAGCAAGCCAGCGTTGCCAGTCGACTAGCTCGGCGGTAAGACTGATAGTCACGGTGCGCTCAAAGGGTAAATTACGGTACAGTTCAACCGTGCTTGAAAGAGTGTCGAGCAAGTTGTAGCGGCTTTTATAGCTTGCATGATCGGTGCCGTATATATAGCCCGTGGTTGGATGCGGAATGTAGGTAATTGCCTGATGATTGGCATACAATGTAGCCGCTTCACTTTCAGTGATGTGCCGGTAGGTACTCGGCGCATCGTCACGTCGCGGCCTGGTAGTAAAGGCTTGCACGTAGCTAAATTCTGGGTCGAGTTCACACACTTTCTTCATTAGCGTTGACTTGCCTATCGACGTTGGTCCAACAATCATTACCAATATTTTATTGTGTAATGAAGTTAACGCGGCTTTATTTGGCTGGTAGCTACTCATATGGCAGCGCGTCCAGATTACCGTGTAGTACCACCGGCATCATGCCCTTGATCTCTTCTTCGAATGGTGAGTCGCTAGGAAGAGCATTGAGTAAGTATATCGGCTTGTGTTGGTACCACGCCAGGCTCATTTCAAGCAGCACATTGGCGCCAATATAGTTTGCTTTGCCATGCTTTTCGTCATTCACTACCAATATTGCATCGCCGGCGGAAATTTCATCGAAATGCGTGCGCATGTAGTCGGCTTTTTTGTCGTAATCATCGGGGTTACCAAACCACGTTTTATTCACGGTAAAATCTTTAGCTTCACGCATGGCGCGGGCGCTTTTGGGGATGACGATACTGTAGTTGCCTGTAGCTTGCAGTTCGTCAGCAATTTTACATACGTGTTCGTAAAATGCCACGCTCGAGCACAAAACAAGCTTCATTACACCTCTATCTCTATACTTACTGGGCAGTGGTCGCTACCCATTTGCTCGGCGTGAATCTGCGGGTTTTTTATTTTGCTGGCGATGTCTTTAGAAGCAAGCCAATAGTCAATACGCCACCCAACGTTATTTGCGCGAGCGTTTGCCCAGTGGGTCCACCAAGTGTATGCACCGGTAACCTCTGGGTTTGCTGCTCGGAAAGTATCTACAAGCCCGGCGTTCATAAAGTTGGTAAAGCCTTCACGTTCTTCGTTGGTAAAGCCGGCACTTTTGGTGTTGTCTTTCGGCCGAGCAAGGTCTATTTCGGTATGAGCAACGTTTAGGTCGCCGCACACAAGAACGGGTTTGGTTTTTTCGAGCTGCTGCACGTAGGCCAAAAACCCTCTGTCCCAGTGCTGGTGCCGAACGCTTAGTCGGCTAAGGTCGCGCTTCGAATTTGGCGTGTATACGGTGAGTACCCAAAAATCTTTGAATTCCGCAGCAATGACGCGACCCTCGGCGTTCGGGTCACCATAGGTATCGCCGGTTATGCCAAATTTCTTGATGATATCTTCGGGAAAGCCATCGACGTAGCGAATCGGAGGCACTTTTGAGAAAATTGCCGTGCCACTGTAGCCTTTTTTTATAGCACTAAAGAAATGCTCGTCGTATTGTGGCAAGTCAAGTTCAAATTGCCCGCGCTCGGCTTTTGTTTCTTGTAGGCACAACACGTCTGGGTCGTAGTTTTCGATAAATTTTTGAAATTCACCTTTGTTCAGCACCGCCCGAATGCCGTTTACATTCCAAGAAAATAGCTTCATACAACCAGTATACCCTACCCTATGTATTGATATTACTTATGTTTTGTGTTATAATAAGAAAGTCCAGCACCACTGAGAGTGAGAGGAAGAACATGACCAGCGATGGTTTTAACCCGGAGGCAATCGCCGCCAGGTTGCGACGCAAGGCCAGACTCATGACAGTCCAGGTCCTGTGCTCGACACTGATGCCGGGCAGCTGGGACGAGGCTCTGCGTGAGGCAATCAACGAGCTGTCGCCACTTCCGGCACCGAAGAACGGGCGCGGGAAGCTCCCTTCGAAGACGGTCGGAAAACTGACCCTGCGGGTCTATCCCCCGACTGTCGAGAAGGTGGGCTCATGGCGACAGGCCTTGGAAGAGGCCATCGTCTACGAGTTCCCTTCGGGAACTGTGGTCACCAGGCTGACGGTCCTTCCGTTGGTCTTCCGCGTTGACTGCTTGGCGTCGTCGAAGTCGGTGACGCTTCAGCGCAACGACAAGACTTCTCGATGGGTCGTGATCGGCGAGACTGGCTTCAAGGCCGTCTCTGGTCGCCGAGCCGGATCAAAGAGCATGGGGCGAGGCCCCGACAAGTCTCTCTGAGTGCCTGGACAGCCGTCCGTGAGCCCGCCGGGCCACGGACGGTACGTCCAAGTTCTTGAAAGCTACAAACGTAGCTTCTTTTTTATTTCAACACCACGCTGTATGCATCTAGCGTGGTGTTGAGCTGACAAGCTAGGATGTATCAGCCGGATGTCGGCGGGAGCTGTAAGAGCCTCCCGCCGACATCACTTGGTCACTTGGTCGTGGGGATGGTCACGTTCGAGCCGGTGGGAACCGGCAGGATGGTGACCTTGCCGCTCTCGATGGCCTGCTTCAGCAGCTCCAGCTGCTGCGCCGACAGCTTGTTGCGCTGGTAGTCGATGTACCCCTGCTGCCCCAGCACCTCCACGAGGGCCCGGATACTCTCCAGCTCGGTCTGTACCGTCTCGTTGGCGAGCTTCTGGGCTTCGTTCTGCGCCTTGGCGATCTCCTTCGCGGTCAGAGCCTCCGCCACACCCGTGGGGATGGACGGCTTCTGGATCTGAACCTTGAAGTTGACGAAGTAGTTGCCACCGGCCAGGCTCTCGACGGAGCCAGGCAGGTCCGCCTGGATGGCCTGCTCGAACTCGGCGCGTCCTGAACCGTTGTACAGGTCGAGGTACGTCTTCTGCTCGGCAAGCAGCGCATCGGTCGCCGCCCGCTGAAGGGGCTGCTCGATGTAGACGTCCAGCATGGCGTCCCAGCCGTAGTAGCTCTCGTCGCCACCGTCGGAGATCCAGGCCGCCTTCTTCTTCTCGCCCCACTTCTTCACACCGATCTGCTGGTGGAACTTCTTCAGCACGTCGCAGTCGGTGTTGAGGCTGAACGTGACCGTGCCAGACAACATCAGCGTGATGTTGTCCTTCACGACCTTGATGGCGGGGCCATCGGCGCCGAGCGCCTTGGCCTCGTCCTCGTCGGCGCCGGCGAACTTGTAGGTGCGCTGACCTGCCGGGTAGTAGTAGTGGCTGTCGCCGGGGCCATCCCATCCACCCTCCGACTCGCCGTAGCAGCCGAGGATGGTCCGGTTGGCCGGAGTGAGCGCGTTGCCGTCCACGGCGACGGCCACCTGGTCGGACTCGGTCTCGTAGGACGAGCAGCCCGACAGCAAGACGGCCAGGCCAGCGACGGCGGCAGTTGCGATGCGGATGTTCATGACAGTTCCTTCCGGTTGGTTTCGAGCCACTGCTCGAGGGGGTTGGTGTACTCGCTCGGGATGAGCAGTACAGGGTCATTCAGCATCTGAGACACGATGTTCATGCCCAGCTGCAGTTGCGTCTTCTGCTGCACGATGATGCCCGCGACCTTCGGGTCGAGGTTCTCGAAGCGCAAGAGTTCCGGCGCGTGGCGAGCAAGGCTTCGCTGCCTGGCCCTTTTCATCAGGTGTCGCAAGCCTGCCGCAATGGCGAAGCAAACGGTCCCGAGCAGAGCCAAGGCGAGCATGATCAGCCCAAGGCGTCCCATATCATCTCCTTGTTCAAGTGAACTGGCTTGTTCCAGTCACACAACACCTCACTGCGAGCAGCGAAGCGGTATGTGACCGGAACGTTTTCCTAGCTTGTCAATGTACTTGCTGGGAGCGCGCGAAAAGCGTGGCTCTACCAACACAAGATTTTGAGTATGGCGAATAACCCATCTGCTACATACAGAGGTAATTGCGCCGAACTGTTAGCGTTTGGCCGAATTGTGCTGGTTCTTTAGCATCATTTTTGCTACAAGAAAAGCGCATACACGTATCGGTACAAACATTTCGCCTTAGTGTGCGAATGCTTATTCCGAAGCGTCTATACGCTTACAGGCTTGGGCATAGCTGTTTCGGTAGCCCGAGGGAACACTGGATGTCCTTCTCGGCCTAGTGATGTGCTACCATCACCGTACTTTCAGTATAGGACATTTGTGTGGAAATGTCAAGTAGAAATCATGCGGCGTGCGTCGCGATCTTGTTCGCGGCGCTTTATCGTCTCTCGCTTATCCCACCGTTTTTTACCCTTCCCTAGCGCAATCACGACTTTTATGTATTTACCAGAAGTCATGAGTTTGGTGGGCACGATTGTCATGCCCTGCTGTTTCTTGCTGGTGAAGGCGTCGATTTGTTTGCGACTTGCCAATAATTTGCGTGGGCGGGTGTCGACGCTTCGGCTGCCACTGCCCTTTTCGTTTAGTTTCACACTAAAGCTGGCGTTGTTGAGCCACAGTTCGCTGTCTTTTAAAGACACGAACGCACCCTTTAGCTGTATGTGGCCATCCCGAGCTGCACGCACTTCTGGGCCGGTAAGGGCCAGGCCTGCTACAATCTCCTCACCCAGCTCATAGTCAAACCGAGCCCGCTTATTTACGAGCCCACCTGGAGCTGAAGATTTTTGCTGCTTTTTAGCCATAACTTCATTATTGTAACAGATTGAGAGAACGAAAACTGTTTGAATGTCACCAAGCAGCGCGTGGAGTATCCGAGAATCTTGGGCTGCGCTCCAGGAATCTCGAATGACTCCAGCGAGTTGGATTATGCTGCCTGGTGACATTCAAACAGTTTTGCCATTGCCGAGAGGTATTGTATAGTAGGTCGAGATGAATCACCCTCTTCCTAAGCTCGTGACCTTCGATGGCGAGGCGCGCAGTGGCAAAGGCACAATTGTACAAACCACCAAAGATTATTTGCGTGACGAATGTGGCTATGAGGTAATGCTAATTGATGCGGGACAAGTGTTCCGCGTTTTAGTTGTGGGAGCTACGCGCGCAGGCGTCGACGTAAACGACCCAGGTGCGATAGACGCATTTTTGGCCGACGAAGCCCAGGCGGATGCATGCGTGCAGCTTGTAAAAGACGTGTACCACATGGAAAAGGCCGAACGAGATGAGTTGCTTTATACCAATGAAGTGGGAGAAAACAGCGCTAAAATTGGTGCTCGCCCGCTTTCGCAAGATTTTAAGGATAATTTGGTACGTAAATGGTTGGCTGATGCCCGCGCAGAAGGCTTTGAGGTGGTATTACTTGATGGCCGAGCCTTGGAAGAAACTGGCAAAATGCTGCAAGAACGAGAGCTCTGTGACTTCGTGCTTGGCTTTTACTTCGTGTGTGACCCAGTAGTGGGCGCACGCCGAACGCTTGGTTTCGCGGCTACGGCATACGAGGATCTAGAGCAAAACGATAAAACTTCGGTAGACCAGCTAGTGGCGCAAATCAACTCACGCAACGATTCCGACCGATTGCGCAAAGTGCAGCCGATAGTGCCGCCAGAGGGAGCTACCCGTATTACCCTACCCGACGTTCCCGAAGCGGTTCAAGCAGCTGAGCGGCCAATGTACGTGGTGGATACTAGTGCAGAAGTTTCAAAAGCTGAAATGTCGCTGCCAATCGCGAGATTAGTTGCCAACGCACTGGAGCAGCAGAATTAATTGCTTTTTTATACAGTTTATGCTATAATAGTATTTAGATAGTTCAATCCACCACCGGGGCGAGCTGTCGCCCCTTGTCATCTACGGAGGTAGCGCCATGCGCGCAACCGGATCTGTTTCGACCGCGCTGGAGGTCGCCTTCAGCGTCTGCGTCGTCATCTACGGGGTGTGGTTCATGCTCAGCTACTTCGAAGACCGAAGCAGCAACCCGCCGTTCTGGCGGGGACAGTTCAAGACCTTCTTCCCGGGCGACGTGTTCCTGGCGCTCGCGATCGGCTTTGCCATCACGACCGTGCTGGTCAACCAGCTGAACATCCCCGCGTGGGTGCCAGTGGCCGGCGCCGTCGCTGGCTTCGCAGTCGGTGTCTTCCTCTTCTTCGTGCAGTTCAGCTCGGAGGAGAAGGCCGACCCTGAGGCCATCTGGATCTGGATCGCACCCACGCGGGTGTGGCACCAGTTCTTCGTCTGGTGGGCGGGCATCACGCTGGTGGCGACCTTCGTCGTCCCGGTGCTGGTGGCAGTCGTGAGCGGCAGCCACCGCTCTGCCCTGGCCCTTCTGACGGTGGTGTTCATGGCGGTCTACGTAGGCCACCTGGTGTACGACGGGGTTCACCCGCCCGAGAAGGTGCCCGGCAAGCCGGTGCACGCGCCGCTCAAGCAGGAGTACCGCGCGGACTGGCTCGAGGAGCTGGTTCGCAAGGTTTACCCATACTGAGCTAGCTCGCCGCCACCACCTGACCGACGACAAGGGAGCCGCCCAAGTACCACCGCAGCCAGCGGTGCGAACGGGCGGCTTTCTCATGTTCGTGCGAGAAATCGGTTTTGGGATTGCTTCGCAAAGACAGACTAAAAGCGAAACGCGAGGTGTGCTACACTCTTGAGCACACCGAAAGTGGTCTGTCGTACGAGGCGATTACGAAACCGATTTCGACATACTTTGAACAGCGTGACTATAAACCTTCAGAAACGCTTCTTCCATAGCAGTGGCAGTGAGTTTGCTGCCAACCGCTTTGCTGTGAGCGGCGAGTTTCGCGCGGAGCTCTGGCGATTGGTAGAGCTGCTCCATAGCTTCTGCGATGGCTGATACACTTGGGTGTGTTAGTAAAGCATTTTCAGGAGTTACGCCAACCGTTAGGCGCTCGTCGCAGTATAAAATGGGGCAACCGGTAGCAGCTGCTTCAGCTAGCACCATGCCCTGCGTGTCGAAATGGTAGGAAGCAAACACAAAACAGTCGGCATTGGCAAATTCGTTAGCCACACGCTCGTGATCTTCGTAGTGACCTAGGAACACAACGCGTCCTCGCAATACCGTTTCATGCGCGAGTTTTTTTAGCTCATCTTCTTGCGTGCCAGCACCCAAAATATATAGCTCTGCGTCGCGCTTGTTTAGCTTGGCGAAAGCCTTAATAATGACATCTACCCGTTTTTCTGGGTCGAGCCGGCCACAGCTTAAAAATCGAACCGTATCGTTAGCGTCGCGAATCCGTGCGGCTTTAGGAAAGACGTCGTTGATACCGTTTGCTACTGTAAATGCTCGTTCGGCTAGTTGCCCATGTGTCGCGTCGTTGATGGCGTCTATGACGTACTGCGCTGGCGAGGTAAATGCGTCGGTATACTGCGCCATTTTTGCTACGGCTTTCCAGTCTTTTCTGCCTAAGTGTGAACGTTCTTTGCTAGCGAGCTTGCGTGGAAATCGAATGCGAAGTTTGTCACGGTCGCTACGAATGCGGTGCAACATAAACGGCGCGAATTGCATGTAGGTGTATGAATTAAGCGCTGCTAATATGGGCGAAGTAGAGTGTGTACCGGCGTAATTTGAATGAAACGTGTGCACGTGAGGAATATTGGCAAGCTTGGCAATATGAGCGGCTAGAAACATTGAGCCGCGTTCATTTTGCGAGTGAATAACGTCGAATTTGTAGCGCGATATAATGTCGCGGGCTCGTTTGCTTGAAAACTTTACCGAGCACAAAAAACTCGGCGTACCAGGGATATGCCACGAATCCAGCGCCTCAAAGGTGCAGTGCTCCGGTGGGACAAAAAACGGCTTTGGGGCAAACAGCGTGACGTTGTGCCCGGCTTTTACTAGCTCTAGTGTTTGTAATTCGATAGATCGAGCCACGCCCCCAGACGTTGGATAAAAATCGTCCATGATTATGCCAATGTTGAGTGGGTGTGCCATGCTGCCTTCATTATACCCTACGTTATATCTCGGCTGTGCTAATGCTATAATAAGCAGTGAAATCATGCGCATCGGACTATTTACTGATACCTACAGGCCATCAATCAATGGCATCGTATTCGTGGTTGAAACACTGAAAAAGCACCTGGAAGAGCAAGGTCATGAGGTGTATATTTTTTGCCCCGCAAAAACCATTCGGCCTAGTCACGACCTTGAATTTGCCGACGACAATATCGTGCGCTTCCCAAGCATTAAGGGTGCGTTTTTTGATGATTACGACACGTCAATCTTTTTCGCGCCACGTGTGGTGCAGCAAATTCGTGAGCTGAAGCTTGATGTGGTGCACGTATTTACGCCATCGCAAGTAGGCTTGGTTGGTGTGCAGGCGGCGGTAAAAAACGAGACGCCATTTATCATGCAGCATTCGACCGATTTGTACGAATTCGTCGAACACTACCCTGTGGTACTGCCGGGCATCTTGGCGCTTATTGGCATAGTCTTCCCTTTTACCGTAAAACTACAAGGGCAAGACGTACGCGAAATTCTGAAACTGTATCGACCAAGGCGCGGCGTAACACAGTGGAATAAAGATATCATCGAAAAAGCCATCACAATTTTGTACAGCAAGGCCGACGCCGTGATTGGCCTGAGTCGAAAGAGCGTGGAACAGCTGGAATCGTGGCAAGACGAAGAAAAATACAGCTACAAGGTAGAGCTGTTGCCTAATGGCGTCGATGCGCTGCCTAAACCAACCGCGGCTGAGTTAAAAGCCTTTAAGGCACAGCACGGTATTACAGATAGCGACGAGGTGTTTGGCTTTGTTGGTCGTATTGCCGCCGAGAAAAATCTCGATATCTTGCTGCCGGTCATTGAAAAAGTGGCTAAAAATCGGCCGAATGCCAAACTAGTGTTTGTAGGCGATTTTGAATATCGTGAAACACTGGAAGAAAAGGCTCGTGCTTCAAACGCGAGCGACAGAATTGTATTTACTGGTGCACTGCCCCGCGACGAGCTTGGTGTGGCGTATGCTGCGATGGACGTGTTCGTATTTCCGTCACTAAAAGACACCCAAGGTTGGGTGCTGCACGAAGCAGCCCACGCTGGCTTACCGATAGTGATTATTGATAAAAAATTGTCTGAAGTAGTGCACGACGGCGTGAATGGACTATACGCCAACAATAGCGCTAGCGATGTGGCAAAGAAGGTAGAGCTACTTCTCGCCGACACTGCTAAACGCACTGAATTCTCGAAAGAAAGCAAACGGATTGCTCGTATCTATAGTGAGCAGCGGCAAATCAAAGACTTAATAAAGCTATACGAGCGTGTTGTTGAAAAGCGGAACCCGGCTGGGCCACGAAGAATACGACAAATGCGCTGGCAGGCAGCCCGTATAAAGGAAAAGGCCGCCAGAGTGTGGCGTCAGAGGTAAAAAACCTCTGGGCGACCTTCCTCTAGCGGCGAGCCAGTAGATGAAGCGCTAGAGACGCTTCAGGATGCCTCTTGCGCGCCAGCGCAGATACGGCCGTCGCCACCATGGCAGCGACAGTGCTGTGCGTCTCCACGACTCAGCGTGGTCACGCAGTTCCTCATCTGTCATCTCGAACCTCCAAAGGGTCGGGCTCTCCCGAACGGGACTATGACATTACTTTGCCATAATCACTAGCTCAGTGCAAGTATAAGTATTGCATTTTATTAAACAATGTGCTATAATAAGAACATAAGGAGGTGTTTTGACACCTTCTTCGTATTCGTGATCAGTGCAACGTGTGATGCGGAAGCCTTATTTGAAGCGTTTACTTCAAGTGAGACTTCCGTGTCACCCGAGATACACGGGTCGCTGAAAACGTAACATCTCTCAGCGAAGCAGTACCCAACCCCTCGTCCAAGACAGAAGGAGTACGACACATGACCAGCAAGGCCCAGCTCCAGGAGCAGGTCAACAACCTTCGGTGGGACCTGTCCAGTGTCCGAGACGGCATGGCGCGCCGTGACTACCGCCAGCGCCGCACCGACTCGTGGCTCGACAGGTTCCCCGAGGGTGTCGCCAACGCCCTCGGCGTCGAGCAGCACGACTTCGTGTCGGAGCGGTGGACGAGCACCTGCGTGCTCGGCAACGACGTCGCCAAGCTCACCGTCGACGCCGTGACCCACCGGATGACCTTCCAGGCCATCCAGCACGAGACGGTGCCCAACCTGTCCATCGTGCTCGACGACGACCCGGACTGGGACGACCTGAGGTCCGGCGACCTTGCCGAGATCGAGGAGTGGTTCCGGTGGGCATCGACGGGCGAGAAGTTCG
The DNA here is from genome assembly GCA_002455275.1 of Candidatus Saccharibacteria bacterium UBA6664. GTDB lineage: Bacteria > Patescibacteriota > Saccharimonadia > Saccharimonadales > Saccharimonadaceae > UBA1020. The sequence continues at coordinate 56,288 of DKKO01000003.1, forward strand.
ACCCGGCGGCCGCCGCGGAGGCGCTCAACGCCCTCTGACGACCCGGCTACACCCCGCCCAGCCCGGCCACCTCGCTGAGAGATGACTGGGGGTGCGCACAACCGTGCGCACCCCCAACATCTCCAATTTGATAGAGAAAATCACCCAAGTATTGCTTGGGTGATTTTGTGTTACATGGTTGAACCGAAGTCCAACCGACGATTGCACCTGAACAGGGTGGTCTCGTTGCGACGTGCAAGCAGAAGTGGTATGAGCACTCCCGACTTACAGACGTATGCATTAGGTCGGACTTCGGGTGGTGAGAACGGCTATGCGGCGTGTGCTTCGCGGGCAATCGTCCTTGTGTCGGACGTTCACCGCATGAGGATGCTGGCGGCTAGCCGTGGCACGTCACGTGGACGCTTATCGGAGGTGATGGAGGTTCATTGCCCCGAGAGGCGTGCCTTTCGGCGGGAACCATCTTTTCGAGCTTATTGCCTTTCCCCGGCTGGTCGCGCCTCCCGGGACGCGGGACTCTCCCCTGGAAGGAACTTAATCTCCCGGAGGACACCTGCTACTCGAGTTACAGGTGTGTGGTAGGTTTACACCATTGGGGTCTCACCGAATATACTCCGATAAAAAAACTGTATCGCAACCGAAAATGAATGTAAAGCTTAAGCGGTAACGAGTCGGTTCTTTTCGAGAGCTGATTGTAATGCTGGGCGGTTGAAGCCTAGAATCATTTCACCGGCAATATCGGTTACTGGCACGCCTTGAAAATTGCCGCCAAGTTTTTCGAGCAGCTCATCTTTAGCTGCGTCGTCTTCTTCGATATTTTTAGCGACATATTTCACGCCAAGTTTATCAAGCCATTGCTTTTCAGTCGCGCAAAATGCGCAAAATGTGGTTGTGTAGATTGTTACTGCATTGGTGTTGGTGTCGCTCATGTCGTTCCCTCTCTTCGTTTCTTACTATACATTGTACAGCAAGCTAGCCGCCTTGCCTAGATGGTTTGCTGGTAAAATGCCACCCCAAACACTGGGGGCACTGATAGATTGAAAGCTCAACCTGAGGCCGAGTAAGTTCGGCGTCCTCAAGCGCTCGTAAGGCCAGAGCCTCTGAGGTGAAACGTCGCTTGTGCGCGCAGCTCGCGGCTGGCGTATACGGTGTATGCTTTTTGGGTGATATTTTGCGTGGCACGGTAGAAATTCATCTCTCTTTCTGTTATACTTTGCATTGTACATGAGTACGTCAGGCGACAATAGTGGAGGCACGCCGACGCCGCCGGTTCGCCGGGCGGTCCTTTTAATGCTCGGTGATATAGCCGACACAACATGGCGCATGTTTGGCCCCGTTGTTGTGTTTACAGGTCTCGGTTTATGGGCGGATAGCTCTTACAATACCGGTCCATGGCTAGCACTCGCAGGAGTACTCATAGGTTCCGCAGGAGCGGCACTACTAGTGAAACAACAGTTAACAAAGGTCAATCAACAGAAATGATGCAACAATTTGCCGCACTCGATCTTCACATCGACATCAAAACCGCACCAATTTTTCACATTGGTGATTTTGCGGTAACTAACGCCATGCTTACCGGTACGGTAAGCTTGCTGATATTTTTCGCCGTATTCTTTTATGTCGCCTACAAAGTGAAAAATGGCCAATACAACCGTTTTGTTGGTTTGGTGCAATGGGCGTTTGAAGGCATGCTCGGGCAAATCAACAGCGTGATTCCCGATAAAACAATTGCCAGACGAATTATGCCACTAGCGATGACGATTTTCTTTTATGTGCTAATCAGCTACTGGATGAGTATTTTGCCGGGGCTCGATAGTATTAAGTGGAACGGCGACCCAATTTTGCGCTCGATTGCCGCTGATATGAACTTTACCTTTGCTTTAGCGTTCATTTCACTGGTGGCAACGCAAATGTATGCGATCCGACAGCTTGGCGGCATGGGTAATCTTAGTCGCTATTTCCGAAACCCGATCAAAGATCCGCTTGGGTCGTTTGAGGGCATTTTGGAATTGATTGGTGAGCTAAGCCGCTACACGGCCCTAAGCTTACGTTTGTTTGGAAACTGTTTCGCTGGCGAGGTGCTGCTGCTTATCATGAGCGTGCTGACTGGCTATTTCGCAGCCTTAGCATTGCCGGTATTTATGGCGTTTGAGCTGTTTATTGGCTTTATTCAGGCCTACGTATTCTTTATCTTAACTGTGATATTTACTTCCCTGGCCATTTCTCACGGCCCTCACGATGATCATTCTACCCATGCTAAGCAGGAGGCCGCGTAAATGAGGAACACACGCATGCGAACTTCCAAGCATATTCATTTCTTTAGCACACTTTACGGGGAGCTTTGCTCGCCCGTGGCGTTGGGCTGACCTCTCTCGCTACGCGAATAGAGGTCACACGCTTCAGAAATGAACATACTTGGCAGTTCGCCACCTACTTAACAGAGTGAATGATATAATTGTAAGTAATAACAAAGGAGTAATAATAAATGGAACAACTAGCATTTGGTCTAGCATACGCCCTACCTGCACTTGGTGCTGCTGTAGGTATCGGTATTATTGGTAACGGTGCGCTGAACGCGCTTGGTCGTAACCCAGAAAAATTGGCCGACATCCGTACATTGATGATTACCGCTATCGTGTTCGCTGACTCATTGGCGATTATCGGTATCATCGTGGCTATTATCGCGAAGTTTATCTAGGAGTGTAGATGTTACATTCATTCGTGACACAATTTGCAGAAGCCGCTCATGCGGCCGAGGCTGAGCCCGCCAGCGGCGGTGTGTTCGGCGCGCTCGGTATCGACTGGCAGATGCTTCTTTTCCAGGTAATTGGTTTCGTGGTACTCGTACTGATTATGGGTAAGTTTGTTTACCCCATCTTGATGAAAGCTGTAGACCAACGCCAGGAAAATATTGAAGAAGGCGCGAAAGCCGCTGAGGAAGCCGAGAAAAAGGCAGCTGAAGCTGAGGCGAACATCGAGAAGCTTCTGAAGAAAGCTCGCACCGAAGCATCGGATATTGTTTCGACTGCCAAGGCTGAAGCTGGTCAAATGGTTGAAAAAGCTGAATCGAGCGCAAAAACCCGTGCGGACCGTATTGTTGCTGAAGCTCAGGAGGAAATTGCTAAAGACGTATTGGCCGCTCGAAAAGCACTTGAAAAAGACACGCTCAATCTTGTAAAGCAAGCTGCCGGCTTGGCCGTTTCAGGTGTGGCAGATAGCAAACTAGATGCTCAGGTGATTAAAAAAGCCGTTGAAGGAGCAAAGAAGTAGCTATGATTTCTCGTCGTAAGTTAGCTGAGCATGCTGCCGAGCGCCTAGTAAAGGGCGACTCTACCGCTAGTGTATTGAACGAGCTTGCGGCGTACTTGCTTGATGCTCGTCGCACTGGCGAAGCCGAACTGGTAATTCGTGCGGTTGAAGATTCACTCTTGTCGCGGGGCGTTGCTTTGGCAACCGTCACCTCGGCTCGCACGCTTACCACAGATGCAAAAGACGCGGTCGAGCAACTGATCCGACGTGAATATTCAGATGTAAAGAGCGTGTTACTACGCGAAATTATTGACCCATCAGTACTGGCGGGCATGAAAGTAAGCCTGGCTGGTGCACAGCTAGATGTTACGGCGAAAACGAAATTAGAGAAACTAGGAGTATAGGAGAAAACTATGGCAGAATTAGCAGTAAAAGAACTCTCTAGCGAACTCCAAGCAGCCATTGCTGGCCTTTCAAAGACAGAAGGACTCGAATCGGCTGGCGTGGTGATTCGTGTGGGTGACGGTGTGGCGTGGGTGCATGGCCTCAGCCAGGCTGGGTATAGCGAGGTGCTTGAAATCGACACCAAAGCTGGTGTGGTGGAAGCCTTTGCGCTTAACCTCATGGAAGATGAAATTGGTGCGGTGATTTTGGGCGACGATAGCCAAGTAGCCGCTGGAAACACGGTACGTCTTAAGGGTGTAGTACTTGAAGTTCCAGTAGGCGAAGAGCTTCTTGGCCGCGTGGTTAACCCATTGGGTGTAGCCATTGATGGAGGTCCGGCTATTAAAACCAAACAAACTGGTAAAGTGGAGCGCGAAGCAATCGGTGTATTAGGCCGCAAGCACGTGCACGAGCCACTGATGACCGGAATTATGGCTATCGACAGCATGTTCCCTATCGGTCGCGGTCAGCGAGAGCTGATTATCGGCGATCGCCAAACCGGTAAAACTGCCATTGCAATCGACACGATGATTAACCAAGCACGCCAAAAAACTGGCGTGGTGAATATTTATGTTGCGATTGGTCAGAAGCTTTCAAAGGTAGCTCGTTTGGTTGAGCGCCTGAAGCAAGAAGGTGTGATGGAGCAAACTATCGTGGTGGCAACTGGTCCTGCTGACCCAGCTTCAATGCTCTACTTGGCACCATACGCTGGTACCGCCATGGGCGAATACTTCCGCGATAAGGGCGAGCATGCTCTGATGATCTATGACGACCTAACTAAGCACGCCGTTGCATATCGTCAGATGAGCTTGCTGCTTCGTCGTCCACCAGGACGAGAGGCTTTCCCAGGTGACGTGTTTTACCTTCACTCTCGCTTACTTGAGCGTTCAGCAAAGCTAGCCGATGATTTAGGTGCTGGTTCATTGACTGCTCTGCCAATTATTGAAACTCAGGCTGGTGACATCTCTGCGTATATTCCTACCAACGTGATTTCTATTACCGACGGTCAGATTTTCATGGAAACTGACCTGTTCTACCAGGGTATCCGCCCGGCTATCTCGGCTGGTTTGTCCGTATCTCGTGTGGGTGGTGACGCTCAAACCAAAGCTGTTAAATCGGTTTCGGGCCACCTAAAGCTTGGCCTTAGCCAGTTCCGCGAGCTTGCAAGCTTTGCCCAGTTTGGTAGTGACCTTGATGAAGCTACTAAAGCGCAGATTGACCGTGGTCAACGACTGACAGAACTTTTGAAACAACCACAGTACCAGCCAATGAGTATTTGGGAGCAGGTTGCTTCTATCGTGGCGGTTGACTCTGGTTCGTTCGATAAAGTTCCTGTGGCCAAAATTAAAGACGCCCAGACTGCTCTGCTGACTAAGCTATGGACAGATCACAAGAAAGACATGCAAGACCTGAACAAAGGTTCTGAGAAAATTGAAAAAGATTCAAAGGTTGCTGCATTAATCGAAAAGACCGCGAAAACGGCCGCCAAAGGATTCGAGGCCTAGAGTATGGCACAAAAGTCAGGCGAAGATCTTTTCGAACAGCCTATGATACCCGACTTTGATTTGGACGGCTTTGACTTCGACGGTGAAAGTGCGCAACTGTATAGTGAAGCACGTGAGGCTGCCTTGACGACGCTTGTCGGTTCTTTGGGAGATCTTGACCTTGATCAAATCGAAGCATTGCAGAGAGTAGTAGATGGTTTTAATTCGGATGAGGGCGAAGATGGTCAGTAGCGCTATGCCTGAATGGTGCAGGTACGCACCTACAGAAGAAATACGCGAAGCGGTAGATGAGCTTACCCTCTATCAATGGTTAAGGACCTTAGCACCTGAGGATATTAGTTTTCTTATATTCGAAGGTGACTTGAATGAGGCCGAGGCGGATGACTTAAGAAAAGCATATGCGGTTGCTAATGGAGGTATAAATGCCTAGCCAACGCCAACTCAAAAGTCGTATTCGCTCGGTGAAAAACACCAAGCAGATTACCAAAGCCATGCAAATGGTGGCGGCTTCAAAGATGCGTCGAGCGCAAGATGCTACTAAAGCGACCGCTGCATACACAGCAACGGCTCGTGATATCTTGGCTCATCTCTCGAAACAAGGTGCTACCAACAATCACCCACTGTTTGAGGCTCGGCCGGTGAAGCGGCGATTACTTATAGTGATTGCTAGCGACAAAGGTCTTGCTGGTGCATATAACGGTAATTTGGCTAAGCACTACCTAAAAGAATTAATTGCCGATGACTCGGCGCATATTAAAACGGATACTATCGCGATTGGTCGTAGGGTGACGCAGTTTGTTACACGCTTGAAAGACGCCAAGCTGATTGGTGCATACGAAGATCTGCCAGACCACCTTGAAGGTCACGAACTACGTGCGGTGATGGATACTGCCTATAAGATGTTTGAAGACGGCGAAGTAGATGCCGTAGACATGGTGTATACCGAGTTCGTTAGTAGTATTACTCAAACCCCGAAAACAGAACGATTATTACCTGCTGGCCAAGCTGGTGAGCCAACCGATGAGTCGATTGACGAAGCCGAATTTGAGCCGAGTATTGAGACCGTGCTCGAGAATGTGGTGTATCGCCTACTCGGTGCGCAGCTCTTCCAAGCATTCCTTGATGCTCGTGCGTCTGAACACAGTATGCGCATGCTCGCCATGAAAAACGCTACCGACAATGCTACCGATTTGATAGACGACCTTACCCTGGCCATGAACAAAGCCCGCCAGGCTGCGATTACCCAAGAACTAGCAGAAATTAGTGGTGGATCGGAGGCAATGAAGTGACAGAGCTACTGAGTTTTGAGAAACAAGATACGCCCTTGTTATTACCGATTGCTGACTTAGAGAGTTGGCGTGAAATGCTTATAGGTGTTCAGATTGAAACTTTGTGGTGGGATCCAGAAGATGAAACAGCTTTGCCGGACCCCGGAGCCGAACTGATACGACGAGTAACTGAGGTACACTCTGTTATACCGGCGCCTGAAGTACGTGGCCAAGTGTATAAACTAGCATGGGAGATTGGCACTTATAGCGATGATGACGAAAAACCAGAGATTACAAGACAGCTAACAATTGATTCGATAGGAGGAACTGATGAATAAACAAGGAACCATTACCCAAGTCGTGGGCGTGGTGGTCGACGTAGAGTTTGATGGCAACCTACCGGCTATTTACGACGCACTGCACGTAGCGCACAATAAGCAAACTATTACCCTAGAGGTTGCACAGCACCTCGACGAGCACACGGTGCGCGCGATTAGCTTGCAAAGTACCGACGGCTTAAAGCGTGGTCAAGCCGTTGAGAGCACCGGCGCACCGATTAGCGTGCCAGTGGGCGCTGATACGCAAGGCCGTATGTTCAACGTGGTTGGTGAGGCCATCGACGGCGAAAAAACGCCAAAAAGTAAAACTGCGCCGATTCACCGCGAACCACCTGCTCTTTCAGAACAGACCAACAAAACTGAAATTCTGGAAACGGGTATCAAGGTTATCGACCTGATTGCTCCTATCGCCAAAGGTGGTAAGGTAGGACTCTTCGGCGGCGCAGGTGTGGGTAAAACCGTGCTGATTCAGGAACTTATCAACAACATCGCAAAATTCCACTCTGGTAACTCCGTGTTCGCTGGTGTCGGTGAGCGTACCCGTGAAGGTAACGACCTTTACTACGAAATGAAAGAAGCTGGTGTGCTCGACAAAACCAGCCTTGTATTTGGCCAGATGAACGAACCACCAGGAGCACGTCTTCGTGTGGCTTTGGCTGGTCTAGCCATGGCTGAATCTTTCCGTGACGATGGAAAAGACGTATTGCTCTTTATCGACAATATCTTCCGATTTACGCAGGCCGGTGCCGAAGTATCTGCCCTGCTTGGCCGTTTGCCTTCAGCAGTGGGCTATCAGCCAAACTTGCAGCAAGAAATGGGTGCACTGCAAGAGCGTATTACTAGTACGAAAAAGGGTTCGATTACTTCTGTACAAGCTGTGTATGTACCAGCCGACGACCTTACTGACCCTGCGCCAGCTACTACCTTCGCTCACCTCGACTCAACCATCGTGTTGAACCGTGCGCTGACTGAAATCGGTATCTACCCAGCAGTTGACCCGCTTGACTCAAACTCAACCATTCTTGACCCCGAAGTGGTTGGTGAAAAGCACTACACCGTAGCTCGTGAAGCTCAGCGAATTTTGCAGGAATACAAAGACTTGCAAGACATTATCGCCATCCTAGGTATGGACGAGCTAAACGATGAACAGAAGAAAACTGTTGCCCGAGCCCGACGCTTGCAGCGCTTCCTCGCGCAACCATTCTTTGTGGCAACACAGTTTACCGGCAACGAAGGTGCTTACATTAAGCTAGAAGACACGGTAAATGACGTAGCCGACATATTGGCGGGTAAGTACGACGAGCAACCAGAACAATGGTTCTACATGGCTGGTGGTCCGCTTTCAGAAAAGAAAGGTAAATAATGAAGTTTGAGCTGGTAACATTGCTTGGTGTGCAGCTCGATCAAGAGGTGTACGAAGTGCAGCTCTCTACTGCCGATGGTCCAATCGCCGTATTTCCCGGCCACGAACCGTTGGTTTCTGTAGCAGTTCCCGGAGCCATTGCTGTTCGTCACAAAAAAGATGACAGCGATGAAAAGCTAGAATACTTTGCCATCGGCGGTGGTGTGATAGAAATTACCCCGCTTGGCGTGCGAGTCTTGGTAGACGAAGCCGACCGCGGCGAAGATATTCTCGAAGCGGAAAGCAAAGCTGCTTTGGAACGTGCCTTGAAATTACGCGACAATGCCAAGAATCAAGTTGAGCTAGAAAAAGCGACCGCGCTTATTGACCGTCACCAAGTTCGCTTGAATGTGGCTGGCCTGCGACGCAAGCACCGCCGCTAAGTTCTTTGTGACCAATCCATAAGCACCGCGCGAACTTCGGCGGTGTTTTTGGTATGCATTAGCGTATCACGCAGTTCGGCCGCGCCGTCAAAGCTATGCACGTATACTTTGAAAAATCGCTTCAACGGGTCAAATTTGCGTGGATGCTCAGGCGTGTCCCATTTGTCATGTAGGTCTAGGTGGTAATGAAGAAGTTGTATATGAGTGACAAACCGTCCAGCTTTCACCTCCCCTCTCACCTTTTCGCCAACAGAATTTTCCAAAACGGCTTCGCGCCCGACGTCTATTGAGTACGCATCAGTATCCGACGGGGCTGCAGATGTTCTGGAAAATTCGTTAGCGAGCGGCTCTCCTGTGGCTTCGCCAGCACGGGTGACGACGAACGGGGCTGAGCCCACTTCGGCTCGAGCTTGCTCGGGAGAAGTAGGGGCGGATTCGTCGGCAGGACCCGTGGCCAGCGACCTACGTGGAAATTCTAGAGGAATTTGTGACGACGGGAGCGGTGTGGGCTCATTGGAAAAGCAAAATGGATTATGGAAAACGCCGCGGCCAATCATGATACCATCGATGCCGGGGTATTTTGCGGCTAGCTCTAGGCCTTCTGCCCTATCTTCAATGTCGCCATTAATGGTTAGCAGTGTTTCTGGGGCGATTTCGTCGCGCAAGGCAACAATTTCGGGTATCAGTTCAAAATGGGCTGGCACTTTGCTCATCTCATTCTTTGTGCGCAAATGAATAGTCAGGTTTACGATATCTTGCTGCAATAGATGTGTGAGCCAGCTACGCCATTCATCGGTGGAGGTGTAGCCTAGGCGAGTTTTTACTGACACAGGAAGGCCGGCAGTCTTGGCGGCAGCTATTACCTCGGCGGCTAGTTCAGGCGTGCGAATCATAGCGGCTCCACCACCGGCTTTTATGGCGCTTGCATCGGGACACCCCATGTTTATATCGATGCCGTGAAACCCTAAAGTTTTACAGTGTGTTGCGAGTTTGGCTATGTCTTCTGGCACAGCGCCCCAAATTTGAGCAACAATTGGTTCTTCATCGTCGGTTTTAACCAGGCGCATACCAATCGCCTTGTCACCGGCGTGAGCCCACCCTGTGGCATTGGTAAATTCAGTAAAAAATAAATCTGGCACACCCGCTTTTGCGACGACATGACGAAATACCACATCTGTTACCGCTTCCATTGGAGCGAGAACGAAAAATGGCTTTGGTAGGTCGCGCCAAAAAGACATAAAGCTAGTTGTTATGCAGGTCGCCGTTCTCTACGAGTTCGTCTAGCACGGCAGTTGTGTTGGGGTTGTTATCGTGCTTTTGTGAGAAACCCGTGGCTTCGGTTGCGCGTTCGACGGTTGGTGCACTACTGCCAAGTTTTATTGCACGAAGCTCTTCGAATATTCTAGGTGTTTCAAGCGCCGCTGCGGCACCAGCTGCACCAAGATCTCTATCAACTGCAACACGCTGCGCAGCTTCTCGTTCGTAATCTGCGGGAGTACGCCTCTCCCCTTTTTCTCCCTTAGGCCAGCCCCATGCTTTTCCGCCTGCCATAAATAATCCTTTCGTTGAGGTATATAATAAATTAGTTACTATTATATCACAGTTGATATAATCTATTTTCGTCTTACATTTGACACAAAGTGTTGTTTATGTCGAATGTGAGACGGACGGGAATGATGCTTGTCCTTTTACTCTTCGCCTAGCGGCGATGAGTGTCTCAGTGGCTGCCAGTCGGAGTAGTCACTTCTTCCAGTGACCGCCGTGCTCAAGGCAGACGGCACCCGTGTTGCGGCACTTGTTGCAGGTGTGCCGACCGAGCATCGTGCCGCCGTTGCAACCATCACAGCTCTGGAGCAGCTTGAAGCACTTCTGGCACTTCTGGCTCGAGGCCATTGCGTTCACCTCCTCTCCAAGGTATACGCTGCATGGAATCTCCATGCGAGCGGCATAGCAGATGACACTGGCTGGCTGGATGGGTACGGCTTCACCGTGATGGGAGTGCGGTTACGCCGCACCCACCCAGGGCAAGGGCGCTCGGGGGAGTGCGCACCTCGCCTCTCGTCACCATCCGGGCAACGAGACCAGTATGGTACCGAATCTGTCTAAGATTCGGAAGCCAGCCGCAAGATGAGCTAGCGGGCGACACGCCCGCGTTCGCATACTCACCTTGCGGTGGGACACGCCATGGGTCGTCGCCAACCCCTCGGTCTTCAGCGACCCGGCGTGTCTGTGGAGGAGGTGGCGTCCGGCGCCACCTCGAAGCGGATTCCGCCTTCGCGTGGACGAAAGAGCCGCCTCCCTCTGGTGCGCCGTTGCTCTGGAAGGAGGTGAAAAAGCGAGCAAACGAACGCACGAAGCCGTGCTTGGAACTATATTTGCATCATTCCCGTCTTGTAAAGTTTCACTTCGAGCGGGATGTAGGCAGATAAAAGTGCACAGTAAGGTCTATGCGATTTTATCTGCCCACCTCTACCACCAGAAGTGCTATTATTTTAACCTAAATGAATATTTGTGTCAATATATACATTGACAATCAATAACCCTAGTGCTATAATACACCCTAATTCGTGTCTGTAGCAGTTACAGGTGTGAATTGAGTCGTTCGGAACTCCGAGCAGCTCACCCCCGAGTGATCCAGGAGGATCTCATGCAGAAGACCCGTCGCCGCATCGTCATCGGCCTCATCGCCGCCGCTCTCGGCATCGGCCTCGTCGCCGCGACCACGTCCACGGCCAACGCCATGGGCACCGGCGGCCACACGGCCGAGCGCGTGGTGCGGTAGCGCCCGCCCTCAAGGCCTCTGCCGCTCACACACCCGAGGGTCGGCGAGGATGCGGCTATGGCTGCGTCCCGCCGGCCCTTCGGGCTAAACAGCTTCTAAGCGCCATAGTGGGCGTTTTTATTTTTCCAGTAAAGCCTGCTCGAATGCTAGTATTCCCCTATAGTCTTGAGAAAACTCGCTCACATCGGGAAGGCTGAGCGCGACAATGTGTGCGTGAACGGCACGTACCAAGTTGGCAAACGTAGTTAATTCGTCGGCATCGAACACGAGATCGAGCTGGCTAATGGCTCCGGATGGAGTTGGCTCAACGAATTGCAGGCTTGCCTGTTCAACAGTGTAGCTATGATAATCACGAGAATTTTCTACCAGCAATTTATAAAACATCAATTGCTGTTTGTATTTGTGCAACTTAATCTTTTCAGCGTCGGTTTTCCCCTGCCAGCTAGTGGCGGCTTTACCTGTTTTGTAATCAACGATAGTCATAGACTTGGTCGACGTGTCGATACGTACTAAGTCGAGTGCTCCAGTAAGGTGTGCGTCACCCAGTCGGCTTTGCTGATGAGAGAAATTAAGCTCGGTAATATCATCTGGGCTGAAACTTTCGTATTTTTGTAGCAAAAATGCCGACAATACGTCGCTTCCACGCTGCAAGTATTTAGAAAGTTCGTTACTAGGTAGTCGATATTCTTGTAGTGCGATTTCGAAATCGTGCAGCACGTCTTCGAGCGGCTTCTTTTTCTTGGTGGCGCGAATATGGGCATGAGCACGCTGCAACGTTCGGTGAATGGCAGAACCGAAGGCAGCGCTTGGTGTCATGCTAGCAGGAAAATGGAGTAGATTGGTTTGTAAAAAATTTTCAGGTCCACCACGCGATACGTCGATGAACGTATTTAAGTGGGTAGCCGACAACTTGTATTCTTCAAGTAGTGGCGCGAGTAGCGTTTTCATGTCTGATTGTGGCAACGCAAGAAGCGGGTGATACCATTCCGTTTCGAGCTGGTGAATATGCTCGGCAGTTGCTACTTCCGGTTCAATATGCGGTTGCCACTGTTCACCTACTAAGAAACTGGCTGGTAGGGTCTCTTTGCCATTGGCATTGGCGCGTGAATAGCTAATGGTTAGGCTAGCACGGGCGCGGGTCATAGCCACGAAGAATAGACGCAGGCGCTCGTCGATAGTGTCACCGCTTGGCGCCAATGGTAGGTTCATTGGGTAAGAAATCTGGCGAGAGCGGCTACGCACTTGCTCGCCCCACATGTTGTCGGTTGCGCCGGCTATATACACGTGATCAAACTCGAGCCCTTTTGACTTGTGCGCTGTCATAAGTTGCACGGCGCCGCTGCTGAGTTCGCTGCGCGGTCTAATACTGGTAATACTGGCTCCCATGCTGGTATGAAGCGCTACGAATTCAAGTAGGTCTGGCAATGAGAGAGATTTGTCTGGCTGGTGCTCGCGAAGTTTTGTACGCAGCGTTCGCAAGGCTTCCAGGTGAGTAATATAGTCAGATGCGTGTGTGCTTCGATTTGCATCACCAAAGAAATACTCGAATAGTGGAGATGCATACTCTGGGCTATCATTCGTATCCGACGGAGTACCCATGAGATGATCGAGCATATATTCGATAGGCTGGTAGCTACAAAGTTGAGCTGCTCCAACTAGCCAACCATGAAGTGGTTCGTAGGTTTTGTCTGCGGACATTTCTTCGAGCCAACTGGTGCGGTTTTTCTGAGCGGTAAGGCTAAGTTTCCATAGCGATTTTGCGTCAATCTTCCAGGCTGGATGTGCAAGTAGGCGTGGCAAGAAGGCATTGGCGTTATCAAAGTTGCTCGATGCTAAGGCACATATTACTTCTGCAAGCGTGATAAGTTGCTCAATCGGTTCGAGTTCGAGCACATTGTCGCGGTGCTCGTAATTTACAGGAATGTCAGCTGCCTGGAAATACGGTAATAATTGTGCTAGCTCGTGGTGCCTTCGCGCAAGTACCGCGATACTGCCTGGTTCGGTGCCTGCTGAAATTTTAGCCTGAATATCCGCTATGAGCGCTTGATGTTCATCGCTTGCGTGAGCGCACTCTCGTAGGTACACGCTCGCACCAGTGCTGCTTCGGTGTGCAGTCAATTCTTTGTTTATTTCATCGATGTATTGCTCTAGGCGTTGTGAGCCAAGTGTTATGACATCGCGTGCCGCTTGCAAAATGGGCTGAGCCGAACGGTAATTATCGGTAAGCGTAATTAGTTCGACTTGCTCGTGTTTGTCACGGAAATTCAAAATATTGCCGATTTCGGCGCCCTGGAAACTATATATTGCTTGGTCGTCATCACCTACAACCATAATGTTTGGTGAGTCGCCAGTGGGCGTGCTGGTAAGATTGTGCAAAATACGACTCTGCGCAAGGTTGGTATCTTGAAACTCGTCTACCAATATATACAGATATTTTTCTTGCAAGTTGAAACGAAGGTCGGGAAATACTTCCATAGCATGTACTACGCGCAGCACCATATCGTCAAAGTCATACAGCCGTGCTTCCTGCATTTGCACGAGGTATTGGTAGTAGACATAGCTGACTGCTCGCAGCTTTGTATTGCGTTTTCGATCCTTAAATACAAAGTCGCCTGCCTCGTTTTTTTCAAGCCATGCGTTTTTCCACGCGGTGATTGGTTTGGTGCTGGCACTGGAACGAGCATCATCGATTGCGTGCGCAAGGCTTAACGCCATTATATTAGCAAGTGGCGCGATGCCTGGCGGCAATGAAGCTACTTCCTGAATTGCTAGCTTTTCAGAAACAGGCGCTAGCTGATCGGCGGTACCTTGTGAAATACGGCTAGAAAAAATTTCTGCTAAGTCACGTTCAACGCTGTCAAGCGCCAGGTCGTTACCGTCAAGAACCTGTAGTAGCTCCTCGTTGGTGAGGCCACTTTTTTTCAGTTCTGAAATAGCCTGCAACGTATCGCGAATGTGCACATATTCACCATCGAGTTTGCTAGCGAGCGGGTTGTTGTAGTCGAGTGTGTCGAAAATGCTTTGCACGATTTGGTAGCTCGCTAGCTCGTCTGCGGGGCGAAAGTCGGCTCCATGGTAAAAATATTCACTATAACGATTTATAATTTCACTGCCAAAGCTGTGAAAGGTATGAATCGCCACCTTGTAGGCATCACTGCCAATAATCTCGCTCAGACGTTCTCGCATCGCTGTAGCACCGCTCTCGGTAAACGTAAGGCACAAAATATTTTCAGGCAGTACATCAGTTTTAGCTAAGATATTAGCTACGCGCATGCTTAAGAGTTCAGTTTTACCAGTGCCTGGGCCCGCTACTACCATTAAGGGGCCGTCAATATAATCGACCGCCTGCTTCTGCTTAGCATTAAGTTTTTTGTACCTCTCGGAGAAATCCATTCCTTCTTATTATACGGTAAAACAAAAAAGTCACCGAAGTGACTGTAGGCAAAGTTTATTGGCCGGCCTGCAGCCCAATGCGATCCGTGGGGAATGCGCACCGGGCTGCAGGCCTTGCTTGTGACGGGGGCCAATCCGTCACCGAGTAAATCGGGCTCTCGCCTCTGATCGACTCGCAACCGCCGGCCCTCTCAGGTTGCCGACTCGGCGACACGAATGGTGGTTCGCAAGGTCGCCTACTTCCTCCCAGCGGCCGAAGCACTTTTGCAGGGACGAGCCCGTGCACTGGAAGGTATTGCGCGCGAGACTGTCTCACCGGTGCGGGTCTCGGGTCCGCTAGGGTGTGACGTGGGGTGTCTCGCGATGGGGCCGGCTCTGGTAGCCGGCTGTGGGGTCGTCGAGTAGTTGACCGCCTCGACCTTTTCATTATGAACGATAATCAGTATTCTGTCAATTTTTGTCGTAAGTATGCTATTATACCCCTATGGAACAAGAGATCTACGATGACATCGCTCTTGAGCAGATTGCCAAAAATAAGTTCGGGCTTGAAGTTGATATTGACCACGTCGTTCTGCGGAATGCACCTGTTAATCATGTGGCAAAAGCCACTCTATTTTTGACCAAGAAAAAACAACTCTTGCTATATATAGGAGGCACCTCAAAACTATCACTTGGTGAAGTGCAAAAAATTGTGAGTCGGATGGGCTTGAAAGCCGAGCTGTATATGCCGCCGAAGGGACAGCCAAATTATTTCGACGAGATTGGCAAACAAAAATTTCGCGCGGTATTTCCTGGTAGACACAACCCTTCACTTGATGATATTCGCTATTATCGAACGTTAGCTCCGTACAACCCTGCTTTAATTCAGATACATGAAGTAAAAAACGGCGAAGTGTACCAATTTGATACCGACGCCAGTGGCAATTGGCGCGTGGGCGCCAGGTTTGCCTACCGGCGAATTAAAACTAGCTAATTAGCGTAAATCGAGCACAACCAAGTGCTCTATGTGTGGTGTGCGTGGGAAAAAGTTGTACCCATTATGTGCGCGGATGCCATAGGCTTCAGCGAGCCTGGCAACATCGCGAGCCTGAGTAACCGGGTTGCAGCTGAGGTAAATAATTCGCTCGGGTTTTTGATCGAGTAATTGCTCGATTACCGATTCGTGCAAGCCAGCACGAGGAGGATCGAGAATGATAGCTTTGTCTGTGCTGATGTGCTCTAGCGCATTCTCGCTGGCGGCGAGTACTGCAGTTGCATTGCTGCCTAGCTCGGTGATATTTCTTTTCATTTCTTGTACCGCTGCCGGGTCGAGTTCAACTAAAGTAGCGTGTTCGCCACCGATTGTTAAACCGATCGTACCCACGCCGCTATACATGTCTACGACTGGCTTGTCATTGAGCCATTGTTTCATGTCGCCAAGAGCCTGCAGATAGACTGGTATGTTTACTTGAAAAAAGCTTTCGGTGGCGTAATGAAATGAAACGCCAAGTAATTCATCTTGCAGTGTAGTGACACCAAATGTTTCAAGGCGCTTGGTGATTTTGCTAGCTGGGCTACGCGGGTCGGAGTAAATTACCTCACCGCCTATAGCGCTTAATTCTTTTGCTTCAGCTTGGTGTACGATATCTGGCAACTCGTCTTTTATATACAATTGCCACACACATTCACCTTTTTGATTGCAGCGAATCAGCAGCGTTTTTAGATTTCGAGCTTTTACCGCTTTTGTGCGCAGTAGGTTACGAATTTCGAGCGCGAGTTTCATGATTTCTGGGCGTGCCAAGCTCATGGTTTTGATTGGGACTTTACCTTTGCTGCCTCGCACAAAAAACGCTAGGTCAAGAGTTTCATCGCCGTTCGCCTTCTCGCCAACGGAATCATCCAAAACGGCTTCGTGCCGGGTTTCTGTTGCGCCCGCAGCAGCAGAAACTCGGGCTGCAGATGTTTTGGAAAATTCGTTAGCGAACGGCTCTACACGTACGGTATCGCCATACCAACTAAACTCTACTTTATTTCGATATTCATACTGCACTCCATCGCTATATACGTCGATTGGCTCTGGCAGCACAATGTCGTGAAGTTCAAACGCCTCTTCTATAAGAGCGGCTTTGTAGTGCTGTTCGGCCTCAAAGGTCATAATTTGCCAGGGACTGGTAGAAAGATAGCTAGTTGAGTCACGCGGCTCGATGCGTTGGTCGCTCGCAGTGTGAATTTCGATAACCTTGCCTTCTACGAAGGATGATTTTTGCTTGGTCAGCTGCACTGAAACGACTTCGCCCGGCAACCCACCCCAAGCAAACAGCTTTTTGCCACTTTCTAGCGTGCCAAGGACTTGCCCGCCTCCGACAATCCTATCAAGCGTTACGGTCTCGATTTTTAAGGGTTTCTTAGCCACGTACTACCTTTTTGGCAGCTTGGCGACTAGCGGCGACAGAGCTAACGATTGAGGCTGATACCAATATAATTCCGGCGAGACCTGCGATAAGTTCGGGAATATTAAAGAAAATCCCAGCTATAAGTACCAGTGCAAGTACACCAATGGTGTAGTGAGCCCCGTGCTCGAGATATCGATATGCATGCAAAATGTGGCGTCGCACCATAAAAATGGTAAGCGAACGTACCCAAATAGCACCGATACCTAGGCCAATGGCGATGAGGATTACGTCTTTCGTAACCGCGAATGCGCCAATAACGCCATCGAAGCTAAAGCTCGCATCAAGAATTTCGAGATATAAGAATGCCATGAAGCCTGCCAAGCCAGTTTTTAGTACGCCTTTTGCCGCCATGCGTTGACGACGAGCGAACAACTCAGCAAGCCCGTGGACAGCAATATATAGCGCTATACCGATTGCTCCAGCAAGGAATGTCTCGCGTGGTTCGGGATTGGCTGGAAGTAGCGAAATAGCTAGCAGCAACACAATACAGATTACGGAATATAGCCACCACCTACTCATGTCTTGTAAAGGCTTTTCGATGATATCTATCCAGCGGACACGCCGGTTTTTATCGAAAAAGAAATGCAAGCAAAGCATCAGCAAGAACATGCCACCAAACGCCGCGATAGAAATATGAGCTTCGTGTAGCTCTTTGGCATACGCATCTGGATTATTGAGGGCCAAATTTAGCACTTCTCCTGGCGGTAAACCAGCCGTTATCATGACTATCAAAATAGGAAACACGATGCGCATGCCGATAACGGCAATAAGAATACCGACTGTAATAAAAATTGTGCGCCAAAATTCACTCACGGTGCTGAGCACTTTTGCGTTGATGATGGCATTTTCGAAGCTAAAGGTAATTTCTACCAATATCAGAACAGACGCAATAAAAAATGCAGCTGGCCCCATGTAGTAGCCGACCGCAGCCAAGCTGGCAATTGTGACAAGTCCGCTGATGAGGAAAATGCGTAGCGGATGGTGACGATGTAGCAAATGTTTCACTACAACCAGTATAGCGGTTTCAGCTGGTTTTTTGCTACACTCATAGGTATGCGAATTGCCTCTACCTCACGTCATCACCCATTACATGAACAGCGACGACAAACAAAAATCCCACTCGGAGCGCAGCGCTTTTTGGCTGCTTTTGAGGGCATTGAAGGAGGCTTTGCGATTGGTACGAGTATCGTAGTAGCTCTCAGCGTTGGAGGTCTGTCAAACCGACTACTTCTTATAACTGCAATCGTGAGTATTGTCGTAAACGGCTTTAATACGGCCAGTGTGAAATACAGCAGCGAACACTACCTCGATGAGCTAGATGGTCGCGAGAAAAAAAGCGCACTGACACAATATTTCATTCCTGCGTTTATCGAATTCGTGTCGTACTTTGCGATTAGCTTTGTGTCGGTAATCCCGTTGATTGTACTGCATAATACTGTTTTGGCGGTCTCGATTAGCGTAGTAATCACGCTGGTGATTCTATTTTTAGCAGGCTTTTTGCGCGCGTATATGCTGCAAATGCCACGTTGGCGCGATGCATGGGAAACTACCCTATTAGGCCTAGGAATTATTCTCGTAGGCCTAGTATCGGGCTATGTAGTGCACTCACTATAATTTAGCGATGATGTGCTGGTGCGACGAATGTAAGTGCATTGCCAGTTTTGCCACCGCGACCGGTTCGGCCAATACGGTGAACATAATCATCGTACGTTGCGGGCTGATCGAAGTTGATTACGTGGGATACATCGGGTATATCAAGACCACGAGCGGCTACGTCAGTGGCTACCAGCACCTTCACGGTGTCGGTTTTGAAAGCCTTTAGTGCACGTTGGCGCTGCGATTGCGATTTGTTGCCGTGAATTGCTTCAGACGGAATGCCGCTTTTGCTCAAGCTATCCGCCAGGCGTTGCACGCCGTATTTTGTTTCGCCAAACACCAGTACTTTTTCAAAGTCATCTTTGCGAAGCATTTCTTCCAACAGCTCAAGTTTTTCAAGCTTATCGTGCGCCTCGATGATATTTTGCTCTACATGATCGCTGGTTTCACCAGTTCGTACCGACACAACTTCAGGATCTTTCATAAAGTCGTGAACTAGAGTCTGGATAGTTGGTGTCATGGTGGCGCTAAAGCACAATGTTTGGCGCTGTGACGGCAGCTGGCCGGCGATACGACGGATGTCGTTTATAAAGCCCATGTCGAGCATACGATCGGCTTCATCGAGTACGAAGACCGAGATGTCAGTAAGACGCAATGCACCGCGGTTTAAGAGGTCATTCAGGCGTCCAGGCGTGCCTATAATGATGTGTGGGTTGCGGCGAAGGTCACGGATTTGACGTTCGATATTGGTGCCACCAACGACTACTGTTGAATAGAGGTTCATACCGCGTGAAAATCGCTTGCATTCTGCGTCGATTTGTTGAGCTAGCTCACGGGTCGGTGCCATGATTAGTACTGCGTTACGCTGCTTGTCGCGCAGGTTGCTGAGTATTGGCAGCAAGAAGGCGGCGGTTTTGCCTGTGCCGGTATTGGCAAGACCAATTACGTCTTTGCCTTCTAGGGCAAGTGGAATCGCCTGATCTTGAATAGCACTTGGCGTATCGAAGCCAATCGTTGCTAGGTTTTGCTTTAGAGCGTCACGAAGCGCGAAATCGCTAAAACGATGCTGTGGCACATATGGTGCGACTTCAGTCAGCTTTGCTGCTTGGTTAATAAATTTACTAGGGTGAATCGTTTGCTTTTTTGGTCCACGACTAGCAGTGCGGGGTCGGCCGCCACTTCTAAATTTGTTGTTTGGTCGTGAGCCGCGCCCACGAAAAGAATTGCTTTTACGCTGCATGAATACCTTTCTTGTAGTCATATATTTGATGAACCACAAGATACATATTGTCAGTATGAGGCCAAGTATTCATCCAAGCGGATTGCCGCTTATCTATCTATTATAGCATAAGTAAAATATTTTGTCTACATTTCGTATACTAAGAGTATGCAAAGCAAAGCACATGTTAGAAACGAAGCGCTTGCCTTTCGGGCATCGCTTGAACCACGCGAGGTTGCCGAGCGTTCGCGTATAGCGTTTACTCAGTTGCAAAATACAGTGGACTGGCCGAATATTCACTCGCTACATGTCTACCCTTCGCGCCACGATTGGCACGAGCTCGATACAGCGCCCCTGCTTGATTTTGTACGTCAAAACCATGCGCATATCCGCATAGAGCAGCCGGAGCCAAAAGCCACAACTCCGCTTCCAGACACTGTATTTGACTTGATTATAGTGCCTGTGGTGGCCTACGATTCACATAATTATCGCCTGGGTATTGGCAGCGGCTGGTACGACAAATTTTTAGCAACTCAGCCGAATGCCCTAAGCGTGGGATTGGCCTTCAAAGAAACTCATAAAACATCGCTACCCAAGGAACAGCACGATATTCCACTGACAAAAATTATCGCCGTGTAGTTTGTTATACTACTTGTATGGAATCACCAAACACTGAAAAAAACAGTATGAGCGCGAAACTCAATCAGCTGCGAGCTGCGGTGCTTGGCGCGAACGACGGAATTGTTTCAACCTCGAGTGTAGTAATGGGTGTTGCTGGTGCCACCGATAGCTCACAGGCAATTTTTACTGCCGGTATGGCGGCGCTGGTAGCTGGGGCGCTCTCTATGGCGGTCGGCGAATACGTGTCAGTGAGTAGCCAGAGTGATGCTGAAAAGGCGTATATTGAAAACGAAAAAATGATGCTAAAACTTCACCCAGATGAAGAGTTCGAACAGCTGGTTGACGCGTACAGGCAGCGTGGTATTAGTGCCAAAACAGCGCGCCAAGTTGCTACCGAACTTACTGAAAAAGATGCTCTTGCCGCCCATGTGATGGTAGAGCGCAGCCTTGATAAAGACAGTATCGTAAGCCCGGTGCAGGCTGCTGTTGCGTCACTTATAT
The DNA here is from genome assembly GCA_002455275.1 of Candidatus Saccharibacteria bacterium UBA6664. Lineage (GTDB taxonomy): Bacteria > Patescibacteriota > Saccharimonadia > Saccharimonadales > Saccharimonadaceae > UBA1020. Next base: position 77,418 of record DKKO01000003.1, read on the forward strand.
CATTTACCGTTGGTGGCCTTATACCATTTGTCGCAGTGATTGTATCGCCAAATGATATCAAAGAAATAGTAACGGTTGTTGCTGTTCTAATTGCGCTACTGATTACCGGTTACTTTAGCGCAACTGTTGGTGGCGCATCACGCAGCCGGGCGATGCTGCGTGTTATAGCTGGTGGTTTGCTAGCTATGGCAATTACCTACGTAGTAGGCTTGCTATTCGGCATTCAATTTAGCTAGTTTTTAACCGTTGGAATAGTGATAGTCTTGATGTTCTTTGGTAATTCTACCGTGACATCTTTGTATTCGTAGGTGATAGTGTACGACGATCCGTTTTTGCGTTCACCTTGCAACTTGCTAAGGCGATTTTTGCTATCGATAAACATTTCTGTTGTTACGTCATCGTCATCGTAGCCCCATGCTTCGCAGGTTCCAGCTGGGCAATCTTTTTTGCCCTTATACACAGCCTTCGAGCTAAATTTCGCGAAATCCTCATCGCTGTAACGGTATTCACCGCTGGCAATCGATTCTTGATTATTGTTGCTAGCGAGCTTTATGCACGTGCCATCTACACAAGATACGTACTGGCCTGCTACGCTGTAGGAGGTAAACTCTTTGCCGCCAGCCATGCCGGTGTATTTGCTGTCACCTGCGGCGTTCACTTCTATAGTACCGGTGGTTACTTCACTATCTTTTGAGTTAGCCGTGTAAGTTGCTACGAACGATACGCCAGCAGTTTGTTGAGGTTTGAAGGTTGGTGTTTGGTCGCTTGTGTTTGTGTCAGAATTTGCCACGCTATTGCTCGATTGGATATAAAAATACGCCGCAACACCGGCGCCCACGAGTAAAACAGCTACGACAGCGGCGACTGCTACTCTTTTCATACAAATAACCTCCTTTGGTTATGCGCTTATTATAACAGATAGTTTTAATTCTGCTATACTATAAGCATGAGTAGCATAATTTTAGCAATTCACATAGTTTTAGCGATAGCGGCGCTAGGCTCAAGTATCTCGGTAATCATTCGTCCACATGGCATGCTAGCTGCTGTTCGCGGTATGTGGGCTAGCTTTATTGGTTTAGTGCTGACTGGCAGTATGCTAGTGCTTGCCCACCCGGGTAGTTTAGGCAAGCTTTGTCTAATGAGTAGCGTATACATTGTAGTGCTAGCGATTGCGCAGCGACGATACCAGGTTACTTTTTCTTAAACTTTGCCTTGTAAAGCTTCTGTCCCATGCGGGCCAGCAATGCAATAGCTGCAACGATAGCCAAAAGAATAACGCCGAAGGCGAAGCGTACTAGTAGATTGCTTCCAGACTCAGAGTCCATGCTTATTGCCTGCCGTTACAGTATTTCGACTCTAAGTTTTGTCAGTAGTTGCTCAAATGTATTGTACCCTGCCTTTGTATTGAAATGACCAGAGTTTGGCACGAAGTCTAGTTTAACGCCTAATCTTTCAGCGAGTTCCTCTCCGTTTCCAAGGCTAACGTAAGGGTCGTCGTCTGATTGGTATACTACATGTTTGTTTGCGTTAAGTTTAATTTTATCCCAATCAAAATCAAAACCACTGAATGACATGTCTCGTTCGTAGTTTAAAATTGGTTTAATGCCAACAGGTGTGCCTACGAAAACGGCAGCCTTAATTGGACTTGATAACTTTTCAAGTATTCGAAGAGAAAACACTCCGCCAAGGCTGTGACCAATAATGACTGTATTGTCATCGAGCGCGTTCATATATTGCTCAAACACAGCAAACCATTCTTCAACTTTGGACGGAACAATGGGCGGACTAGGAAATTGGGGGACTGTAACGGTGTGGCCTAATTGCTCGAGCTCCTCTTTTAGCCATGGAAACCAGTTCTCTTTTGGGTGGCCTTCTGTGCCGTGGATAATAAAAATCTTTGACATAGTGTAAGTATAACAAAAGCAAGAGCTTACTTAGCTGAAACAATGCAGTTTAGCACACAGAAACCGCCTCCATTAAGCGGAGGCGGTTTCAAGTGAGCTAGCTTTTTACGCTTTATGCGAGTCCATTGACAGAGCAATGAGCAGTGGACCGACGAGCAATGAGTACAGCCCGATAATCCAGACGAATGCGACGCCGCCGGAAACCGGCTGGTTCAATAAGTAGATACCTGCTACGATACCGAGCGCGCCGGCGATTACCGCCAAGATCCGCGTGGTTGAGCTTGGCATATCACCAAATACTCCCTCGAGAATATCGACCACTCCACGGATGATGAACGTGAACCCTGTGAGTAGAATTAGTGTGGCGAATGACACTAATGGATGTCTAACCAAGTACACCCCAACGCCCACCGCGAAGAAGCCAAATAGTAGAGTTAGCCACCAGAGTGACTGCCCTGCTATCATGTCCGAGAAACCTCTCACGACCGATACAACACCCCAGACTAGTACATAGGCACTAAATAGATATACAAACGTTACTAACGTGAGGCCCGGCCAAAACAAAGCCGCGACTCCAAAGAGCATTGTAAGTATGCCGGCAAACACCCCCATCCACCAGAGATCACCGGATGCCCCCGCTCTTACGGTTGATTTATTGTCTGCCATAGTAAACCTCCTCTACGTTTTACAGACTTTCTTGCTCGGATGGGTCTTTACGAGGTGAATTAAGTACACCTCGAACGCCATCTACTAATGCGATGACAAGCAAGAAACAAGCCAGGCCGTACTGCAAATACTGTACGGAAATTATGTCTGCGTTGCGCAGTACAAGATAGGTGCCTACTAGTAAAACTGATAGGCCTAGCAGCCTTGTAGGCCAGAACGGTACAGCAAGTAGAAATAGCCCGGCTATTGCAAGGCCAAAAGAATAGGTAAAGTTAACAAGAGGTAGTGTTATCCATCCGAATGCGAGAGCGAGGCCAAGAAGAAATAGAAGAACATCTATGATGGTGCGAATACTGATTGGTGGGTAACTTCTCGCCTGTGATTCCATACGACGCCTCCCGCATGCAATTTCTATTGTTATAATACTCTTATTTTCGAAATTGCAATAGTAAAAAGCCAGCCGTATACTGTAAATATGGAGAACAAAGAGCTGAACCAAGTTAAAAAAAGCCTAAGAATTGCTACGGTTGCTACCGTTGCGCTGCTGGGCACCGGAACGGTTTTTTATATGTTTTTTGAAAAACTGAGATTAGTTGATGCTTTGTACTTTAGCACGATTACCCTGACAACTGTAGGCTACGGAGATATAACGCCACAGACAGACATTGGCAAGCTTTTTACCTGCGTTTACATACTCTCAGGAATCGCTGTGCTTGGAACATTCGCTAACTTACTCGTACGACGAGCTGTGTTGCAGCGAAAATCGAAAACACGCTAATGTTTGTAGGATAGATCCATAAAAATAATCAGCTCTGTGAGCGATGGCTAGCCGGTCTTCGCTGCTTTCGTACATTTTGACAACTCTACAATGACCGTAGCCTCGGTCATTAAACGTTGCAATAGTCTATGAAAGTAGTATAGTAAGATTCATTAAAGGAGTTATCGTGGCTAAAGGCTCAAAAGTTGACCCACTGGTCGAAAAGCTTAAAGCAGAAAATAAGCGTCTTAAGATTGAGAATGCCAAGCTAGCAGCAATAGTAAAGCCTAAGTCTAACCAGTCCAAAGGCATAGGAAAGAAGGTCTCGATTATTTTAAGTATGAGCTTAGCTTTGGTGCTTTTGGTTCTGGGGAACTTGGTTTTTTGGACCGGCAGCACGCTAACGGACACGGAAAAGTTTACAAATACAATCAAACCGGTTTTAAAGCAGCCTGAGGTGCAGAAAGCGGTTGCACACTATACAACCAGCAAAATATTTGCAAACGTCGATGTGGAATCATTGCTGACTGAAGCGTTGCCGCCACGAGCAGATTTTATTGCTCCTGCAATATCTGCCAAAGTTCAGGACTTTACCGAAGAAACTTTGCAAAAAGCAGTTGCAAGCCAGCAATTCCAAGTATTTTGGATACAAACAATATCTACTCGACACGAGCGGTTCATAGAAGTTGTTAGAAACTACGAGGGTAACGGCACGATAAATCTTAACGATGTTTACCAACGTTTGAGTCAACAGCTGGTGGGTACAAAATTGTCGTTTTTGGCCAACAAAACTTTGCCGTCTAACGTCGGTAATATCACGGTTCTACAGGCGGATTGGTTGCCGGCAGCTCATAATATTGTTAAGAACATTAATCTCCACCGTTGGCTCACTATTTTGCTGTTCTTTGCGCTACTGGCGTTGTCTGTATGGCTATCAGCACATCGTCGTCGAACGGTAATAACAGCATCAACTCTTATAGTTTTGATGATGCTGGTGACGCTCGTTAGCTTGCGCATAGGAGTTGTGTGGTTTACTGGATCGGCCAACCCAGTCTATCAGTCAGCGATCAACATCGCAGTGTCAACAGTGATTCACCCGCTTGTTATACAGATATGGGCTATATTGTTGCTTGCATTGGTTACGGTCATAATCGCTTGGATAAGTGGACCACACACTGGAGCGGTTGCTACTAGGCAGCGCGTAATGTATTTGTTTCAGGGCAAACTTCACTACAGCTTGTTCGGAAGGGGTGAGAATGCTTTGTCTCTCTTTGTAGCTAAATATCGTGACTCGCTGCTTTGGACGGGAGTTGTAGTTTTTGCTTTGATAATGCTGAGTATCAGCATTAATGTAGGTACTGTGATCTGGAGCGCGATCATTCTTGTTCTTTACACATTTGTAATCTTCGCCTTGGCCGCTGGCAATGTTGAGTAGCTAGTATCATACGCTACGAGGTATGCTAATATGCCCTACTAGTACCTTGGGCTTTTTGTCATATAAGTCTTTTAATCTCAACAAGGGCTTGTATGGAGAGATGTAGCTCGAGAGCTCTTTCCTGGCTGGGGTGGAGGGATTCGAACCCCCGAATGCATGGACCAAAACCATGTGCCTTACCACTTGGCCACACCCCAATGTAGCCAGGAAAGAAATCTCGAGTTATTAATATGAAAAATTGCCCTAGAGCTTACACATTGTAGCATATTTTCAAGGTTATGACACGTGGTGGCCCTGACGGCGACCGATGTATTTGTGAACTTCTACCACCACAACAGGAACGATAAAGGCGATGAGGCCAGTAACTACTAAATCACTAAGCGCTACGGGGCTAACGTGTAGGAATGAACCAAGCGGGCCGAAGATGGCGAGAGCCTGCAAAGAAACAGCAATTGTGAGCCCAATGAGAAATGCGGGGTTGTACACCCAAATACGTCGCAAGAGCGAATCAAATGTGCCGCGTGCGTTAAGAGCATTTGCCCATTGCATTACTACTAGTGCGGAAAACGCTATAGTGCGCGCATAGTCGTGACCGTGTGTGCTCAGGAAGTATGCATACATCGTGAGTGTAACCGCAGCCATAGTGAGCGCCACAAGCAGCATTCGCACTATGATAATACGGTCGAGGATAGGTGCACTTGGAGAGGTTGGCTTGCGACGCATCGCATTACGACTGCCCGGCTCAAGCCCAAGCGGTATAACCAATGCGGAATCAGTAACTAGGTTGATCCATAAAATTTGTACCGGCGCGATGGGTGCTGGCATACCAACCAATAGTGCACCAAGCGTGGTAAGCACTTCGCCAGTATTGGTTGCAAGTAGATAGTACAGCATACGCCGAATATTGGAAATAATGGTGCGACCTTCCTGAATGGCGTCGATGATAGACTTGAAATTGTCGTTGAGTAGTACGATATCACCTGCATCGCGAGCTATATGCGAGCCGCTGCCCATTGCCACACCAACGTGAGCGTTGGCGAGCGCAGGTACATCATTTACACCATCGCCCGTCATGGCGGTGACGTTGTTTCGCTTCAGAATAGTAAGAATGCGGTATTTGTGCTCGGGGATAACCCGCGAAAATACTCGTACATCGCTTATGGCCTTTTCAAGCTCAGCATCGGTCATGGTGTGCATGGTACGACTATCAAACACTTGGTCTTTAGTGGCTACCATACCTAACTCTTTGGCGATGTGGTAAGCAGTTTCTTTGTGATCGCCGGTAATCATGCGCACGGTAACACCAGCGCCGGTAGCAAGCGCAATGGCCTGCTTTGCTTCTGGCCGCAAAATATCGGCGACGCCAATAAACCCGACCAAGTCGAACTTTGTTTTAGCCGGTAATTCATCGAAACTTTTAATCGGCTTGTGTAAAAGCACGGTGGCCACACCGATTACTCGATATCCTTTGGCTGTGAGCTCTCGAAGGGCTTCGGTAGCCTTGCTACGCTGCGTGGCGGTAAGAAGCGATTGCTGCATCAGAATTTCGGGAGCACCTTTTACATCAAGGACATATTGCTCTCCGTGGTGCCACATATTACCACTCATCGCCCACTCCTGATTGAATGGCAAGCTATGGGCGACTGATGCTTTTGGGTGGGCGAATTTTTGTTCGGAAGCATAATTTGCAATAGCAATATCGAGGGGGTCGTGTGATTTGTGGTGAGCTTGATTGATAATGTGCGTGAGGCTTCGTGACATCTGGTGTTTACGTATATGTGATTGCCACACTTCATGCACGGTGAGCTGGTTTTTAGTAAGTGTACCAGTTTTATCGGTGGCAATCGTGGTTAACGCACCTACGGTCTCGATAGCGCGCATAGAGCGCACCAGAGCCTTTTTAGCCGCGATTCTGCGCATACCAAGCACCAGTACGACTGATATGGCTACCGGCAAGCTTTCGGGTACAGCGCTAACAGAAAGTGCTACCACGAAACGCACTGCTTCGACTAACTCCATGCTGCGCAGAGTCGCTAAGCCAAACGCTACGACCGCCATGCCGGCAACCACGATGATGATACGATTTATCAGGGCATCGATTTTTTGCTGTACAGGGCTGGGTGTTTGCGTGTTGGCAGATAGCGTGGCTAGCTCTCCAAACTCAGTGTCGTTACCCGTACGCACGACAACGGCTGTTGCTTCACCAGCGACGACGAACGAGCCTTGGAAAAGCATATTCGACTGGTCGTATACTTCTTTTTCACCCTGCAAGGTATCTACTTGCTTGCTGATTGGCTGAGACTCACCGGTAAGTAGCGACTCGTCAACGCGAAGATCGCCCTCGGCAATGATACGAGCGTCTGCTGGCACCTTTTCGCCCTCTGTAAGTACAATTACGTCACCAGGAACTAGTTGCAAAGCATCTAGTTGGATTATCTTGCCATTTCGCCAGGTATCAACTCGCTGCTTGGTATGTGTGCTGAGCGCGCGAAGAATACGCTCGGTTGAAAACCGTTGTACATAGTAAATAATCGCACTTACAGCGATAATCGCACCAATAATAATCGCGTCAAGGTACTCGTGGTGCCATACGCTAATAGCTACTGCTACAAACAGTACCAACATGAAAATATTCGCGAAGGGCTCAATAAGCTTTCGCCACAGTGGCTCACCTTTTACGACCACTTCGTTGAGGCCGTACATTTTGGTTCTCTCGTCTGCCTCGGATGATGAAAGACCACGCTCTGAGCTTTCAAGGTCTCGAAGCGTATGCTCGACTGATTCATTGTAATAAAGCATTAGTAATATTATACCAATAAAGAGACACCGCCCCTAGGGCAAGGAGCGGTGAAAGTGAGAGTGAAGGTGTACGGTTAGGTTATTCGAACGAGTGTTAGTTGGCGTACCCCGAGGCCTGAGCCCCAGTTGATGGTTTCTTGGATGGTACGGCCAAGCAGAGTTTGACCAAGCGGACTGTTAGCAGAAATTCGGCCGTCGCTAGGGTTTGCTTCGATACTATCGACCAGCTGATAGCGGAACATGCGGCCATGTGCGTCGATGAGCTCTACTACCGAGCCAAGTGCTACCTTGATAGCATCGCGCTTGCGAGGAAATAGTTTTGCCTGGGAAAGCTGTAGGTGTTTGTCGGCAAGTTGACTTTCTATCATCTCGAGTTCGCCAAGTTTTTCTACTCGGGCAAGACGCTGGTCGTGACCGTCAGTCTTGTCGAGGTTTTTCAGCTGAGCAATCACATCGGTTTGAAGTCGCTCGAGTCGTTGAATCGACTTTTTCAGCTCTTTCATACCCTTTTTGCTAAGCAATAGTGTGTTCGAAGAATTCATGTGTCCCTCCTTGTTTAGTGTTTTGGCAGCGTGAGGTGTATCGCTGCTATGACTTTACTATGTCAGACGAAGCTGAGAATTATCTGAAAAACTAATGATTTTGTGAAATTTTAGGAATTACCACTGTAAAAGTCGTCTGTTTTGATGGCTCACTAACGACTTGAATATCTGCATTGTGTGTATCGGCGATGTTTTTTGCGAGAGATAACCCTAGCCCATATCCCTTGCTTGCAGACTGCGACGTGCGTGAGCTATCGGCACGATAGAAGCGGTCGAAGATTCGAGGCAAATCGTCGGCTGAGATCCCTTCCCCCGCATTTGATATCCGTACAGTAACCGATTTGCCGGTTGCTGTTGATGAGACTTCAATTGTTGACGAATGAGGACTATACCGAAGCGCATTGTCGATGAGTATGACGAACAAGTCCCGGAGCATGCTTTCGTTGCCTTCTGCAATGGCTGCTTGTTTGCTCAGCTTTAGTTTAATACGGCTTTTTGAATCTAGTAGTTTTTGTACGTGTTTGAGCTGTTGGTTTATATCAACGCGCTCTGTAAGGTTAATTGAAGCTAGATCCATGCGCGATAGCTGCAGCAGCGTGTGAGTAAGCCCGGTAAGCTTGTCGACTTCCTCTAGAGTGCTCTCTACCACCAGGCGGTAATCTTGCTTTTTCATTGAGCTATCTCGCAGGGCAAGCTCAAGTTCAGACTTCATAACAGCAAGCGGAGTTTTCAGTTCATGGCTCGCATCGCTCGTAAAGCGAGATTGAGCTTCGTGCATTTCTTCGATTGGACGCAGTGTGCGTCGCGCTAGCAAGTAGCTTCCTACGCCACCCATGCCAAGTACGAAAAGATTAATATATAGCAGCCCGAAAAAAATATTTACTTTTGCTTCGTCAGCCTGGCCTTGCCGGATATTTCGTAACGTTGAATTTTCTGGTATGAGCCAGCGTGGATCATCTTCAAGCCGTAGCTGCAAGCTTTCAAGACGGCTGCTTACCTCTTGGGTGGATAATTGGTAAATAATAGTACTAAACAACAAACTGATGATCATGAGAATCATCAGATACCAACCAGTTAACTTGAGAGTCGCCGACTCAAAAGCGCGCCTCATGGTGCGGCCTCAAGCTTGTAGCCGAAGCCACGTACTGTATGCAACAACGGTTTTTTGAATGGCTTGTCGACTTTGTTTCGCAAATATCGCATATATACCTCGACGGTGTTTGGAAGAATATCGGCATCATAATCCCATACGTGAGCGATTATCATGTCTTTCGAGATTGGTCGACGTTGGTTCCTGAGTAGGTATTCTAGCAGTGCGAACTCGCGAGAGGTAAGCATGATTGATTTTCCAGAACGGCTTACTTGCAAGTTGGTGGTGTCGAGGGATAAATCACCGGCTGATAGTATGGTAGCTTGTGATTCAGTTGGTCGGCGAAGTAGTGCGCGCACACGAGCAAGCAATTCTTCAATCGCAAATGGTTTCGTAAGATAATCATCAGCGCCGCTGTCGAGTCCGGTTGTCTTGTCTCGGGTGCTCGCCATGGCGGTAAGGAATAATACTGGCGTGTGTATTCCCGCTTCACGCATTTCTTGTACTATCGCTAGACCATCGTAATCACCTGGCAGCATTCGATCAATGATAGCCGCGTCGTAGGGCTCCGTGGTAGCCATTGCATAACCTTCGTCGCCATCAAAGCAAACATCAACGGCATAATGCTCTAATTCAAGCGCACGTTTGATGGCCTGAGCTATTTTGTGTTCATCTTCTACGACAAGAATTCTCATAGTTCACTACTAATAGTATACGCCTAAACTGAAAATTAGCTGAGAGCTAGCAGATATTAGGCGTATTTTTCAGACCAGTTATTCATGTGTTCGAGAATCGGTAGCAAATCTCGACCTTTGGTGGTGAGCTCGTATTCACAGCGATTGCCTAGTAGTGGTCGCTTAATAATAATGCCCGATTTTTCCAGTTTAACCAGCCGAGCCGATAGAGTGCGGGGGTTAATGTCGCCGGCAAGCTCTTGTAGCTGACAGAATCGAACCGAATCATTGTTTATGAAAAAACGAAGTAAACGTGGCGTCCATTTGTCGCCTAAGATTTGCGTTGCTTGGTCGAGACATCCAACAGTTTGCATAGTACTAACTATACATTGTCTAGTAATAATCGTCAAAGTATTGCTACTAGTGATACAATGTCTGTATGAAGGTACATCACGATATAGATACGCAAACGTTTATACGTTTTTGGCTGGTTGTTATTGGCTTTGGACTAGTTGGCTATGCAGTATATAGCGCTAGAGAGGCGCTAATCATACTTGGAACGGCATTTTTCTTGGCATTAATTTTGAATGCGCCGGTAAGTCGTTTGGCTCGCATAATGCCTGGCAGAAGTAGGGTTATGAGCACCGCGATTGCGTTCGTAGCAGTAGTGGTGTTTATTGGTGCGTTCGTATTTCTGGCGATTCCTCCTATCGCCCAGCAACTTGTAAGATTTATCGATACATTACCAACCGTAGTATCGTCTGCACGTTCACAGTGGGAAGGCCTGAACACCCTCATTATTCAGTATAACCTACAATCACAAGTAGATAGCGGCCTAGATGCGCTACAAAAGAGTACTTCAGGGATAGCAGCGGGCATTGGAGGAGGTATTATCGCGGGTATCGGTTCGATATTCTCGTTTATAACAGCTGTATTTTTGGTACTTGTACTTGCTTTTTTGATGCTGGTGGAAGCCCCAACCTGGATGGGCCGATTGTGGCGACTATACGATGACAAAGCTCGCATGGAGCGACACCGCAAGATTGCTAAACAGATGAACACAGTCGTTTCAAACTATGTGACTGGACAACTCACCGTGTCGGGTCTCGGTGCCGTGTTCGCAGGTATTACGGTATTCATTTTGAGCTTCATATTCAACATCCCGTCAAACTTGGCTGTGCCGGCAGCGGCGATTACCTTTATCCTGTCGCTTATACCAATGTTCGGTGCTACCATCGGTGGAATTCTGATTGGGTTGGTGCTTGCCTTTAACGACATCGGAGCGGCAATTAGCTACCTGGTATACTTTGTGGTTTATCAGCAGATTGAAAATAACTTCATTTCGCCAACTATCCAGTCGAAAAGAATTGAGCTAAGCGCGCTAACTATCTTGGCGTCGGTAACGGTTGGTTTATATGTATTCGGTATAGCAGGGGGAATTATATCTATTCCGATTGCCGGGTGCTTGAAGGTTCTGCTCGATAGCTACTTTGAGCGACGCAGTGCAACGCGAAGTGCATCTAGCAAAGCCAAGATCAACAAAACTGCTGTGTAGTTACTTTAGGTAAGACCAGATTGTACCGTGTACGGTGTCTCGCACGGCAATGCCTGTGGTTTCAATTTGATTGCGTAGCGAATCCGATGCTTCCCAGTTCTTCTCGGCTCGGGCGACTTCACGTTCTCGAATTAGATTTTTAGCCTCAGCGGTGATATCTTCAACCTCATTTAAGTCTATACCGAGTAACTCATTGATGGTATCGAGCAACTCCTGCAAAATAGCAGCGCTAGCGGTCGTAATAACTTCATCAAATTCCGAGAGTGCTTCGTCGATGTGCATGAGTGCTTCGGGTGTGTTTAGGTCGTCTTGAAGAGAGTCTAGTAGGCTTTTTCTGAACGAAGCGGCCTCTACGGAGACTGTTTTACCATCGTCATTTACCTGCCATCGTAGCGCCGATGCGGCTCGCCAATTGTTGAGCCTATTTTGGGCTGCCTCTAAGATGTCCCAGGTGAAATTTCCTTCTGTACGATAATGTTTCGAAAGCGTAAGGAGCTTAAATGCCTGAATGCTAAAGCCTTTTGTCTGAATGTCATCAAGCGTGTATACGTTGCCGAGACTTTTTGAAATTTTCGTGCCATCAACTTTAATATGATTGTTGTGCAGCCAAATTTGTGAGAATTGCTTGCCAGTGACGCTCTCGGTTTGTGCAATTTCATTGGTATGATGTACGGGAATGTGGTCGATTCCGCCCGTGTGGATATCAATCTGGTCGCCTAAAGTCTGCTGCGCGATAACGCTACATTCTAAGTGCCAGCCCGGGAACCCTTTGCCCCAGGGACTATCCCACTCCATATCTCGCTTGGCATCGGCAGGACTAAATTTCCATACAGCAAAATCGGTCGGGTTTTTCTTGCCTTCTACGCTTACGCGTGCGCCAGCTTCGAGCCCCGCAATGTCGAGCTTTGCTAGCTTGCCGTAATCGGTTAGCTTGCTCGTATCAAAATACATGCCATCAGTGTCAATTTGATATAGATACCCCTTTTCGTCTAGCTGTTTAGCAAATTCAATTTGCTGGTCAATGCAGANNTGAGATGATCTGGTCGAATGAGACCGAGTAACTCGTATGCTTCATGTTCGGCAATGTCAGAGTATTTTTTGGCAACATCCCAGGCGGTAATACCCTCGCGCTTGGCGCCTTTTTCCATTTTGTCTTCACCACTATCATCGTCGCTTACCAAGTGCCCTACATCGGTGATATTTTGGGTGCGCTCAACTCGCATACCATCTGCTCGCAAGGCGCGCACTAAAACATCCCAGTAGATATACCCAAGCCAGTTACCTATGTGGGGTTGGCTATACACAGTAAGCCCACAGGTGTATAGCTTTACAACACCGGGTGTGAGCGGAACAAGAGTTTCTAGCTTGCCGCTTAATGTATTGTGCAACTTCATGAAGCTAGGGCCTTCTCGGTGGCGTTCAGCAATTCCTCGACGATTTTATCGTATGATTCGTACACTCTGAAGCCGGCTGCGTATGGGTGGCCACCTCCACCGAAATAGCCCGCAATCGTTTCAGAGACTGGTAGATTTGAGCGCAACTTTCCCGTTAGCTTGCCGTCTGGGTAGGTTTTTATCGCAATTGCAACCTCTACATCATCTACGAGACGCATTTCGTCGAGCACGAGCACGCTTGGATTATATTTGTCGCTGTATTGTTCGATTTCTTCAAATGGAATGTGTATGAGTGCGAGTTTTCCCTCTAAATAATATTCAATGCGTTGAAGCAGCTCACCTTTGTACGCCAAAATTTCTGGAGCTTTTTTCATGAATTCACGTCGGCGTTCTTCAATTTCGGCTACGTGCGCACCAAGCTCGGTTAAGTCGGCGGCAATACGGTAGCTTTCGGGGGATACCGTTTGAATGCTAAGGCCTAAGCTATCGGCGAGCTGTGCCTCAAGTAAATGTTCGGCCGCTGGAGCATTAATTGGCCATTTAGCTTGCTTCGCTAACTTATAAATGACCTCACTCGTTGAGATTGCTGTGTCGTTTAATGGCGTGTGGTCGAAGCTGAGAGTACTCGCGGTGGTGTGATGGTCAATAACCAACACTGGGTGTGATTCGAGGAAGTGTCTGACGCCAGGTGTTTCGAGCACTTTGCTAATGAGTACGTCGGCGCTGGTGTCGACGATAATTGCCGCGTCGGCATGTGGGCTAAAGTCGGTTTCTACCCTATCCCAGCCTTTTATGTATCGCAGATATTTCGGAATTTCAACGGGGCAGTACAAAAAAGTTTCCTTCTGCATATCGCCAAGGATTTCTTCAAGTGCAAGTGCGCTCGCTAAGCTGTCGCCATCTGGATTCTCGGCCTGAATAATGGTAAATGTATGCGCATTTTCAATAAGCGCTTTTGCTTCATCGTACATCGGTTCTATTGTAGCAGAAAAATGCACATCGCCCGCCCCGAGAGAGCGGACGTGTGCTCAATCTCGGCGACGGGCGCTAGGACGGACGAGGGTTCGCGGTGCCACACGCTCTGCAGATACCGGTGCTGTGGTCGATCAAGACCGAACCACATTCGCCACAGCTGGCGACATTTGCGTCTGTTGATGGAAGTACGTGCGACGCAGACCCGCAATGGGTGCACACCCACATCTTCCCCGCAATCTCCATAGTCCTTCCGCAGCTACCGCATTTGGAGGGTTCAGCTGCAGGCATCGCTCTCACCTGCCTTTCTCTTTGGAAGTGGGCGACCTACTTCAGTATAGCAATTTATAGCGACCGTCGGCCTTCGAGCGCGTGCGACAGGGTGATTTGGTCGGCATATTCAAGATCTACGCCCACAGGAATACCACGCGCCAAGCGGGTCATGGCGACGTCGATTCCCTTTTCGTTGATAAAGCGTTGCAAAAAGAGTGCTGTAGACTCCCCCTCTACGGAAGCGTTTGTAGCGATAATAAGTTCTTTTACGCTGTCGGTTGCAATGCGCTCTAGGAGCTCTGGAATGTGGAGCTGTTCAGGCCCTACCCCGTCGATAGGAGAAATCGCGCCACCAAGCACGTGGTACGTGCCGTTATAGTTGCCAGTGCGTTCTATAGCGACAATATCAAGAGGTTCTTCGACAACGGCGATGATTGTTTTATCACGGTCGGGGTCACTATACAGGTTCGAGACATCGTCGTCGGCGTCGATTAGCGCGAAGGTTACCGGGCATTGCTTGACTTGGCTGTGTACCTTCTCGATACTCTTCGCAAGTTGTTCGCCTAGGCGAGGCTCAGACTTTAGCACGTAGTATGCATAGCGTTCGGCTGTTCGTGCGCCCACACCAGGCAAGCGCCCTAATTCATCAATGAGGGCGCTCAGTGCTGCTGGCAAAAGCTGTTTTGCCATGTTCTTTACATTCCCGGCAGGTTCAGACCACCCATAAGTGGCTTCATGGTGTCGGCTGCAATTTCTTGTGCCTTGGCCATGCCATCACGGACTGCGATTTTAATCCAGTGCTCAAGTTCTTCGATATCGTCAAAATCAATCAGGTCTGGATCAAGCTTTACGCTGTCTATCTTTAATTCGCCGGTGACACGTACAACTACCGCCCCGTCACCTGCTTCAACTTCAATAATTTGCTTTTTTAGCGCTGCTTGCGCTTTCCGAATTTCATTCAGCATCTTTACTTGGTCAAAAGCCATAGAATTCCTCTCTTTCTTCTACCTATAAGTATACGCTAGCGGTGCTACTTTTTGTAGACGTAGAAACGATCCGCGTCGAATGAAGAGCGAGCCACGAGTATATCTGACGGAACGGCCGAAACTTCAGGCTTCTTGTCTCGTGCAACTAAAGTAATGTCACTTTGTGCCATAGCCATAGCTGGGCTTGTGGTGACAGAAAGTTGTTTAATCTTGGTCTGATGCAACGCATACGTTGAATAGAGCTGAATATCTTGCTCGGGCACCACTAGACTCACCTTGGTATTTTTGTCGTAACTAGCGAGTGTTTTATTAATCAACCCGAGGTCAAAATTGAAGTCACTATATATCTGCGTGTCGTAATGATATCCGTATACATAACGATCGACATTTGAAACGACTATGCCCAGCACAAGCACGCCCAGCGGAAGCAGGCCAAATACTCGTGCGTATGGATTGCGCGGAAAGAGTCTGTACCAAGAACGGATGAGGTAATCAACACCCAGCGCCGAGAGCAGCATGACGGGGACGAAAGTAATTGTAATAAAATCTGGGTTGAATATAACAAACGGAACTAACGCAATAAGCCAAAAGCTGATGATGTAGCTTTTCGTAGTGTATTTGGTGGTAAACATTTGGTAGAGGCCAAGAAGGACCAATAACACGACACCTAAGCCATAAATCGGCGTGGCGTTTGCCCCGCTGCTTGGGGTATAGAAACTTCCGTATTGCTGGAATAGATCTTTGATATTCGCTGGTATGCTAGACCAGCTTTCTGGTACCCCAAACATTGTGAGTAGTAGGCTGGGTTCTTTGACAATACCCACAATAAGCGGCAAGCCGATGACTAAAAACACTCCAGCTCCTGCCGCTAGAATGCCTTTGGGAGTTTGGCGAAACACGATATGACGCACATGAGGATGGAAGATTGCTGTTGCTAGCAACGCGATAAGTACGTAAATGCTGAGCGGCATATACAGGCTAAGCGCTGCGAGCGCGCACAGCACTAATATCCAGAAATGTTCAGTTTTACCGTGTGCTGTAATAAGGGAAGCCGTGAGCAGGATACTGACTGCCCAAAACACATATAAAATACCAGAATGACCACTTTGCGCTACCAACAGAAAGTGCGAGGTAGTAACAGCGACGATGCTAGCAATAATTGCGACATTGCGCTTAAACCACACATTCATTAGCATCAATAAGCCAACTGCTGAAAAGAATGCAATGATCAGTGAGGGTAATTTAATACTAAACGAGCTAAAGCCAAATAGTGCGATACTCGCAGCTTGTATCAGTCGATACGGCAAATAGAGTAGCTGGTCTGGCTGGAGACTCAAAAGTTGCGAAGGGCTTAAGCTCTCACTTACAAGCGCAGAGTGAATTTCCGCATCGCCGAGGGCTCCAGGAATGTAGAGGCCCGCAATAATAAGCAAGCTTGCTAGTGAAATACCAAACACCGAGTAGCCAATGAAATAACGCCATCGGTAAAAGAAAAAATCTGTGACGGTACGGTTGCCCATATACTGCCTAAATTATACCACGCAGCCTTAGTTTGTATGCTTTTTATCGAGAGACATGAAGCGCAGACGTTCTGGGTGGAAGTAAAGATCGATTTTGCCCACGGGTCCATTACGGTGTTTGGCGATAATCAGCTCGGTGATGTTCTCAAGCTCAGCGTTGTCTGGTTCGTAATAGCCAGGCCGGTGTATAAATGCAACGATATCGGCGTCTTGCTCAATAGATCCAGATTCGCGCAGGTCGGCAAGTTGTGGTTTTTTGTCTGGTCGATTTTCGACTGCACGCGACAACTGGCTCAGTGCTATTAGTGGTACGTTTAGCTCACGCGCTATCAGCTTCAAGCCTCGGCTAATCTCAGAAACCTCCTGCACGCGGTTGCCATCTGAACGGCCAGATGCCTGCATAAGCTGTAGGTAGTCGACGATGATGAGCCCAAGTGGATGGTCGTGTGAAACGCGGCGGGCTTTGGTGCGCATTTCAAGCACGGATAGCCCAGGCGTGTCGTCGATAAAAATAGGTGCCTCAGCCAGCTCGCCCATTGCTTCAGAAAGTTTACTAAAGTCATCATCGCTCAGATTTCCGGTTCGAATATTCCAAGCATCTACCCCACTTGCGTCAGACAGCATACGGTCTACGAGTTGCTCTTTACTCATCTCGAGGCTAAAAAACAGTACGGGTTGCTTGGCAATGGTCGCAACATTGTAAGCAAGGTTAGTTACCAGGGTAGTCTTACCCATAGCGGGTCGCGCAGCCAAAATAAACAAGTCGCTACGTTGCAAGCCAGCGGTCATGTTGTCGAGGTCTCGATAGCCTGTACGTATACCACGAAGTTGGCCCTTGTTGCGGTGGAGCTCTTCCATGCGGTCGAAGCTATCGGTCAGAATACTTTCTAGGCTTACAACATCTTGCTTAAGCGATTGGTCGCTGACAGAAAATAACTCAGCTTCGGCCTTTTCAAGTAATTCTTGTGTGGTGGTATCCTCTTCAAACCCAAGCTCTGATATTTCGCTACTCGCTTTGATCAAGCGACGACGCACAGCTTTTTGGGCGACAATTTCAGCGTAACTAGCCGCGTGAGCTGCCGTGGGCACATAGGTAGTCAGTTCGGTTAAATATGCCGAGCCACCGACCACTTCGAGCTCTTTTTTGCGCTTTAGTTCATCTGTTAGAGTGAGCAGGTCGACGGGCTTGTGTTTTTCATACAAGCGCATCATCGCATCGTAGATTACGCCGTGGCTTTTATCGTAAAAATCTTTGTGGGTAACAAACTCACTTACATCTGCCAGAACTTCGTCATCAATTAAAACAGCACCGAGCAAGCTTTTTTCTGCGTCGATACTTTGGGGCGGAATTTTACCCGCTGGGATGTCTTTTGTTGCCATTGTATTATGCAGCGTCTTCGACGCTCACCTCTTCTCCTCCACCCATAATAGCAGCTACCTTGGCAGCTTGGCTATTTTGGATCGGTGCAGATGCTGCGCTGGTCTCGATTGCTACATCTGCTGCACCAATTACTTCGAGCGAGCTGTTAATTAGCGCGCGATACTTCAGATCATCGAGCTTTTTCTTGTAAAACGTGTTTTTACAATAAATTGTCAGTGTACCGTTATCAAAAATTGCATCGCACTTTTTAAGTACGCTACCTAGTGCCACGTGGTGAGTAGTAACATAGCTCAGTAATTTACTCCATTCTAGCAGTGCAGAAGCATTTGGTTTATTAGGCTTCTGCTGAGCAACTTCTGGTTTCTTTGGTTTTTCCTCTTTTATTTCAGGTTTTTCGGGCCTTTCAGGCTCGGTAGGTGTTGGTGCAGGAGGAGTAGGAGCCTTCGAAACGGGTGAATCAGAGCCGGGGTTAAACATGCACAGAACCGTGAGCAGCTTCAATTCAGGACTCGAACTTGCAGGTATAGTTAAAAGTTGATCAAGCAAAGGGAGCAAGCTGGGAGATTCAGCGACTGAATTATGAATTTTTGCCACTAGTTGCGTAACTATAGTTCGCGCGGGAGTGCCATTGTTCTCAAAATCCTTCAACATGCGTACAATTGCGGCGGTTTCGCCGCTTACGGTGGCTTCAAGCAGTGACGTTATTTTTGCATCGGCAGCTAAACCAAAGCTCCGCTCGACCAATTCTTCGGTAATACCAGTTTTTGGGTCAGCAAGGCTTGCCAGTTGGTCGAGCATGCTTACGCTATCGCGAAAACTTCCATCGGCGTGGGTTGCTATCAGGTCTAGCGCACGTGGGTCGGTTGAGATTTTTTCTTTAGAGGCAATTCGTTCAAGGTTTTTTACCAAGTCTGGTGCCGATGCGCGTTTGAAATTGTAGCGCTGTGTACGGCTTAGAATTGTTTCGGGTACTTTGTCTAAATCGGTCGTCGCTAGTATGAACACCACATGCTCTGGCGGCTCCTCAAGCGTCTTTAATAATGCATTGAACGCAGGTTTCGAAAGCATGTGCACTTCGTCGATGATGTACACCTTCTTTGCTGCGCTTACGGGCGCCAGCTGTACCTTTTCGCGTAAGTCGCGAATATCATCAACGCCATTGTTGCTGGCGGCATCGATTTCGATAATATCAAGATGAGTCGACTCGTCACTGTACGGCAGTTGGTTTATTTCATGCGCGAGAATTCGGGCGATTGAGGTTTTCCCTACACCTTTTGGGCCAGTAAATAAGTATGCGTGTGCAATACGACCTTGCTTCAAGGCTTGCCCAAGCAACTCCGTAATATGTGGCTGCCCCACCACCTCATCTAATGAACGCGAGCGATACGTCCGATACAATGCTTTACCCATTGATACTATTATATCAGGAGGGGCTCGCCCCTCCGCTTCATTATTGAAGTAAATTCAACAATTCGCTCCTCCCCCTAAAGCTCGCCTTTAGGCTCGTGTTTGTTATTATATGGAAGATGAATCTTCCGCTTATTGCTAGTATTGTTTCGACTACTCTATTTGTATTCAGTATGGGTTGGTATGTTCGAGATATTGCACGAGGGTTGGTAAAAGTTAGTGTTGCTACGTTTGCGGCGCTTGCGGTTGTTACAGCATCTCAGCTTGCCGCATTGGTGGCGGAAGGTTCTTGGTACCAGGTACCATTTTCTGCCGTAGCAATGACGGTAAATATAACCATTTGTGTATTGGCTTTTCGTAAGAACACGGTCTACTTCAGCCCGCTTGATAGGTTCGCGCTGTTTGGCGCGTTTTTTGGCTTAGTTCTATGGTATGTATCTGGAGATGCTTTGTTAAACATCTACATACTCACTGTTGTCATGCTTGTTTCTGTTGTGCCGATTGTTGTAAAGACCTTCAAGCATCCCAGCTCGGAAACAAAATTGCCATGGCAAATAAACTTGCTTGGTTCAATTGCTCTGATGTTCACCATAGTATCGCCCGCACCAGAAGTGTGGCTTGTGCCGCTACGCCAACTACTATTTTCTGGAGTGCTTAATATCGCACTGCTTAGAAAAACTAAATAGTCCCGCCTTCGCGGACGTAGCAGCGGCCACAAAGCGAATCGTATACAATATCGGCACCGTTTTCTATGGCAACTTGGTCGCCTTTAAATACATATTTTCCGTTTACTTTGCGGGTGTTGAATTCGGCTTGAGAGCCACAGAAGCACATGGTTGGGAGTTTCTCAATATTGTCGGCGATTTCAAATAATCGCTCGCTACCAGGAAATAACTGTGTTTGAAAATCAGCACGAAGTCCGTAACAAATGACTGAAATATCGTGCTCTTTTGCCAGACGAAATAGCTGACTAATTTGTTTTTGTGTTAAGAACTGCGCCTCATCCACTAAAACACAAGCGATGTCTTTATGTTTTAGTACTTCTTTTTCTAGATTCAACGATTCAGGCGCCATGATGTCAACTGTTCGTTTGTGCCCACCGCGAGCAACCACCATATTATCACCTTTTGTATCGATACCTGGTTTTATTACGATAACTTTTAAGCCGCGCTCTTCGTAATTGTAAGCAGTTTTTATCAGAGTGTCAGACTTGCCGCTATTCATAGCGCCATATTTAAAATGAATTTTTGCCATTACCACTAACTGTATACTAGTTTACTTGCGGCGGTCAACTACAGCGACGTCACCCATAAGAGCGTATTCGACACCTGCGCCAGAGTTCCAGGAGCTACGCTGAACGAGTGGTACGTCGCTAGCTTTCATCGCCCATGCATCAAGAGCCTGTATCGTCCGCATAAATCTACTATTCAAAGTAACTCTACTTACATCTTCAGGTAAATTGCCGCTACCGAATCTTCGAAGCTGGGCCGCCGTTTTACCTACGCGGACAGCCTGCACTAAGGCATTAAATAGAAACATCCCGTCGCCATGCAGCTGTGCCGACAATTCGTTCAGGGCTATAGTGGTGTCAGACGTAACTTCTACGAGTCTACCGTCGCCTGGAAACGCGAGCTCCTCGGGTATGGGCAAGATATGTATATGCTCTAAGCCTGTATCACTCGAAATAATTCTTACAAGCTTTGAGTAAGGAGTGGGTCGGTAATCGGGCGGAACGCCATCGCGTATCGGTATATCTTCATAGGTTCTTCCAGTCATGCATGCATTCTACTCGAGAAGTAACAGAGGTGCAAGCACGAGCACGAAAAGAGCCACCGCGTGGCTCGAGCTGGACTAGTCGTGTTACTAGTCCAGCCACAAACTAACGGTGGCACCACTTCAGCGTGATGCGTTGGCAAGGAAGAGTGTCAAACTCGCAACGAGCAAGACGATGCCCGACCTTGCCCACGGACGTGACCCGGTACCCATCGCCACGCCGATGCAGTAAGCAGCCGCAACCAGAAGGCCAACCGACAACTCGAACAATACAATCACCTCCTGCAACTAGTGGATAAGACNNCGATAAGATAAATTATACTATAATTAAGTAGATATTACAAGGCTGCTTCAACCGCTGCCCAAGTTGCTTCTTGGTTGTCGGTAGGAACAATAATCGTGACTTGGTCGCCCACGTTGATGCGGAAGTACGTTACGCTGGCAAGCAATATGCGGTATTCGTGACCGTTTGCCTCTACGTAGTAGGCACCATCGTGTTGAGTAAGCGTACCAATTACTTGAGTTCGCTCTACTGGGCCGATTTGCTTGTAAATAAAGCTTCCGTCGTCGGCGATGGTAAGCTTTAAAATGTCGCCTTCAACTAGCTTTGATTTTGAAGCGTAGTTTGCTGGCACCGGATATTCTTTACCGTCTGGGCCGGCCATTTTTTGACCATCGAAGACACCTTCGACGATTTTACCGCTCACTTCTTCGCGGCTAGTTGATGGGGTTACGACGTGTCCATCGTCACCTAAGATGCTCATTAGTAGCTCTTTGGCGGCGGCAATGTTCGTCTCGGCCTCTTGTATGAGCGACCGGAGGCGTTTCACCTGTTTCTCTGGTAGTTCAGACATAATTCTCGCAGTTTCCTTGTCTGTTTTTAGGTTGTAGTATCACCTCATATATACCAATTCGCGGGGCGATAGTCAAGCATATTTTTATCCACAAACTTTTATGAGGTCACAAAAAAATCGTTGTAAAATAAAACACTGCCTTTAAAATAAGGCAGTGTTTTTGTAAACAAATGTGGTCGGTAAATGAGCCTTAGGCTAGTTCTATAGTAGCGCCAGCTTCTTCTAGAGCTTTCTTGGCTGCTTCTGCTTCTTCTTTGTTTGCCTTTTCTTTCACTGGTGCTGGTGCGCCATCTACGATAGCTTTTGCTTCACCAAGACCTAGGCCAGTGATTTCTTTCACAGCTTTGATAACTGCAACTTTTTGAGCACCTGCGTCCTTAAGGGTAACGGTAAACTCAGTTTTTTCGTCGGCAGCAGCTGCGCCAGCGTCGCCAGCAGCAGCTGGACCAGCTACAGCTACGGCAGCAGCTGCAGGCTCAATGCCGTATTCATCTTTTAGTACGTTCTTTAGTTCGTTAACTTCTAGTACAGTCAGACCAGTAAGTTCTTTTGCCAATTTAGCTACATCAGCCATAGTTGACTCCTTATATTCTTAAAATTAGTTTGCTTTGGCTTCTACGCCGTCGAGCAGCGCGTGAAGATTGCCAGAAAGTGCGTTTGTAACATCGTGCACTGGTGAAAGTAGTTGCGCCACAACTTCTGCAATGAGTTGATCTTTGCTTGGAAGGCTTGCAAGTGCTTTAACCTCAGCTTCAGCAAGCGCGGCACCTTCTGCAGAAAAACCACCAGCGAGTTTTAGATCGCTGTGAGTTTTTGCGAATGTGTCGAGCACCTTGCTCGCCATTACTTCATCGTTTGAAGAAAACGCGTAAAGCAATTGACCTTCAAGGGCTGAAGTATCGGTGTCTTTGTAGGCAGAACTGTCGCCCATGGCAACTCGTACAAGGCGGTTTTTGACCACGATAATTTGTACGTCTGCCGCGCGTGCTGCTGCTCGCAATTCTTGCAGGTCGGCAACGCTAAGGCCAGCATACTGTGCAAATGCTACAGATTTTGCGTCCTTAAAGGCATCTTTCATTTTGGCAACCAAAGCTTGTTTCTTATCACGAGTAATCGCCATAAGTGTTCCTTTCTTTAGGTTGTTTTCGACCACATTGTTAATGTACTGACCTATGTAAAACAAAAAAGTCTTACATATGCCAAGACTTTACAACTAGAAATGAATTATATTCACCTCGGTAGCGGATTAAGTGCTGTCGCACGGCTACTGTCTTTGGTAATGTCTGACATTAATATAGCATATTTTATATGGATGTACAATAAATAATTTACAAAACTATAAAAAAGTGCTATAATATAATAATAATGTCCGATACCGTAAGATTGTCACTTGAAAAAGTATTCGCCAGAATGCCTTTTGATGAAGATCGGCTCGAACGGCCCGGCCTTCAAAAAGACCTCGAATTGTTAGACGCTGCTTTTAGCTTTTTTGATTTTTTGCCCGAAGATGACGATATTCGGTGGCCTCTCATTGCAACCTACGCTGCCGTGATGCATGTTACACGCTTTTCTCGACTAAACTTTGAAAATGCCTACAGAGCCAAATACCTATCCGCTGAAGCTAGCTACCGGTCGGGTTATAAAACCACAATGAGTGATGAGAATAATCTTCAGTTGGCGAGGGCTTTAAGCAACTTAGCATCTAAGTCCGACGTGCGAGATGGCTTCAATAATTTGATGGCTGCAGAAGGTGACCTAGATGATGATATTGAGCTGCGTCTTGCACTCACCGATAGGCTAAGCGTTGATCCAACTAAGGCGATGCGCGCGGTGACGCCATGTCCTGAAGCTTTGTATCAGTTGAGGCTATTTCAGGATGGCGAGTACATTGCACGCACGGGATTTAACATACATCGCGAAGCTGGTGCACGAGTGCTTTCGATTGTAAATCTGCAGGGTGTGCCTGGCGCGTCAGCTAAATACGAGGCATTCAGAGAGCGTTTCGGAAAACCTGCGTTTAATTATCTGGTAGATAGAGCGCTCAATTTATTTGATGACGACACTATTCGAAGAGGGATTGTTAACCCTAAAGGAAACACCAAACTTTATTGGGCAGCTTTTGAGGCTGAAGGAGTTCCCCATTTTCATGCAACATACAAAGAGGCTATAGACTAGCAAAGGCTGTCATTTATTACAGCTTTATGCTATAAAGGCTAGAATATGTCAATCAATAATCAACGGATAGAGCCACAAGATTTTGCTACAGTTTTTACGTTTTGGCCAGATACTGAAGAACATGAATCTGTTAAAGCAGAGTACGTTGAACGAGTTGCGAAGGCTGTCGCAGAGTTGCCTCGTCTAGCTGCCTTGCTTGAGATGCTACAAGAGGTTGCGGTTATTAGTGTAGACAAGCGCGTGGAGAAAGCCACTGCAATAGCACAAGAAAAGGCATATAACATACCCGACCGGGATGTAGCCATGAGCTCGGCGCTCATACGACTCTTCCAGTTGCACGACGACCAAGACGCTGCTAGGCGTGCCGTATATTTCAAGGGTGCTGAACAGCTACCGAGTGCAGAGATTGCCGCTCGTGTACGTGTTGGTGAGCGTAAGTTAATTAATGATGAGTTGGTTCGAGTTTGTCTCGAGCAATTGTCTACGGCCTCAACAGGTATGCGAAATAGTGACTCATTTCGGCATGACACAGGAATAAAAGTTGTGCGAACATTCGGCACTAGCCAACACCCAACGCACGCAGTACTAACCACTAATACAAGATATCGAACGCAATTCCATGGTAGCGAAAAGCATTCACCGCTGATTAGGGTGCATAGTCGTCAAGCCGGGTTGCTTAGAATAGACCGTGATGAGCTGACCCCGGAGGAACACACTGCTATTCGCCTGCTCGCAAACATTCGCGAGAATGTACCGTATGGGGATGCAGATTATGAACCTTTTCGTCAGAGAGTGATGGATATAGTTGCTCGTGATGCAGAGCGCAGTGACACCGAAGAGCCCATGATTTATCCAGTTACTGAGTCGGTCTTTTTCAGTCGGCGTCAAAGAAGCAATTTCTAATGTCTTGTTGAATATCTTCAATTGAGCGCATGGCACCGCTGTCGTCGACGCATTGAATAGCTACAAATTCGTTTGGGTATAATGTACAGATCTCTTCAAAGTTTGCTTTGGCCTTTTGAAGATGTTCTGCATCTGCTTCGTGGATGTCACGCTTTTTATCGGTGTAGCTACGGGCGTCTTTTTTATCAACATTTGCCTGCATGTGCTCTGCTGGCATGATGAGAACAATACTTTTGGTAGGCACAGGAATACCGAGTACGCCATATTCGGTTTGCTTGGTTCGTTCGTAAAATGCTTTTCGTTCGGCTTCATCGCTAATCTTAGCACCTTGGTGTGCCAGGTTGCTTGCCATGTATCTATCGGCAATAACTACACCCTTTTCGCCATCTAGATGGGATTGAATATCTGCGCTGGCTGCATAGCGATCAATTGCGTATGGCAACACGCCTAGGTCTGCCGGCACATCATTGGTTTGGCCATAGGCGCCGTTCAGGTACTTTTCTACATAATACGCCGAATCTTCCCCATAGCGAGGAAAGCTAATTTTGTAAGCATCGTAGCCGTTTTCTTCAAGATATTGACGCAGCAATTCTGCGTGGGTTGCCTTGCCGGAGCCATCGCCTCCTTCAATTGCAACAAAGATGCCCACTACTTCATTCCTTCGCTAAGACCAGGAATGACTGGGGCTGGCACACGTTGGTCTTTGAATGCGCGAGGTAGCATCATTTCTGGCTTCCAGGTGGCGATAAGCTCGTCGAGGTTGTCGGTGTGCTGGTACTTGCCACTCATACCGCCACGGCCTTCGGCGTAGCCCCCTTCAACAGGGCCAGTATGGTGAAAAATCAACTGCCCAACACGCTCGCCGACGGGTAGTACCACGCTTTCGTGCATGTTTAGGTTGTAGATTTCTAGGGTAATACGGTTTATGTAGCCTGGGTCTACCCAGCCTGCGTCAAAACATACAGCTACTCCATTGCGACCCCAGCTAGAGCGGCTCTTCACTTCACAGGCACCGCCTTTGGCGCGAATACCTACAAATTCGTGGGTATGACCTAAGATACGCTCGCCAGGAGCAAGCACGATAATTGGGTGATCTTCTGGGATGTTGGCAAACAGCGGCTTATCGTTCTTCTCGCACCATTCTTTGTGCGGAATAGCCTCAAGAGGGCCTTTGAAATAGCGTGCCACGTCCTTTTCATCGAACGGATTATACACGCCCGTTGCTTCTGGCTGGAACTCTTGCTTGTAAAAGAAGTGGCCAAGTGTGAAATCGAGGCTAGCTTCTGAAATATGCGCATCATTAAATGGCACGCAGACGATAGTGCCATCATCAATGGCCGTCCGGATTTCGGTGTTACTGTATACTCCCATAAACTTTTTCTATTGTATCACAGCGCCTTTTGTCTGTATCAGATGGGTATGCTGGTGGGATACGCTCTTGATAACATTACTTGGCGCACGGGCGTAGACGGAGTAACCTTGGTCTTCGTAGACGCCAAGAGTATGAATAAGCTCGCTACTTTCACTAACTGTTAGTTCTTGCAGGGAAATAACGTGACGTTTTGGCACGACCATAAGATGTGACGCTACCGCTTGACTATCCCATACTGCGTAAGGAAACATATTTTGCACCAAGTAGAATTCTGCAAGCTCCTTCACAATCTGCTGGGGATTGTCGTTTGGCATCTCACAAAACGTACAGGTAGTCTCGTACTTTTTCTTAAATTCATCGTATTCTGCTTGGGTAGCATCGTTTCTCAGCTGCATATATCGGTAGTGTAGCATGCTAGAATGAGGGTATGAAAGCGATTGTGGTAGCTATGGATAAAAACAACGGTATTGGAGCCGATAATGATTTGCTTTGGCAACGTGATCTGCCGGCAGATCTGGCTCACTTTAAAGAGCTTACCACCGGAAAGACTATAGTAATGGGCCGCAAGACGTTCGAAAGTATTGGCAGAGCGCTACCTAATCGTGAAAATATCGTGGTGTCTCGCCAGCCATTACGTTATGAAAACGTGATACATGCCGCTAGCATTGATGAAGCTTACGATCTGGCATCGAATGACGTTTGTGTGATTGGCGGTGGCCAAATATATACACAGGCATTAGAAGACATGGATATTTTGTATGTAACTGAGGTAGATGCTGAGTTTGCGCAAGCTAGCGTGTTTTTCCCGGAAATCAACGAGCAACAGTGGCGCGAAACATCTCGTGAGCACCACGATGCGGATGAACGAAATAAGTATTCGTTTGATTTTGTCGTGTACGAGAGGGTCCACTAAATACTTACGCTTGCTACGCTCGGCTTTGATTGTTTAAATAGACCACAATGACCGAGCGCCTACAGACCACTCAAACAGAAACAATAGCCTTGCCCGAAGAGATTGATGTGGCCTGGATTGCCGACTTTAACGATAGATTCGCTGTAACACCAGAACAACCTCGCTTCGGTGTTAGTTTTGATACAGCAAGTTGGCTTGAGGCTCACGATGACACACATCCTCCTCGCATGCACAAAAAGGTAGAGCCCGCGCATAGCTCCGCTATTCGTATCGAAGGAACGGTTCATTCGTTAGTCTCACCGATGCTTCACCCGCACCAATACCCCGACGCTCTGGGTCAAGGCATCCCCTGCCTGTTACTATTTGCCGCACACACTGATGACGGCGAAGAATTGCATGAGCTACGCGAAGGCGGCTATATTCTGGTAAGACTTAGTGAAACTTTACGTGAGCTTCAGCTTACTGAGCTACCGAGGATTTAAACAGCGATTGGTGCTTTAATGGCCGGATGTGGGTCGTAGCCTTCGAGCTTGATATCATCGAACGTGAAATCGTCGATGTTTTTGACTTCTGGGTTTAGCCACAACGTTGGCAGAGCCTTAGGTTCGCGTGAAAGCTGCTCGTTGACTTGCTCGAGATGGTTTACGTAAAGATGTGTATCGGCCAATGTATGTACGAATTCGCCTTGCTTCAAGCCCGTAACCTGCGCAACCATAGCAAGAAGAAGCGAATAGCTGGCGATGTTGAATGGCACGCCAAGAAACGTGTCGGCGCTGCGTTGATATAGATGCAAACTTAGCTTGCCATCGGCTACGTAGAACTGGAATAAGCTGTGGCATGGTGGCAGGCCACCAATTTGTACAATCTCATCAATTTCAGCTGCATTCCATGCACTTACAATAATTCGTCGACTATCAGGCGTTGTTTTAATCATATCTATCGCTTTAGCGATTTGGTCTACGTAGCCACCCTTGCCATCTGGCCATTTGCGCCACTGTACGCCATATACTGGCCCAAGGTCGCCCCACTTCTGGGCAAATTCGTGGTCGGTTGCGACATTTTCGATAAATTCTTTCATTTGGGCCTTCCATTCGTCCGAGTTTACCTCCGGAATTGGTAGGTTGTTCTTCTCGAGGTAAGCCTTGAATGGCCACTCGTCCCAAATGTGTACTTTGTTTTGCGCCAGGTATTCTATATTGCCGGTACCTTGTAAAAACCATAGCAGTTCGTGCACGACTGAGTTAAAATACAGCTTTTTCGTGGTAACGGCCGGAAAGCCCTCTGCAAGGTCGTAGCGAACTTGGCGGCCGAATACACTAATTGTACCCGTGCCAGTACGGTCACTTTTCTTTACCCCATTGGTTTTGATGTCTTGCAGCAAGTCTAAATACTGTTTCATGGCTACCCTCTCGTTTTGTCTTATTATAGAGAACTAGCGTGCCATACGCTACCAGTAGTGTAGAAAATACACCAAATAACCATAAAAAGTATTGCATTATAAAAGCATGAAGGTTATATTGAGGGTATCGTAAGGGGACGGAACACACACACCGACGCAAAGTCAAAAATTCCGGTCGCACTGACGATGCCAGCGGTTGCGTTGCTCCCGGACTCGTATGAGGAACCCGGGGGCACGCACCGCTGCGAACCACCATCAAAACGAACACACTAAAAATACGCACCCGCAAACTATCGCGGGTGCGTATTATATTTGCTATACTTGCCTGTAAGCTGCGGGAGCGGGGAATTTTCAGGCGGTAGAGCGCCTGAGCTTCGCATAAGAGCCAGACTAGGCTCAGCGATGACTGGTACTCGCTCTCGCAGCTACCAACTCCCGGTGAGCGCCCACGCGCTCCCGGGACATTCTGTTTATAGACTAGTTAACGACGTTTTCAACTTTGATGCCAGGACCCATGGTGGTGCTAACACTGGTTGTTTTAACGTATGCAGACTTAAGACTTGATGGCTTTTGTGACTGTAGACTGTCGAAAAATGCTTTGGCATTGTCGGCTAGCTTGGCAGCGCCGAAGCTTACCTTACCAATAGCAAGGTGTACGATGGCTTGCTTGTCGACACGGTATTCTACCTTACCAGCTTTTGCCTCAGTTACCGCCTTGGCAACATCGGTGGCAACGGTACCAGCTTTAGGGTTTGGCATAAGGCCACGTGGACCAAGCAGACGAGCATATTTACCAAGCTTTGGCATATACTGTGGAGTTGCTACGAGAATGTCAAAGTTTAGCTCTTCTTTGTCGAGCTGCTTTAAGAAATCTTCGTCACCGACTACATCAGCACCAGCTTTTTTAGCAGCAGCATGGTCTGAATCTGGAGCAAACACTGCAACGCGCACTGTTTTACCAGTTCCGTGAGGCAGGCTTACTGTTGCACGGATATTTTGATCTGCCTGACGAGGGTCTACACCAAGACGTACGTGTACTTCAACACTTGCGTCAAACTTTGCAGGATTGGTCTTTACGGCTAGTTCAAGTGCATCTGCAAGGCCATACACCCTATCTTTTTCAAGCTGTTTCGCAACTTCTTGGTACTTTTTACCGCGGCGTTCGATGAGTGGTCGAGTGACTGGCTTCGGGCCTTTCTTTACGTGAGCAGCAGCTTCTTGAGATTGTGGAGTAGTATCACCAGCATCTTTGCGAGCTTCTTTTTCGGCTTTTTCATCGGCTTCTTTTAGAGCTTTTCCAGAGCGCTTACCTGCCTTTGCGGTGTGAGCTTCACGAACTTCGTGGTGCTCGGCTCCAGCAATAGCCGCCTCAATCTCGGCAATTGTGTTTTTCTCGCTCACTTCGAGCTTTAGTTCTTTTGCTTTCTCAAGCAATTCGGCTTTTTTAGCCATAAGGTTATTGAATCCTTTCTGTGGTACGAACGCTAGTTTTACTAGCTCCCATCATTGATATGTATACTTTTAGTATACTACAAAACTCTAGTTTTGTACAGTTTAGTATATCGAGCAACAAGCGTATACTAGTAACAGAATGAGTTCACACACG
This sequence comes from Candidatus Saccharibacteria bacterium UBA6664, assembly GCA_002455275.1. GTDB lineage: Bacteria > Patescibacteriota > Saccharimonadia > Saccharimonadales > Saccharimonadaceae > UBA1020. The sequence goes on from DKKO01000003.1 coordinate 107,768, forward strand.
TTAGTGGTGGTGTCTAATCGTCTGCCTATTTCGGTACGTCGTGTTGATGGCGAGCTGGTATTTGAATCTAGTAGTGGCGGGCTCGCCACGGCAATGTCATCGCTTACAGATGAAGATCGCGTATGGGTCGGTTGGCCAGGTATTCCGGCTGAAACGTTAACCGCATCTGAAAAATCACTCATCGCAAAAGAGTTTGCAAAGCACGGCTACTACCCTGTTCACCTTACGACCGAGCAAGTTGAGCTATTTTACGAGGGGTATGCTAATGATACTCTGTGGCCACTATTTCACTACTTCCAGGCTCATGCCAAGCATAAACGCGAGTACTGGCGAGCATATCAAGTAGTAAACCAACGTTTTGCAGATGCAGTTGCGCGCGTAGCTCGCAGTGATGCCACTGTCTGGGTACACGACTATCACCTGTTGCTTCTGCCTGCGATGCTTCGCAAAAAAATGCCGCAGCTTTCGATAGGTTTTTTCCTGCACGTACCCTTTCCGTCGTTTGAAATTTTTCGCTTACTTCCTGAGCGCGATGAGATCTTGCGGGGACTTCTGGGCGCAGACTTGCTTGGTTTTCATGTCTACGACTACGCCAGACACTTTTTAAGTAGTTGCTTGCGGCTTCTCGGTATGCAAAACCACCATGGTTCACTAGAATATGCTGGGCGACGCGTGAGAGTTGATGCGTATCCGATAGGAATTGACTTCAAGAAGTTTACGGAAAGTATTCGACAACCTGATGCTCAGGAAGCGCTTGAGGCGCTGAATGAGGCGTATGAAGATCAGAAAGTGATTATTTCGATAGATAGGCTCGACTACTCGAAAGGAATTGAGCAGCGACTTGAAGGCTTTTCAAGCTTTCTCGAAAATAACCCGAAATACCTGGGTAATGTACGGCTTGTGATGGTTGCCGTACCTTCCAGAACAGAGGTAGAAACATACCAAGACCTGCGTGATCATATAGAGCTGATGGTGAGCCGCATTAATGGGACATTTGGCACCACCGAATGGGCGCCAATCTCGTATCAATTCCAAAATCTCCCGTTTGCAGAAGTGCTTGCACTTTACAATCGAGCCGACGTTGCCCTGGTGACCCCACTTCGGGATGGTATGAACCTCGTGGCAAAGGAATTCGTTGCAGCAAAATGTAAGCAACCAGGTGTATTGATACTAAGTGAAATGGCGGGAGCGATAGACGAGCTACCAGAAGCACTCAGCATCAATCCTAATGATGCAAAGTCTATCGAGAAGGCTTTGGTAAAAGCGCTTTCGATGTCTAAGTTAGAACAGCGTAAACGGCTTGAAGCCATGCAAAAACGGATTGCTGAATACACTGTAAGTGAATGGAGTGCTGACTTCTTAGACGATTTGCATGAAATACGCGAAGAAAGTGCTTCTACACAGCGAAAATTGCTTACTATTGACCAAATAGATACAATTCGAAAACGGTTTACCTCAGCAAAAAAGCCACTCGTGGTGCTCGACTATGATGGAACTCTTCAGACCTTTAAATCTAGCCCGTCTACTGCACTGGCGCGACCTTCGGTAGACTTGATGCGACTACTTAAAACATTGCGCAAGCATGCCAACCTGGCTATCGTAAGTGGCCGTAAACAAAGTAGTCTTGATACGTGGTTTCGTGGAACCGACTTTATCCTCGTTGCTGAACACGGTGCTTGGATAAAAACTGACGGTGCTTGGAAAAATACAGTTGGCTCATTTGAAGCCGCTAAGGCCTTGGCGCTCCCCCTATTCCAGAAATATAGTTCACGCACGCCGGGTTCTTTGATAGAGGAAAAAGATTATGCACTTGTGTGGCATTACCGTATGGTTCCACCAGATCTAGCGTATGTTCGGCTATCGAACTTAAAGCACGAGCTCGAAAGTGAGCTGAATGAAGACGAAGTAGGTATTCATAGCGGCAACAAGATTCTAGAAATTAAGCCGAAACACGTGCATAAAGGCAGAGTTTTACGGGACTTGATACGCGAACTTGCCCCAGATTTCGTACTGGCTGCTGGCGATGATTATACAGATGAAGATATGTTTGAAGAGCTGCCACGTGACGGCGTGGGCATCAAGGTAGGCTTTGGCGAAACAAAAGCTCGCTACCAAGTAGCGAGCGTTGAGCAGATGATAGCGCTACTGCGCAGTCTGTGTTAGTCGGCGACTTCTACGCCCATTGAGCGAGCGGTACCGGCAATAACCTTAATTCGACCTTCTTCGTCAATTGCGTTTAGCTGGTCTTTCTTTGCTTCGGCGATTTCAGCTAGTTGAGCTCGGGTAATTTTGCCAACTTTTTCAGCGTGCGGCTTGCCACTGCCCTTTTTGATGCCAACTTTTTCACGAATCATATCGTCTACTGGTTGGCCGAGGCTCTTCCAGTCAAACGAACGGTCTTCGTATACTTTAACGTGAACGATCACGTCCTTGCCCATTAGGTCTTTGGTTGCGTCGTTGAATGGATTGATGAAATCCATCATGTTGAGGCCCCATTGACCTAGAATTGAGCCAACAGGAGGCCCAGCGGTAGCACGACCGGCTGGAATACGTAACTTCAAGTTACCAATAACTTTTTTTGCCATCTCTTTATTATTTCCTTTCAGGTAATAAGACAAACCTACGGTTTTTCTCATCGCTCCGGGCACTGGCAAAGCCAGCTGCTCGGGCTGCTCTTTTCCCTATCTAAGAGCTTACTGCTAAATTATTGAAGCTATTTTGCAGTGCGTAACGGACTAATTGTATCAGCTTTGAGCTAATTCTTCAAGTGCTAGATGCGCTTCTTCTGGGGTCATATGACCGGCTTCTACTGCAGCTAGTATATCGCGCTGCTCTGGTGTTGCCTCAGTCCACGTACGTGGCTGACCATCGTAATGTGTGTCTGCTGCATGAGAGCCATCGACGAAGTTTCGTTGAGCAGCCATACTTGCTTCTTGAGCGCGTGATGCTGCAAGGTCGGCATCAGTCCAGCCCATGTAGATTCCGCGAGTTGCGCCGCCTTCTGGGAAATGCTCGCTCATGACTAAACCTTCTTTACCTGTAAGGCATCTAGCTCGACAGGTGTGTCTCGCCCAAACATGCTTACCATTACGCGAATCTTGCCCTTCATAGCGTCGATTTCAGAAATAGCGCCATCGAAGCCCTTAAACGGACCATCGGTGATAGAGACCACTTCGCCTTCAGAGAAGTCAATGTGGTGCTTAGGATCTTCCACGCCCATACGCTTTTTGATTTTGCTAATCTCGGCGTCTGACACAGGAGTAGGCTCTGTACCACTTCCCACGAAACCAGTAACGCCAGGAGTGTTTCGCACGATGTACCAAGTTTCGTCGGTCAGTTTCATTTCAACAAGCACGTAGCCTTGGAAAATTTTCTTTTCAACAACTTTGCGTTTGCCGTTTTTAATCTCAATTTGCTTTTCTTTCGGCACCATCACATCGAAAATTTTGTCGGCCATGTCGACGGCGTTTATGCGCTGGCGAACACTTTCGGCAACTTTTTCTTCATAGCCACTGTAGGTATGCACGGCATACCATTGGCGAGTAGAGTCGTATCGATTTTTTGACATTTCCTTCTCTCTTATTTCAAAATTAATTCAAATACGTATTTGTAACCTGCGTCGAGTAGCAAAATAAACACTACAAAAAACGCAGAGAATGCCAGCACGGCGCCAGTAAGACCCCATGTAGCTGAGCGACTTGGCCAGTGTACTTGGCGTAGCTCAAACCATGCACCTTTGAAATAGCCTGTAACCGGGCTAAGTAGTTTACCAACGCGTGTTTGTCGCTTTTGTTTAACGACCTTTACTTTAGCAGTCTTCGCAGGTGCTTTAGCCGACTTTTTTGCCTTTGAAGGCTTGTCGTCGGATGCGGCAATGCGAGTGACCGTTTCGGTTTTTGACGATGCTTTTTTAGCCACGTGTTGAAATACCTTTCCCAATTAAATAAATCTGCTTACTGCAGACTGTCAAGTACCACTATAGCTCACCACTGTTGATGAGTCAAGTGGTACAATAGTACTAATGATTATTTTTTGCTTGCTATTGCTATCGAGTGTAGCCTTGCTATGGGTAGTAGCTAGATTGCTTTGGGGCTTGCAACGATTCAAATTTCGACCTGCATTCACCCCAGATGATGCAGAACTGCCGACCGTTTCAGTATGTATACCAGCTCGCAATGAAATGCACGCATTGGCGCAGTGTCTTGAATACGTGCTTTCAAGCGACTATGAAAAGCTAGAAATTTTGGTGCTCGATGATAGCTCAAAAGACGATACCTCACTGATAATTCGCTCGTTTGCTCATGCGGGCGTACGTTTTGTGCCGGGTAAGACATTACCAGAAGGCTGGCTCGGTAAAAATCATGCCTACAAAACTTTGGCGGAAGAAGCCAGTGGCGACTACTTGTTGTTTATGGACGTCGATACACTGGTGCAGCCGAAGACGATATCTCAGCTCGTCGGCCAACTTTTAGCCGCAAAAGTATCTATGTTGTCGGTGCTTCCACGGCGTGAAGATACAGCTAGAATGAGCGCGATACTTGGCTCAATGCGGTATTTGTGGGATGTTTTGCTCGCTTTTCGAGAGACGCCACCGGCGACAAGTGCGCTTTGGATGATTAAGCGCGAAAACTTGCTGGCTCTCGATAAAGGGCTTGATTCGTATGCTGCTTCGGTTCGGCCAGAGATGCACATCGCTCGCTACTTGCAGAAGACCAAACAATATTATTACTTGGTTGCTTCACATTCACTAGGGGTGCGCTATGAAAAGCGCTGGAAATCACAGGTCGCCTCTAGTGAACGAATGTACTACCCTATGTTTGGCCATACGATTCCCGGCGCACTGTTTGCGGTAAGCATGCTGTCACTTCTTTGGTTGCCGTTTGTCGCAAGCGGGTACTTGCTTGTGCAAAATGATTCGCTGGCTTGGTTTGCACTTGCTCTAAGCGCAGGGCTGTACGTATGGTTTAGCGCGTTTACTCTTACGGTATATCGCGGCGGTTGGATGGTGCTACGAATCGTACTGCTACCCTATCTGCTATCACAAGAAATCATTTTGCTCATCTGGAGCACGATTAGGCATCTGACGGGTACGGTTACTTGGAAAGATCGTAAAGTGCACGCCCAGCCGTTGCACCCCGCGCATTATAGTATCGATGAATAAGATCTAGTCTTTTTCAGCGTCGAGGCTAAAGCTAAACGTAGAGCCGTGGTTGAGGCGACTTGTTAGGTCAATGCTTGTGCCGAGTTTGCGAGCCAACTTGCTTGCGACATATAGCCCAAGCCCTGTGCCACCAGTTTCGCGTGTACGGTAATCTTCAGAGCGATAGAACTTCTCAAACACACGCTTCTGGTCGCTTTTGCTAATGCCAATGCCGGTATCTTTCACGGCAAAATGCACTACACTACCCCTACGATGGATGGAAAGCGTTACGCTACCTTCTTTGGTGTATTTGAGCGCGTTGGTAACAAAGTTTTGCAGTAGTTCATGTAAATATAGTCGGCTGGCGTTGACGTGTCCTAATTTCGTACCCATTTCTAGATCAAAATGGAGCTTGCGCTTCTGGCTCTCGGGCAGATACTCGTTGTATAGCTCGTGAGCGAGTTCGGCAACATCAATAGACTCAGTATCGTCAGCGACACCGCGCTCTGCTCGTGATAATGTACTTAGATCGTTGATCATCCCGGATAAAAATAATACTTGTTCGTGGGCTTCAGCAATGTTTTTCTCAAAGTTGTCCTTCTCTAGCCTATCACGTTCAAGCATAAGCTGGATATTACTCAGTAATCCCTCGGTAACCGCGATAGGCGTACGGAGTTCATGGCTGACAACGCTAATGAACTCATCGCGTTCCTCCTCTAAACTTTTCTTCTTGGTTACATCACGAGCAATAATGATAAACCCGTTCTTTCCCTTGGCGGTTTGTTGTGCTTCAAAAGTGCTGCGAATGGGCGCCAGAGTGAGCTCGATTCGCATCGGGTCGTCTACAGAGCCCATGCGCAAAGTATCGTCAATAGTGACGGCATTGGTTCGCTTCAAGCGCTTGCTGATATCAACACGCTTGCCGTCTTCGTCATCAAGCGGCAGCACTGTGTTGATATTTTTGCCGTCGAGTTTGCTGTTGGTATCAAGTAAATTAAGACATGCGGCATTATATAGCTGCACAACTCCTCTGTGATCGGTACTCAATACAGCGTCGGAAAGATTGTTCACGATGGTTTGAAGTCGGTTGCGCTCAATCTCTTCACGCTGTTTGCTACGTTCAAGTTCGGTACGTTCTTTTGCTCGCAAATAACTGATAGATACTGCTGCAACCCCAACGAGAACAGTACCTAGTACGTTCAGTAACATTGTGCGAGCCACGGCGCCGCTATGGTTATGAAAATCGATGTCTATCAGGCATAGCAGCGCCAACGTAGTGACGCTTGCCACGAAACCAGGCACGCTTAAGTACAAATATGCAAGCAGGTATAGCAGCGCCCATCCCGAGAGGAATGCAAGCGAAAATCCAGATACAAGAGCAATGTACATAGCGGCAAAGGCATGATTGACAACAAGACGCGAGAGAAGCAGCAGCCGGTCTGACGTAGGAGTGATATATTGAATAACCCCAAAGCCTATCCAGCCAAAACTTAGTAGCAAAAACGGCATAATACCGGCAAAATGATCACCTGGAGCTAGATTGAGGGCTACTAAAAGCCCGTATAGAGTTAGAATAACTGGCGCAGCTAAACCGACTAAACGCCCCACATATAGCGTATGGTTATCTAGTTTTGCCTCACCCATATTCATACTGTGTTGTATTATACGTTGTTTTATATCGAAGGGCTATGCTCTTTTAGTTCCTTGCGGTGCAACCGATAGTCAGGGTCACAGCTTTCGACAATTTGCCAAAATGCGTCTGAGTGGTTCATCTCTTTGGTATGCGCGAGTTCGTGAATAAGTACGTAGTCGATGAGTTCAAAGGGTAGGTTCATCAAGCCAATATTGAGGCTTATGGTACCCTTGCTACTACAGCTCCCCCACCGGCTAGTTGCATGCGAAAACCGAACTGATGAATACGAAAAGTCATATTGCTCTGCGATGTACGCCAAGCGTTTGGGCAAATAGTGATTTGCCTCTTTACGAAGTGCTGCTAGAACCGCCTTTCGAACTGGCTCTTGAAGCATAGGTTCGTCGAGGCTAGCGCCGTCAGTCGTAGCAATAATTTGTTGGCCTGAGCGTCGCACTGATACCGCACTTCCCTGGCGCACATGCAAGCTATGACTTTTACCGATAGACATGCCATCTTCGAGTTTCAACCGAGGCTGTGCCTCCACAAGCTTTCTGAGCTCCTTTCGCGATGATGCAATCATGCGCTTTGCCATGAATAGTGGTGTCATTGTTGGTATAGAAACTCGCATGCGGCCATCTGAAGTAAGGCTAACACGCATGCTTCGAGCTAGTCGGCTTCGACGAACTAGAATTTCGCCAAATTCGTCGTCGTGAATTGTCGGCATAGTACACCGCCTATCTTAGTACAATTTGATTCCGTGGTGGCGGCATTTGAGGTCGACTTGAGCTAGAGGCAGCAGCGCGAGAAGCGGTAAGGCGCTTCAATACAATCTTCACCTGTGAAGCATACGTGTGTTTTCCGCTAATCACGACTGCGGCTTCGCTTTCATGAGGTGGGCTGAACACACGCACACGTTCGGCATGCTCTATGTCTCCGCTCATGCCCTTCTTGATACTGCGGGTACGAGCAGTCGCTTCGTCTACTTGTACCCAAACAAACACTGTTACATAACCGGCCGACTTTAACGCTTTGGCTAATTCAGTGCGGCTAGTACGAGAATCAGTAAAAATCTCCAGCACGAGAGACGCTTGAGTCTTTGTGAACTCGTTTAGCAAACGGATAATGATATCATTAACGCCATTTTCATCCGATATGAATTTCTCGATTGTTTCTTGGTCGAGGTAAGGTGCATTAAAGGTTTGAGCAAACTTTTCAGCAAAAAATGTCTTGCCACTCCCAGGTATTCCAACCATGACGATAGCGTGCGGTTTCTCAAGACTCAACGATTTCATATGTAACAGTATACCAAATCTGTAAAACTACCGGCTAGTAATCTGAATCTCGCCCAATTTCTAGCAGTGTCTTTATTAGTTCATTTTTATCAAGGTGAGATGTCTGGATTTGGTTGTGCTGAGCTATAACATAGCCTTGGATGATTTGCTTCAGGTACAATGCGTCTCTACGAAAGAGCGCATTTATCTCGTAATGGTCGGTCGAGTTCATCACGCGGCTCGAGATAGTGAGCGTGCCGAAAAATGGGCCAGTACTGGCCGTTACGTTGAGGACATCTTCTATTCGAATGCTTATCACTTCAGACGACCAGAAAAAGGTTCGCTTAGTGATAGTAATTTTGGTACGATCGACGATTACGGTGTCTGGAAAAACATTGGAAGGCAAAACTACAGTACGAGCATAGGCAAGAATTTGATGCGTCTTCTCAACGATCTTATTTAATTTTTCTTTTGAATCAAGCACAGGTGCCATTTCAGTTCTGATTTCCTGTCCGAACAGCAGCTTGTCTGGGTGCAGTGCCGACACATCTTGCTTTAAAAATTCTTTTGTCACGTCAAATCCGCGCGTAGCGAACTTGCCCATTTTCCGGCTCTGCCGGATGAGAAGATCGTAGGGTGAGAGCTTTGCACCAGGCATAAGGTCGTCGGAAATAGGCGTTGGGTTGATTGAGTCTGGGTCTTCCATGCACTACCTCCGTTCGTAGTACTCTCATTATACTACATATGGCGCAGTCGGTGCAATCAAAAACACTATATTTGTTGTTTACATTCAACCAACTACAATGCTATACTAAGTATAGTATTAAACAACCAGGAGGGATTCATGAAAGCTGCACGTATTTCAGAGTATGGCGGACCAGAAGTAATAACAATCGAAGAAATCGCTGAACCAAGCATTGAGCCACATCAGGTATTGGTAGAGGTTCGTGCTGCGAGCATCAACCCTTTTGATGGCAAAATTCGATCGGGCGCAATGAAGGATTACATCCCTCTCACCTTGCCCATCACACTCGGCGGCGATATCGCAGGTGTAGTAAAAGAAGTCGGGAGCGACGTAACGGGTTTTGCCGTGGGCGATGAAGTGTATGGCCAAGCAAATGCCGTGTCTGGAAGTAGTGGTGGTTTTGCTGAAGTTGCCGCTGCAGCCGCTGCGAATCTCAGCACAAAGCCTAGCAATGTCAATTTCGAGGAAGCTGCATCGCTGGTACTCGTAGGTGCTAGCGCACTACAAGCCATAAACGAGCACATAAAGCTGCAGCCAGGCCAGAAGCTATTCGTTCACGGAGGTGCTGGTGGAATTGGAACCATAGCGATTCAAGTGGCGAAACAAATCGGTGCCCATGTAGCCACAACCGCTACGGGTAGTGGCATCGATGTAGTGAAGGCGCTAGGTGTAGATGAAGTAATAGACTACAAAACTGAAGATTTTTCTACTAAACTTGTCGAATACGATGCCGTGTTTGACACAGTAGGTGGGGATGACTTTGCAAAAAGCCTAGAAATTTTGAAAAAGAGTGGCATCGCCGTCACCATGGCAGCTCAACCTGACGAAGATAAAGCAGCAGAGCTTGGGGTAACTGCTATTGCCCAAATGACAAAAACTGATACAGAAGTGCTTGATTCGCTTCGCGAGCTGGTAGAGGCACAGATAGTCACAGCACAAATCGATAAGACGTTCCCTCTTGACCAAATCGCGGAAGCCTTTGAGACTAAAGAAAACAGCTCGGTTAACGGCAAGATAGTGATTACCATTTCTTAGCCACACAAAGTACCACCCTGCACAACAATTTCGCTAAATTTAGGATACGACAACTAGATGGTTGTCGTATTTTTATCATTTTACTTAAATCTGTTTACCGATAACAAGTTGGCTTTAGACTTATGCTTGCTCGCATTTCCGATAGTCACTATTATGTAAACTAGATGCGTTCGACTAAAACAAAGCGCCTTGACATACAGGCACTTAGAGCTATAGCCGTACTCTCTGTGGTTCTATATCATTTGTGGCCGGGTAGGCTATCAGGGGGATTCATGGGGGTTGACGTGTTCTTTGTGATATCAGGTTATCTGATGACAAAGACACTTATGCGAGATGTGCACCCAGTACTTACCGCGAAGCGCAAATTTCATGCACTCGGCAAATATGTCTCTGATTTCTATGCACGGCGTATTAAGCGGCTGCTTCCAGCGGCTTCAGTGACACTGCTGGCTACATTAGTGGCTGTCTATGCGACCGGTAGCTATGAGCTGATTATCAAAACGGCTCGACAAATAGGCGCTTCGGCTTTGTTTTTCCAAAACTGGCAGTTGGCATACGAATCTACAGATTATCTAAAGAGTTCAGAACCACCAACGGCTGTTCAGCATTTCTGGAGCCTATCTCTGGAAGAACAATTTTATTTACTCTGGCCCGTAGTTCTCCTAGTATTATTATTTGCTACAGTTAACATATTTATCTTGTATAAAAAGACCAAAGTTGGTGGCGTTATTGCTCCTGTCATATTGCTAACGGTCGCTTCGTTTGTATATGGCTATGCGCTAACTCAGACAGATCCTGCAGAAGCATATTTCTCAACACCGGCTCGAGTATGGGAACTGTTGCTAGGGGCGGTGATCGCTTTTATCCCCGCTCTTAAGAATTATGATCTTCGCTTACTCCTTCCTTGGGTCGGGCTCGGGCTAATCGCCTACGCCCTTTACATGCTTGATGGAAGTAATTTTCCAGGATGGCATGCACTGGTACCAACGATTGGAACCGCGCTAGTACTTTACAGCGGGATTATAACCAGCACCTCGCCCTTTTCTTTCAATAATGTGTTTAGCCTAGGTCCAATTCAAAAAATTGGTGACTGGTCGTATTCGCTTTACTTGTGGCACTGGCCAATAATTGTATTGTTGCCTGTCTTTTTGAGAGTTGATTTAGATACACATCCGCTCGGAATGTTTATAAAAGTAGCAATTGTCCTGATATCCATTGTCATTGCGTGGCTGTCGTACCGCTTTATCGAAATACCTTCACAAAAAATCGTACTGAAAAAAGGCTGGGTGTATGTACTCTTTGTCGCCACGGTCACTATAATCGCAGCAGCGAGTTACTCGTTGTCTTTAAATACGGCCCAGGCGGCAAAAGAGCAAACAAACGAACTACACAAAGCGGTGAAGAGCTCTAGTGAAAAGTGTCTAGGCGCAAAATCGATAGTAAACGCCAGCAAATGCCCGACGGCATTCGGTAAGATAGATCAAAAATATAAGAACATTGGTGCCTCTGATGATTTTTCACATCTCATCGATGAGGGCGGAAAGCAATGCCCACGGTATGATCCAAAAGCAGCTGAAACATCGAATCCACGAGTATATTGCGACGTCGGTGATGTTACTTCAGACAAGCAAATTGTAATTTTTGGAGACTCCCATGCGATGCATTGGATAAATGCTTTTGATGAGCTTGGAAAGCGGAACGGCGTTCGGTTTAGAGTGTTTGCAACGTACAGCTGTTTCATAAGCACTGAAAGCGTTTCTGCAACTGTTTGCAGGCATCGTTTTGATTTTATAAAGGGTAGCGGAATGTTAGACAAAAGCAGCGCTGTCATTGTATCGACCTGGATAAGGTATAGTGCAGAGTTTCGACTTCAGCCTACAACCATGACCATTAAGCTGATTCAATCTATGACTGATACACCTATCTACCTCTTAGAGGATATACCTTTTGCTGGGCGTTTAGGCGGCCCAAGTTGTTTCACAAAAGGCTTTTCATGCAAGAACGACGTCAGGAATGCTGTATCGGAAGTAAAATCTGTTTCGGCTCGGATTTTGCGCGAGAAAGTGCTGGATGAAAAACACATCATTCGTACAGATGATATGTTTTGTGACGGAAGGTTCTGTTATTCATTTATCGGGGGCGTGTCGACTTACTTTAATACGGTGGTTCAAAATCCTGAAATTCAGGTGGCCGGTAATGATCACCTATCTGCAAGCTACTCATTTAGCACTGCTGAAATTCTCGAGGCCAAGTTCAAGAAACTTGGCTTAATAGACCAGTGAAATAGACATAAAAATATGACTACCATATGGTAATCATATTTTTATGGCAGGGGCATGAAGAATCGAACTTCAATCTAAGGTTTTGGAGACCTTTATACTAACCGTTGTACTATGCCCCTTTACGATGAGTTATTGTAGCAAATTTACAGATGAAAAGCTACCGTTTGGCCATGCGAACTGCTCGAGAAAAGCGGCGTTCAGCTACTTCGTCTGCCCAACGAGCAATCGGCGGTCGAACCATCAAACGGCTTGCCTTTGGTTTTTTCTCATCACTTGATTCAAGGCTACTGATGAAGTATTTGTCGATGAGCCAATCTCGCCCTGGTGCGACTTTTGCAAGGACGGTAATCCTCCATACACTTTCACCCCACTTCTCTGTAGCGGTAATCTCGGGGGGCTTAACTAGCATTGTCGGGCCTGTAGGCAGAGTTTTAATCACTCGGCTTACGAAGGCCTCACCTTTTGTTTCGTCGCTTACAAACACATCTACAGCCATTGTGCGAACGCCGTTTGGGGTTACGTGTACAGCACTGATTTGCTGGTTGTGTATCCAAATAACCTCACCACTTATACTTCGAAGACGCGTAGAGCGCAGCGTAAGACGCTCTACCACACCTTTTACATCCCAGAACGGCTCTACTTTGATGTAATCCCCTACATTGAACCACCGTTCGGCTATCATCGTGGCTCCGGCGGTGATATCACGAAGTAATATTCCCAGTGTTTGACCAGCAAAAACAATAAAAAACGCACTCGCTCCGATTGCAGCTGCTCCGCTACCACCGATTTGCTGGCTAGATTCTGGGCTAAGGACTCGCCACGCAACATAGGCCACTACTGCGACAATGAGCGCTCTTGCGATAGCCACGAACACTCCAAGGTAAGTCTCAACTTGTCGAAGCTTAAGGGCCTTCACTTGGTCGGTCTCGCTATCAGACTGTATGGCAACCTTTTGTGCTATTACGATGATTGCTCTGGCAATGAACTTACTAAGCCAGTACGCAACTACGATACAAGCAAATAGTATCAACACCGACCGATAAGCATTTGGTTGAGAAAATAGCTCAACTACCTCGTCGTAGCTTGCTTGAATGAAGTTTGAACTTGATGAATTTTGCATGATTACTATCATACCGTACCCTTGGCATCAGGGCTAGGTGGATAACAGATAAAAATTCTTTGCTCGAAGTGTTGTAAAAGCATAAGCGTTGGGTCTATAATGAAAGCAGAAAATACCAAATGGTCAAAAAGGAGTGGGTAGACTACTGGTGAAGTAGCCTACAAACAAACAGATGAATATATTAATGTTGGGCTGGGAGCTACCTCCACACAACAGCGGTGGCCTTGGCGTAGCCTGTTACCACATGTCAAAGGCTCTTGCCCTCAAGGGTGCCAGCATCGACTTCGTCGTCCCGTACAAAGCTACTCATCCCGAGATTGATTTTATGCGTATTCACAGCGCTACCCCGCTTTCGCCCTTGCATCGCTATGGCATGGGAGCCTATGACAGTAAGTTTTTTGAAGAATCTTTGTTAGGCGGTGAAGAAATCGGCGACGTAAGGGATATCAGGGGTGTTCAGCGCAAATACGTGCGTTTTGTTGATCAATTGCTTGATACGGTTCAACCCGATGCAATCCATGCGCATGATTGGCTGACAATAGAGGCAGGCATGCACGCCAAACAGAAAAGTGGCGCCCCACTAATCGTTCATGTTCATGCTACCGAATTTGACCGTTCCGGAGAGGACTACGGCAACCCAGTGGTGCATGAGATTGAATATCAAGGCCTGATGATGGCGGACAGAATCATTGCGGTCAGTAACATCACAAAAAGCTTAATCGTTCAACGTTACGGAATCCCTGCCGACAAGGTAGAGGTCATTCATAATGCTCTTGATGTCGATAGCTTTGCAAATTATTCCTACGACGATTCAACCTACCGGTACCTCGAAACTTTAAAGCAAGAGGGCTATACGATCGTGGCTACGGTGACGCGCTTCACTATTCAAAAGGGACTGACTCACTTCCTGAAAGCAGCCGCTCGCGCCTCTGAAAAGTATGACAAATTCGTATTTCTACTCGCTGGTGACGGTGAGCAGCGTGATGAACTGCTGCGCATGAGCGCCGATTTAGGTATTGCTGATAAGGTAGTGTTCACTGGATTTGTGCGAGGAAAGCAGTGGCGAGACGCCTACAGTGTGGCAGATGTGTTCGTGATGAGTTCTGTAAGCGAACCGTTTGGTTTGACCGCTCTCGAGGCAGCACACCACGACAATGCAGTAATCGTGACGAGACAATCTGGCGTAGGTGAAGTGCTCCACAGCATTTTTCGGTACGATTTTTGGGACACGGATGTGCTTGCCGATCAGCTTGTGGGAATTGCCGCTTCTCGAAGCTTGAAATATGAACTTACTCAATCAGTCAAACATGAATATGCTCGTATTTCGTGGGCATCTGTTGCTGATAGATGCTTGCAGCTATACCAACATGTTAAAGAAAAGGCATACGCATGAGTAAGCGAGGCGTAGTTCTGTACTTACACGTGCATCAGCCTCTTCGTGTGCGCAAATACAGTATTTTCGATACTGCTACGAATCATGATTATTTCTCCGATCCAGACTTTGCTTCAGAGCGTAACAACCAAGCGGTTTTGCAGAAAGTCGCAGACAAATCGTATCGCCCAATGAACGCCCTGCTCTTAAAGATGTTACAGCAACATCCTGAATTTAAAGTTTCTCTTAGTATCACTGGTACGTTTATCGAGCAGTGTGAGCAATGGGCGCCGGATGTACTCGATAGCTTTAAGGAACTCGTACGGACTGGACGTGTAGAGATTGTGTCTGAAACCTACTACCACTCGCTTGCCTTCTTCTATAGTCGAGATGAATTCGAGCGCCAGGTAGATACTCATCGACAAAAGATACGAGAATTGTTTGGCGTTGAGACGTCTGTATTTCGCAATACCGAGCTTGCATACAACAACGAACTGGCGCAGTGGGCTGAAGGATATGGCTTCAAAGGCATTCTGGCAGAGGGTTGGGATCCGATTTTAGGTTGGCGAAGTCCGAATTTTGTCTATCGACCTGAGGGCACTCAGAATATCGGCCTTCTACTAAAGAATTATCGACTAAGCGATGACGTGGCTTTTCGTTTTAGTAACAAGGCGTGGGAGGCGTGGCCTTTGCATGCTGATACCTATCATGCATGGATGGATGCATCGCTTCAAAATGGGCCAATTGCAAATCTTTTTATGGACTACGAAACCTTTGGCGAACATCAGTGGGAAGACACGGGCATATTCGGCTTCTTCGAAGCGTTTATCGGCCAGTGGCTGTCTGACCCCAACAATACGTTTTATACAGTATCAGAAGCAATAGACGCTTTTGACGCGCAAGGTGAAGTAAGTATGCCTCATACCGTAACCTGGGCTGATACAGAACGAGATTTAACTGCATGGCTTGGTAATAGTATGCAGCAAGAGGCTCTCAGGCACCTTTACGACCTTGAGCACGATGTCATGCTCACTAACGACATAGATTTGATCGGTGATTGGCGTCGACTGCAGACCTCTGACCACGTGTATTACATGTGCACCAAGTGGTTTAACGACGGTGATGTACACGCCTACTTTAGCCCCTATGAATCACCTTATGATGCCTTTTTGTACTTCATGAATGCTGTACGAGACGTCCGGTGGCGAGTTATGACGCACGGAGGCTTCTATGGCTAGACATATCGTACTCTCGAATGGCGAGCTCCATGTAGGCCTGAACGTGTACGGCTTGGTGCACGATTTTTATTTTCCGTACGTTGGGCTAGAAAATCACTCAGCCGAAAGATCTTTGCATCACCGCGTTGGTGTGTGGGTAGACGGTATGATTAGCTGGCTAGACGATGCTGACTGGACGCGTACTACGGTAATGGCCGACGATGCATTGATAGGTCATATGCGAGTTACGAATGAAAAACTTGGTGTACTTCTAGAATTTGATGATTGTGTTGATGCGAAGATGAGTGCATTCTTAAGAAATATTCATGTGGTCAACCTACACGAGGAAAGCCGTGAAATTCGTTTGTTTATGCATCAAGCCTTCGCGATTGGCGATAGTCGTAGCAACACCGATACCGCTCAATACCTGCCCGATAGTGAGGCTATCTTACACTACAGGGGCCGTCGTGCGTTTATTATCTCAGGTTCTACCGATGAATCCGATGCATTCGATCAACATTCTATCGGTATATTTGGCATTGAGGGCCGTGAAGGTACCTACCGCGATGCGGATGATGGCGAGCTGCAAGGGAGCAATGTTGAGCACGGGCGGGTTGATTCAACGGTGCGCTTTAGTGTGACGGTAAAGGGACATTCCTCGGCACGAGTACACTACTGGATAGCTGCCGGTACCTCAACGAGAGAGGCTCTGTATATACATAAACAGATACAAGAGCAAGGCCTTGGTACTCGACTACATGAAACACACACCTGGTGGCAAGAATGGCTAAAGCCGGCTCGCAAAATTAGTGAGTCGCTACCAAAAGGACGACGTCATCACTTCTTGCAAAGTGCGTTGGTGGTAAAATCGCACATTGATAAGCGTGGAGCGATAATTGCTAGCACCGACTCAGAGATGCTTAACTACTCACGTGATGCCTATGCTTACACATGGCCACGCGATGGTGCCTATGCTTTGTGGCCATTGATACGCTGCGGCTACATTGATGAGCCACGCAGATTCTTCGAGTTTTGTCGTCGCGGGCTACACCCAAGCGGCTACTTGGCACACAAGTACCAGGCAGATGGTGCGATTGGCTCGAGCTGGCATCCTTATGTTCATGAAGACGAAAGTGCGCCCCCAATTCAAGAAGACGAAACGGCATTAGTACTGTTCATGTTTGCACAGTTTTACCACTTAAACCCCGACAAAAAGCTACTCAGCGAATTCTACGATACTTTCGTGAAGCGAATGGCCGATTTTGTGGCTAGCTATATCGATGAAACAACTGGCTTACCTCGACCGTCATATGATTTATGGGAAGAAACCTACCTAACAACCACGTACACTACTGCAACAGTGCATGCTGGTCTGATTGCGGCGGCTGAGTTGGCTGAGATTATGGAAGATTCCGACAGTGCCGTGAAGTGGCGCGCTGCGAGCGAAGACATTCTTCAAGCCGCTCACAAGCATCTATTTTCTAATGAGCGTCAAGCATTCTACAAAGGCATCATGGCCAAGGAGCACGACATTACGCGCAACGACACCATCGACTTATCTAGCTTCTTTGGCGCTTTTATGTACGGATTATTCTCTGTCGAGAGCGAAGAGCTCACGAAGACATACGAATCTATACTGCAGGTATTTGGTGTGACAGACGATAATCTTGCAGTGCCACGCTATGAGAACGACAACTATCAGCGTAAATCACCCGATATTAAGGGTAACTACTGGCATATTACTACTCTTTGGCTAGCTCAGTACCTCATCGAACGTGGCGAAGTTGAACGGGCAATGAAACATGTCTCGTGGGTAGAGTCGCACATGGGTCCAACTGGTATGCTAGCCGAGCAAATCGATCCCAAAACCGGCGAATCACTCTCTGTATCACCACTTGTATGGAGCCACGCTGAATACATGGCCACTTTGCTCGATACGGTAGCGGAGCAACCGCATGAAACGTAGGCTTCGAGCTGTTGGCCGAACTCTGCAACCTGCACTCTATTCTTTGACGCCCCACCACCTAGTGGGGAGGAATGCTAAGCGAAAGCAGCTCGAGTTATTTGCTGACAAGGTAGGTATGGTGTATTTTGGTGGTGTTAGTCAACAAAGTGACGAGCATCATATCGTGCGCGGCCTGACTGTGTCAAATAAGCATCATGACGATCACTACTGTGTAGGTACGTATCGCACATACGACGTCATCTTCGTGGAGCGTACTGATACAATTCTCACTAACCATACGCACACGTGGCACATATTCGAGATTGACTTAAAGTCCACTAGCGATGTGCCTCATATGTTCATTGGCTCTGGAACGCATGGACTCGGCTTTCATTCACTACTAAAGGCGAAATACCCCACACTAACCCCAGCACCGCTCAATACACTCGCAAAGTACCCAGATTCCTTTACTCACAACTTCGACCTCTTCGTCACTCCAAGCCACGCAATTGCAGCCGAACAAATTATAGATACCAAAGTAGCTGAACTAATCGGCACTCACTGTAAGGGCTTAGTGTTCGAGATTACCTCAGATTCAGTATTTGTATACTCGGAAAAGCCACATCTTAGCGAATCACTCCTGGAAACTATGCTGGCGAATGGCGTCTGGTTGGCGAATACAGTAGACGAAACAAGCCGACTGATATAGCCGGCTTGTAAAGATATTCTGTTTGATTAGCTCTTTCGAGCTTTTACTTCGTTTCGACCAAGGTTTTTCTTGGTTTCGGTGTATACCGCGTGCTTACGAGCAATTGGATCATATTTCTTGATCTCAATCTTATCAGGAGTATTCTGCGTGTTCTTAGTGGTGTAGTATGTTCGGTGACCACTCAGTGAGCTCACTAAACCGACCAATTTCCGCTTTGTATTCTTCTTCGCCATAGTTCTCTTCTTAAATTAGTATTGTAACTTATACGTATTGTATCACTTTTCACCTCATAAATCTAGAGGTGATGTATTGAAATCAAAATGGAGCCACGATCGGGGATTGAACCCGAGACCTCATCCTTACCATGGATGCGCTCTACCAGCTGAGCTATCGCGGCAAACGTATTTTAACCTCTGTAAATTGTATCATCCGCGGCTTGGTTTATCAACCGCCGCCTTGTTTGTGAACTTCGGTTTTTTGCTGCACATTCGACAGGTCTGCCTGCTTCATGCTTTCGAAGTATGCCTGAAGGTCTAGTTTGCTATACTTTTCGACCAACTTGTCAGGAACAATAAACCAGAGTTTCGTTTTTCCTAGTAGCGATTCTACGCTGACATCAAATAACTTACCCTTATAGTAGCTTTTCTGTACCATAAAACGATCACCGTTTGGCAATGATCTCACCTTACAATCATACTTGTAGTCGTCATTGAGGGGGGCTTCGGTTTGACACACCGCAACAATTTTCGCATACTCTCCGGCTGCTTCTTGATAAACATTCACGTTGTCTGGCTTGTATTTAATCTGGTACGAGTAGTGCTCGTAGTCAAACGACGCTTCTTTGATAAGAACAATTTTTTCCTCTAGAGTAGTATTGTCGGCAAGGAATTTGGTTGGCTTGTAGGCCACAAAGCCTACGTCGGCCAGCGGGGCAGATTTTGGTTTCTGAAATGTCATCAGCACAAACATCAGTATCAACATGAGCCCAAGTACAATAACACCAAGACTAAAGACCGGGTTATGGTGCTTGTGTGTTGGCGGCAAACTTCCCATCTATATCTATTGTAGAGTGCAGGCGTAAACTTCGCAACAGTAATCATGAGCATGATAAATAAGTAGCGGTAGAAAGCTAAAAATTGCTCAACCAATGTTAAGCAATTTATATGGTACCGGAGGTAGGACTCGAACCTACGAAGCTAAAAAGCGGGAGATTTACAGTCTCCTGTCATTGCCACTAGACGACTCCGGCAGAATGATTGTTAAAACAAAATTTGGAGCCGCTTCACGGACTCGAACCGTGGACCTACTGTTTACAAAACAGTTGCTCTAACCAACTGAGCTAAAGCGGCATACCTCAAAACATTGTATCTGAAAGAGGTATGATTTACAAGGGTTACATTACCACACGGCGTGGCTGTTTTACCTTGCGAGCCTCACCTTGTGGAATAATCATTTTAGCTGCTTGTTCGCGTAAATTTGTTGCCAATTCTTCCTGGCCAGTACGCTCGTATGCGTCGGCAAGTATGGTGAGTGTTTGCGGGTTTTTCTCTAGCTCCATTGCTCGTTCAAGCGAAGTAATCATTCGCTTATCGTGACCTAGTTTTTCCTGCACTTTCGCATAGGCGATGTGACGTGCCGCCAAATCTTCTTCCATGGCGAGTGCTTGTTCAAATGCCAATGCGGCCTTTTCATACACTTCGGTTTCGTAGTAGATTAGACCAACGTTATGGAGGCTCGATGCACTCGGCTCTAGGCTCTGAGCAATCTCAAAGCACTCAATCGCGTCATCATATGCCTGCTGCTTAGCATACAGAATGCCAAGACGGTTGTAGGCAGTTGCATTTCGCTCATCTACTCGCAAAATAGTTAGCAGGGCCTTCTCTGCACGCAGGTATTTTTTGTCATGCAAAGACTCTTGCGCAATTTCCCATAGTTTATCGAGCTTCTCAGATATTTTCGAAGGAAAATCAAGAGTTACTTCATTGATGGTTTGTCGCTGATAGAGTGCCCACGCGCCTAGCATTGCAAGTAATAAAATACCGAGCATATAGGGTATATTATACCACGCTAGCTGCTATCTGTAGGCGGATGTTGCCGTTGGCTTCAATCGCCTCTTTTAGCTCAATTAGCTTTTCGATTCGCAGTATCGAAGATGTTTTTGGCGACGATACAACTAGACGATCCATAACTGTAAGTAGCCGAGCGATGAATTCAAGACATTGTGGCCGAGTAGCGCTGTATTTCAGTAGTGTTTTAAACTGTGCATAGCTGTCGCCTGAAACGAACTGCTTTACATCTTCAATCTGTTCACTAACCTCTTTGAAATAGATTTCGTCTGTGGCAAGGCGGAATAACTCTGCGGGGTTACCTTCGGCCACAAAAAGCATCTGTCGCTGTTTAGTCTCGTTTGTCTGACCTAAACTTTGCAATAATTCCTTACTCTGGCTGGTAGTAATTGGCGGAACGATCATCTGTTGGCAACGTGAGCGCACGGTGGTTAAAAGTCTGTCGGGCGCATGAGTCGTTAAAATAAAATGCGTGTTGCTTGCCGGTTCTTCAAGTAGTTTTAATAGCGCATTTTGGGCTGGAAGTGACATCGCATCTGCATCATGAATAATAACAAAAGTGGCAGTTTTGCTCTTGGTCTTGGTTTGCGTGTATAAGTCACGAATTGCCTCTACTGATATGCTCGCAGCCGTGCTCGACTTTGAGCTAACCGGCTGCACAATGTGCTCTAGCGTGCCCCATTGGCCTGCAGTATACTTCGCTAGATGCATCAAACCTCGTCCACGCGGGCCACTCAGCAATACAGCCTGTGGAGGTGTTTCCGACAGTGCATTCAGGCTACTCGCTAGCGTATCGGCGATGTATATCACTGCCCGTCTACCTTTTTGTCAAAATCTGTCGGCACTTCAGAGACAAATGTTGTACGTTTACCTCCGGGCAATGTCACCTCTAAACTATGCGCGTGCAGGTATAAACGCTCCGCAGCTTTTCCGTACACAGAATCGCCTGCAATGGGCGTACCGATGTATTTCATATGCACACGCAGCTGATGGGTTCGGCCGGTGGTGGGTTTCAGCTCAATCAAGCTATACGCTGCGCCACTTCTAAGCACCCTGTAGGCTGTTTGAGCGGATTTCCCGTTACTATCTACCCGAAATGTACTGGGCTTAGACGGGTCGCGTCCAATCGGCAGATCTATCAGAGCTTCAGGCTCTTTTGGTGCACCGTCAACTACCGCTATGTACGTTTTCTTGGATTTTCTATCGGCAAACTGGCGCGATAATAGGCTCGCCGTAGCCTCATTCTTCGCGCCAATCAGCACACCGGAGGTATCTCTATCAAGCCGGTGTACTATGCCAGGTCGATTAGTATCAGCATGGTAGGTGGTTTTGGGTTTGAAGAAATCGGCTACAGTAAACTCTTCGTTTACCTCGCCTTTTGAGTGAGTCAGCACGCCTACGGGCTTATCTACCACGATTACATCATCGTCTTCGTATAGAACGGGTAGCGTGTGCTCTGAGTAGTCGTTTTCTTTTGGTGGGTCAACTTGCACGTAGTCATCTTCGTCGAGTTCTTGCTTCGGAACGGTTACTACTTCGCCATTCACCCTCACGCGACCGTCTTTAATAAACTTTTGCCACGACGAGCGTGAATATTCTGGCCAAAACTGCGCGGTGTATTGATCAAGCCTCATTTTAGTATCCTGACTTCAAGTAAGGCATCCTTTGGTGTCGTGGTGAACTGGTAGCAGTCACTTTCCGCAACTTCCTTATATACGTTTTGTATCATCTTACATTTTGATCCATCATAAATAATTGCAATATCTGGCTCAACTACTAGGTTTCTGTCGCCCATGGTATTTTTAGGAAATATATCAATTAATTGCGAGAGGTCATTTTCTAATTTCGCTTTTGTTGAGGGGGTCGCAAAGAATTGTACGTTGTGCTTACCGTAGAAATCATCAAATTGCTGCTTGCGCATGGGGTCATATCTGTCTGTCCCGAAGGTTCTGATCTTTTTAACCAACGCGTCTAAAGTTTGGCCGTGGTCTTTAGACGATATCAGACGAATAAGTAATTGATTAGGCATCTTTTCTTCTTAGGCCAACTGCTTGCTGTACTTTAAGCAAGGTAGCATTTGCTTGAGCATTCATAGCTATTTCAGATGATTCAAGCTTTGCCATCACGCTGCCATTGTCGATAGCCGCGAGCCTAGCTTGAAAATCTTGCAAAAATGCTTGCATCTCTTCTGCCACTACTTTTTTGAATACGCCATATTGCGATTCTCCGGCAAATTCAGCGGCAACTTCTTCCACAGGCTTACCCCGAAGTAGCGCTAAAATATCAAGCAAGTTACTTATACCTGGTTGATTTGCCGGGTCGTATGCGACGTTTGCTTTATCATCGGTTGTTGCGCTCATGATTTTCTTTACCGCTTCGGCAGGGTCGTCACCGAGGAATATAACACCTTTGCCGGTGTCATCGCTCTTGCTCATCTTTTTGGTTGGCGTAACCAAATCCATAATACGCAACCCCTGGTCTTTGCCGAAGAACTCGTGTTGCTTAGCGACTGGCTCTGGCACAACAAACAGTTCGCCAAAGCGGCTATTCATACGCTCAGCAATATCGCGGCCATACTCA
Source organism: Candidatus Saccharibacteria bacterium UBA6664 (assembly GCA_002455275.1). Taxonomy (GTDB): domain Bacteria; phylum Patescibacteriota; class Saccharimonadia; order Saccharimonadales; family Saccharimonadaceae; genus UBA1020. The sequence goes on from DKKO01000003.1 coordinate 130,883, forward strand.
AGATGCTGAGTTTGGTCGTCGCCAACAGGTACGTAGCTTGCGCCGTACAGCAGGTAGTCTGCCGCCATGAGCACAGGATAGTTAAATAAACCAACACTCACACGATCTGAGCTTAATTTGGTTGATTTATCCTTGAACTGCGTCATGCGGCTCATCTCACCAAAACCTGTAAAACAGTCAAGTATCCAGGTCAGTTCACTGTGCGCAGACACATAGCTCTGGCGGTACAGATAGATTTCTGGGTTATCAAGTGGCAAACCGGCTGCCACAAATAAGCGCGCAGTATGGATGATTTGGTCATACAAGTCACTATGATCTATGGGCGTAGTAAAGCTATGAAGGTCCGGGATAAACATATTCACCTGAAATTCATCGGATTTTTGCTTAGCCATGTCTATAATTGGCAGCATAGCCCCAAAGTAGTTGCCTATATGAAGGTCATTATTTGCCCGTAGGCCCGTTAAGATCACCGGTTTACTCATTACTACTCATTGTAAAGCAAAACTCTCTGTTTTCACAGAGAGTTGATTGCTTGTCGCTAGAAAGACTAACGCTTTGAGTATTGCTCGCGCTTACGTGCACTGCGAAGACCGTATTTCTTACGCTCTTTCTCTCGTGGGTCACGCTTGAGGAAGGTAGCCTTCTTCAAAGTGCTTCGAAGATCGCTGTGCTCTACGGTAAGTGCTTTTGCGATAGCAAGCTTGATTGCGTCTACTTGACCACTTAAGCCACCGCCGCTCACGCGAATCGTAATATCAAACTCTTTTTGCTTGTTCACAAGCGCTAGAGGATCAGTTACTTCGGCGAGTAGGGTGCTGTTGCCACTTAGGTACTCGGCTGCAGGCTTATCGTTAATAGTAACGTTACCCTTACCTTTGTACAGGCGAGCTCGGGCAGTAGCGCTTTTGCGTCGGCCGAGGCCGTAGGCGTATTTTGCTTCAGCCATATTACTTTACCTCTACTTTCTCTGGAGTTTGTGCAGTGTGGGCATGTTCGCTACCAGGAAATACCTTGAGGCGTTGCATGCGGTCTGCTGAAAGCTTGTTCTTTGGAAGCATTCCCTTTACAGCGTTTTCAATGATTCGCTCTGGGAAGTGTTCACGAACTTCTTTTAGGCTAGCGTCTTTGATACCACCTGGGAAGCCACTGTGACGGTAGTATGTCTTTGCTTCTTCCTTGTTACCGGTTACCGGCACTTCAGCTGCGTTGATTACTACAACATAGTCACCACCATCAACGTGAGGGGTAAAGGTAGGTTTGTACTTACCAATTAAGTATTTTGCAATTTCGCTTGAAAGTCGACCAAGTGGTAGATCTTTCGCGTCAATCAGAATCCAGCGGCGAGAAACATCAGCAGGCTTCTGTGAAAATGTCTTAGCCATTACTTTGTCTCCTTTCCGGCTGGTTTGAGCTCGTCTACAAAACTAATGGTTGCCATTTGCGTGCCATCGCCCTTGCGTACTCGAGTGCGAACCACGCGTACGTGTCCACTAGTACGGCCCTTTAGCTGTGGAGCAATCTCGTCAACAAGCTTGAAGGCTGCAGACTGGGTAGATAGCCCAGCGATTACCATACGACGGTTCGCAAGATCGCCTCGTTTAGCTTTGGTGATAAGCTTTTCAATGTAACGTACAAGTTCTTTCGCTTTTGGATGCGTGGTTTCAATCTTGCCGTGTTCAACAAGACTGGTTGCCAAGCCTTTTACCAGCGCTCGACGTTGGTCACGCTCGCGACCGAACTTGCGTCCTTTATATCCGTGTCGATGCATACTCTATAGCTCCAACTCCGCCAACTTGTCTTTTACTTCGTCAAGCGCTTTGCTGCCAAAACCTTTTAGCTCACGCAAGTCTTGTTCAGAAAGCGTTACTAGGTCGTGCACAGTGCGAATGTCGTTGTTTACCAAGGCGTTCGCGGTGCGAGCGCTGAGGTTCAAGTCTTCTATTGGCGTGTTAAGTTCGTTTGCTTCTTCGTCGTCTGACTGACCAAGCGCAGGTGCAGCTTCAACAGTAGTACTACCAGATAGTGCAGTGTATTGGTTTACCAAGATAGCCGCAGCCTCTTCGAAGGCTTCACGTGGAGTGATAGTGCCATCAGTATCGATAGTGATACGAAGCTTGTCTAGGTTGGTTTCTTGACCAACACGAGTTGGGTCAACCTTGTAGCGCACACGAAGCACCGGGCTGAATACAGCATCTAGGGCAATCATGTCACTGTGAAGGCGTGAGGTAGATGAATCTTCAATAGTACGGTAACCGCGACCTGATTCGACCACCAAGTCCATAACCACTGACTTCTTAGGGTCATCAATAGTAGCAATAATCTGCTTTGGGTTAACGATCTCTACGTCAGCAGTCGATTTGATATCGCTTGCAAGAATTGGGCCTGCGCCCTTTTTCTCGAGGCGAAGCTCTACTGGCTCATCGGTGTGTACTTTGACGCGAACGTTCTTTAGATTTAGCATAATGTCTACTACGTCTTCTTTCACACCAGGAATGGTGGTGAATTCGTGGGTAGCACCTTCAACGCGGAATGCTACCACTGCACCACCACGGATGCTTGAAAGTAGAACACGTCGAATGCTGTTGCCTAGAGTGTTACCGTAGCTAGCCTGCAATGGCTCTACAGTAAAGGTTGCGCTCACGCTAGAGTGCTCGTCGATACCAGCGAGAGCAGGATTGTGAATGGCTTTTGTCATAGTTATATTCTCCTTAGCTTAGCGTGAGTAGTACTCAACAATTAATTGTTCATTGATGTCTGCTTCGGCTTCTTCTCGCTTAGGCAAACCAGTTATTTCAATTTTAAGCTTTTTAACATCGGTTTTTAGCCAGCTTAGTGGGCCTTGGATTGAGTTGGCAACCACATCATCTATTTGAGCGAAGTAACCACTTTTTGCACTTTTTGGGCGAACAGTAATTACATCACCTGGCTTCAAACGGATAGAAGGAATGTCGACGCGTCGGTCGTTTAGCATGAAGTGACCGTGACCAACAAGCTGACGAGCAGCGCGACGACTTGTAGCGAGACCAGATCGGTACACTGCGTTGTCGATGCGAAGCTCTAGTAGCTGAAGGAGGTTTTCACCAGCCAAACCATTGCGTGCTGAGGCTTCTTTCATTAATTTAGCGAATTGGCGTTCAAGTAGGCCGTACAAGCGGCGAACCTTTTGCTTTTCGCGTAGCTGAATCTGGTAAAGGCTTGGCTTGCTTTGGCGTGAACCAGAGTGTTGGCCTGGAATACCAGGTTTTTTAACAAGAATCTTGTGTGCTTTTGGATGCAGCGCGTAGCCTTCTCGGCGGCTCTGCTTCACAATTGGCGAAGTATCACGTGCCATATGCTAGACCCTCCTTGCCTTTCGTGCTCGGGTGCCACCGTGAGGAACACCTGTTACATCTTTAATGCTATCTACTTGAATATCGTAGTTGGTAAGCGCTCTTACCGCAGAATCGCGACCTAGGCCTACACCTTTTACGAATACATCTACTGATTTGGTGCCGTGAAGGCTTTTTACCATTTCAGCGGCTTTTTCCGCGGCAACCTGAGCTGCATATGCGGTACCTTTCTTGCTTCCACGGAAGCCACATGCGCCGGCACTAGAGGCACACAGTACGGCACCCTTCTTGTCGGTAAAGGTAATAATGGTGTTGTTAAATGATGCTTGAATGTGCATCTGCCCAGCAGGAACTGAGCGGCGTTGTTTTTTACGAGTCGATGCAGGCTTTGCTGCAGGCGTCGTAGTAGTTGCTTCTGCCATATCTCATGCTCCTTTCTAGGTTTTACTTGCTGCTTTAGGTTGTGTACCACCAACGGCAACAGCGCGTCCCTTACGAGTTCGTGCGTTCGTACGTGTGCGCTGACCATTAACTGGCAAACCAGCCTTGTGGCGTAGGCCACGGTAGGCGTTGATATCTTTTAGTCGTTTAATATTGTTTGTTACGAGACGTTGGAGATCGCCTTCGACGGTGTAATTTTTATCAATTACTTCTCGAAGTCGTTGTTCTTCAGCCTCGGTGAGATCTTTCACCCGAGTGGTCGGCTCTATATTTGCCGCCGCAAGGATGTCTCGAGAGTGCTTTTTGCCAATACCATAAATATAGGTAAGAGCGATATGCACTTGCTTTTCTGATGGGATCGTAACCCCAGCAATTCGAGCCATGCTTAACCCTGCCTTTGCTTATTCTTAGGTTTCTTCTTGTTGATAACACGTAGGCGACCTTTACGGCGCACTAGCTGGTCATCTGGACTGATTTTCTTTACGCTCGCACGAACTTTCATGAGCTACTAAAAAATCCTTTCCGTTATTTAATGGTAGTAAACTACCGGTTACTATTACGCGGCAACCTGTGAAGGTCGCTCGTCTCGCAGGCGGAAGCTAATTCGTCCCTTCGTGAGATCGTAAGGGGTCATCTCAACTTCTACCTTATCGCCCGGTACCAAACGGATGTAATGCTTGCGCATTTTACCGCTGATGTGGGCAATAATACTATGGCCATTCTCAAGTTCAACCTTAAATTGCGTATTAGGCAGTGCTTCCACCACCGTTCCGGTCATCTTGATTACTTCCTTTTGACTCGCCATAAATTACAGTAGTCCATTATACATCAAATGTTGGCGTTCGTAAAGCGATTTACAAGAGATTCCACGTGATTCTACCAATCCGTGAAATTTGACTAAATTGTTAATAATTATTGTATCGAAAAGACGGCTTTCGTCAAGTGCTATACTATAATTCAGAGTTCGAGATGAAAAGGAGTTCACATGCTTTCTCCACAGCTGAGCGGCAAACCTGCACCACCCACACCTCCACTCAACCCCTTCGCATCGCGTCGTCCCCAAGAGCGACGTGATCCGCGCCAACTGCCAGACCCACATGCTGGGTTCACAGACTCGCTTCGAAGAGGGGGACAATCACCTCAGAGGTGATGATTCTGCCGCCGGCACGACGAAGGCCGCCGAAGACTACGGTCTCCGCGCACCCGTCTCCGGCGGCCTTCAATTTCTAGCTATTTCTTTACAGCTACTGCGCGTAGCATGATTCGTCGGTCGAACTGTTGGTACCGTGGCACCCATTTACCATCACAGGTAATGAGGTTCAAACCTTCCTTGCTTGGATCGGCTGAATACATCATGCGGCGCATGCCGCTGTCGTTTACTTCTTCAAGTGGCATGCTAATATTGTCGTACACGGCGTAGGTGAGTACTTTGCCGTCGCCACGCTCTAGAATAATTTCATCGCCCTTCTTTAGGGTTTTTAACTGCGCAAACACGCCATCACGGGCTACGCCACCGTTGTGACCATCTATCAGCACAGCACCCGTGCCCGTGCCAGGGGTCATGCTCTTGGTATACCAAGCCACATCGCTGATATTTGCTGGTACGTCGAGCATGCCTTCACGGGTTAAGCCAACTTGCATAACACGAGTTTTCTCAACGCGTAACTTTGGAATGCTAAGGTATCGCGGCTCGTACGGCTTCACGATGTGTGAATCTATCATTTTTTGTGAGACTTTGCTTTCATCCACGCCAGGATCTGCCGACGCAATAGCAGGCAAAGCAATCGGCGGCTGTTCACCGGTCATATACCAACGGTAGCCAAAGTACATGAAAACAGCTGCCATAACTAGTAGCAACAGTACGACAATCCAGCGCACTACATGAAAATCAATCTTGTGTTGTATCTCTAACCCTGTAGCCATGTTTATTTGCTCTTGAAGCTTATGATTATAGTATCATTCGCAAATTACGATTGCAAGCAAAATCTACTTATAATCGTACCGGCTTCGCGCGCACGTAGGATTACAAGTTCTTACTTATGATCATACCGGGACAAGCCGCGCACGTAGGATTACAAACAGCTTCGCTATTTGTAATCATCGTACGTAACCATCAACGCACGCGAATTAATCTGGCGGAGTGCTTCAAGTGCTACCGACACGACAATCAAGATACCAGTACCCCCAACGGCGAGGTTGGCGTTTTGCACGCCAGCAATCTGATACAACAGATATTCAGCCAAGAACGGCAACACTGCAATGGTACCAAGCACCAATGAGCCGAATAGAATCAGGCGATTCATGGTACGAGAAAGATACTTTTCGGTTTGCAAGCCAGGACGCACGCCTTCGATAAAGCCACCTTGCTTCTGCAGGTTTTCAGCAATTTCGTTGCTGTTAAACACAATACCCGTGTAGAAATAGGTAAAGATAATGACAAGAAGGAAGTACAGCCCTGGGTAAATAAACGCTTGCCAGGTGTCGCCAGTGAATTGCCCTGGGTTAGGTGTTTGGAACCATTGGACCAAATTGTTGCCGATATCAACAAAATCGGGGTTGCCTGTAGCCTTTAGAACCTGCCCTATAAAGGCTGGCAAGCTAAGGAACGCAACCGCGAAGATAACAGGAATCACGCCGGCTGCGATAAGCTTCATTGGCAAGATACTCTTTACGCCACCGTAGCTACTATTGCCCTGCACACGCTTCGCGTAGTTGATAGTGACCACTCGCTGCGCCTCGTTTATCTTTACCAGCAAATATAGTACCAGTAGTGATGCCACGAGAATTGCCGCAGTTACCCAAAAGGCGAGCGGATTCACCGGAACAGTAAACCAGTTAAACACGTGTAGCTTGCCCGTTTCAGAGGTGTCTACCAACGACGTGCCGATAGTTTGCAAAGTTTGAGGCATCTGGCTCACGATACCAGCAAAGATAAGCAAGCTCAGGCCGTTTCCTACGCCTTGCTCGGTCATAATTTCACCCAGCCACATCAGCAGCACAGAACCAGCGGTCATCGCTCCTACTGCTACGATCCACTCCAGAAGCGTCGGGTCGCTGAGCGCGGTAGTGTTTCCTGCCAATACAGATTGGCGAAGGATGTAGATGAACGCGATAGACTGAACTACTGCCAGAGGAACGCTAATAATACGTGTCCACTGCTGAATCTTTCGACGGCCAGACTCACCGTCTTTGTGAAGCTCTTCTAGCTTAGGAATAGCTTTAGTAAGCAGCTGTGTAATAATACTCGCGGTAATAAAAGGGCTCAAGCCCACAAGTACGATAGAAAAGCTCGCCAACGCACCACCAGAGAGAAGGTTCAAAAATCCACCAAAATCACTACCACTTACTACGCTATCGATAACTTCTTTCATTTGCGTAGGTTCGGCCAGTGGCACAGGAATGTGAGCCAAGAATCGATAGACGATAACCAAACCCAGCACGACCAGCAATCGGCGACGCATGTCGCTATTCTTTAGTGATTTCCCAATTGTTTTCCAATTCATTGTTCGTTGTACTCCCCTTACAATCGTACGGTTCTTTATTCGAGCCGTAGTATTCTGGCATTTTCAGTATAGATAGTTACTATACCCAGTATACTACGGAGCGGTAAAGAACGAGGTTATTTATCGGCTTTTTCAGCTTCTTTAGCTGATTTTGGCAATGGTGTTGCTGTTTTGTTAAACACACCACCAGCTTTTACGATAGCTTCTTGCACACTTTTGCTTGCGCCCTGTACGTTCAAGGTCACTTTCGCGGTGAGCTCACCACGAGCGATTACTTTTACTGTGTGGAACGGCGTAGCAATCATGCCAGCTTCAAAAATNNTTCAAAAAGACTGAAGTTGTCGACAGTTTTACCCTTAAATGCATTTAGGTGATCAAGGTATACCACCTGTGCAGGGCTACGAAGGCTCTTAAAACCTCGGTTTTTTGGAATTGCCTGCACTAGAGCACGCTGTCCACCCTGGAAAGTAGCCTGTAGCTTCTTACCAGTTCGAGCGCCTTGACCCTTAGTACCACGACCAGCGGTTTTACCCTGACCAGCAGAGATACCGCGGCCGACACGCTTCTTTGACTTGTTTGCAGAGACGTTGAGTTCGTTGTATTTCATTACTTAGACTCCTTTTTCGCTGCAGGCTTCTTAGCTGGTGTTTTTGGTTCAGCACCGAGCCATTCTTCCTTCGGAACAAGCGTTTTGAGGGCTTCAATAGTTGCATAAGCGATGTTCACTTTGTTGGTACTGCCAAGACTCTTTGAAAGCAGGTTGGTTACACCTGTAACGCCGATAACTTGTCGCACTACACCACCAGCGATAATACCAGTACCAGGTGCTGCGGGCTTGATGAGCACTCGCGCACCAGAGAGTTTTACCTCAGCATCGTGCGGAATAGTGGTGTTGGTTACCGGAATCGTAATCATACTTTTCTTGGCTACATCGGTAGCTTTTGAAATCGCGGCCTGTACGTCAGCGCCCTTTGAAACACCTACGCCAACCTTGTTTTTGCGGTCACCTACTACAACGAGAGCCTTGAAACGGAATCGTCGACCACCTTTTACTACACGGGCAACACGATCGATGTTGATTACTACTTCTTCAAATTGCTTTGGCTCCTGAGGTGCCTGATTTCGTCGGTCATCGCGACGACCACCACGAGCTTGTCCACGACCACCTTGACGGTTGCCTTGGGCAGGTGCTGCAGCTGGTGCAGCGGCTTGTGGGGTAGTATCTGCTGTTTGTTCAGCCATACTAGAACTCCAATCCTTCTTTACGTGCAGCGTCGGCAAGCGCTTTTAAGCGACCTGCGTAGGCTCGACCATTTCGGTCGAATACCACTGCTTTTACTTTAGCTTTCGCGGCTTTCTTTGCAATATCTGTGCCAATTCCGGCAGCTTTTTCGGTCATTGTACCGGTAGCTTTTTTGCCTACTGTCGTAGCAGCGGCAACGGTAACGCGCTTGTCATCATCAATAAGCTGTGCGCTCACATGTAGATTGCTAATAGTAACAGACAGGCGAGGACGCTCGGCGGTGCCGTGTACGGTAGAACGCACGCGAGCTTTACGCAAAGACTTGTTTAGTAATTTCTTAGCTAGATTAGTCATGATTACTTACCTGTCTTTCCTGCCTTGCGCAAAATTTGCTCATCAGCATACTTAATACCCTTACCCTTGTAAGGTTCTGGCTTCTTTAGTGCTCGAATTTCAGCGGCAATCTGGCCAACTTGCTGTTTGTCGATACCATTTACGGTAATCTCCATTTTATTAACGGTCAGCTGCACGCCTGCTGGCGCTTTGTACTTCACTGGGTGACTAAAACCAAGGCTCATTTCAAGCTCCTGGCCCCCACCGTTTACACGGAAACCAACGCCGTTTACTTCAAGTTTTTTCTCAAAACCTTGGGTTACGCCCACCACTGCGTTATTTAGTAGCGCGCGCTGCAAACCATGTTGGGCTTTGGCGATACGCTGGTCATCCTTGCGGGTGACGATTGCTTTTCCATCTTCGATGGCAACCGTTACGTCGCTCAGATGTGGTACAGTTAGCTCGCCCTTGGCGCCCTTTACTGAAATAACATCTGAGTCGACTGTGATTGTCACGCCCGATGGGATTTCAATTGGTAGTTTTCCAATTCGACTCATATCTTATCCTTTCTTTATTCCTAATTTTTCGAGCTCGACGGCATCGCCTATTAGCGCTCCTAGCACTTCTTCGTCAGAAAGCTCCTCAACTTTTGCAACTACATCCGGACTAAGTTCGGCTGTCAGTCTTACTACAGCTTCGCGAAATCGGGTAACTAGTCTTTGTTGCTCTGGCGAAAGTCTTTCCGAAACCATACTAGTAAACCTTCAGTAACACCTCACCGCCTAGGCGTTGTTTTGTCGCCTCTTGGCCAGTAATCACACCTTTTGAGGTGCTCACCAGCACGATACCACGGCCACTTTTTACCTTCGGAATGTCGTTTGCACCTACGTACATACGGCGTCCTGGCTTACTCATGCGAGCAAGTTCGGTAAAGGTTGGGTTTTCACCATCTTTAGCGATGGTTACTACTAATGTGTCTCGTGGCTTGCCGGCTTCGATCTTTACGTCGGCCAGGTAGCCATGTTTCTTCAAACTTTCGGCTACAACTTTCTTTAGCTTTGCATTCGGCACACGAATTTCGGTCTTGCCTACTGCGGCTGCGTTCCTGATGCGGGTCAGGAGATCAGCGATTGGGTCTGTTGATTGTAAACTCATATTCTTTACTCCTTTCCTTACCAGCTACTTTTCTTTACGCCGGGAATGTGTCCCTTTGATGCTAATTCACGGAAGTTGATACGGTTTAGACCGAATCGGCGCATGTATCCGTGTGGTCGTCCCGAGAGAACGTCGCGGTTTTTCCAGCGGGTTGGGCTACTGTTTCGTGGTAGTTTTTGCAAACCATCTTGGTCGCCAAGTTCTTTTAGCTCAGCACGCTTAGCAGCGTATTTCGTGATCATTTTCTTTCGCTTCTCATCGCGAGCAATCATTGATTTCTTCGCCATTATGCAGCCTCCCCTGATTGACCAAGCGCTCTATTCGCTAGCGCAGTGCGCACATTTGAGTCGAATTTCGGTGCTTCTGCTGGTGTAATTTCATCGCCATTGTCACCGGTGGGCTTATAGTCTTCGATAGACCAACCACCATCAATACCGTCATCAGCTTGCATGTCAATAAACGTCTGTTTAAGTGTGTCAAATGCACCCATTACTTTACTCCTCCTGCCTTTTCGAACGGCATACCGAATTTCTCTAGCAGCGCACGGCTGTGCGTCTTATCTTCGTTTTTAATCACAAAGGTAATCTGTAGGCCGTGTAAGTGCTGTGTTTCTTCAAAGCTTAGCTCTGGGAAAATAGATTGTTCGGTAACGCCAAGATTGTAGTTGCCACCTTTATCGAAGGCTTTGGCCTTGATGCCGTGAAAGTCACGTACACGAGGTAGGCTTACATTTACGAAGCGGTCGAGGAACTCGTACATTCGAGCACCACGGAGGGTGACAGATACACCAATTGGCGCGCCCATGCCTTTGCGGATTTTGAAACCTGCGATAGATTTCTTTGCCAATCGCTCGACGGGAGCCTGACCCGTAACCTTAGTAAGCGTGTTTTTCACTACTTCAAGGTTACGCTTGTCGTCTTTTGCTTTTCCGGTTCCTACGCTTACTACAATCTTTTCTAGGCTCGGTACTTGGTGTACGTTAGAAAGCTCTAGTTCGGCTTGCAGTTCACTCTTGTACGTTGAATCGTAGAGTGCTTTCAAGCGAGGAGCGGTTGATACAGCTGCTTTTGCCATATTACTTGATCTCCTTATTCTTTAGTTGGCGTGCTACACGCACTTTGGTACCATCGGCCTTTTTGCTAAATGCAACACGGCTGGTTTTGCTACTTTTGTCATCAATAACAAGAGCAACTTTACTGATATCAACAGGAACATGGATGTCCTTCTTGCCACCAGTTGGGTTTAGCTGGCTAGGGCGAATGTGGCGAGTGCCGACGCCTATGCCTTCAATGAGCACACTGCCTTTCTTGCTGTTTACTGCAAGAACTTTGCCAGTAGTGCCTTTTTTGCTTCCGGCAATAATCTTCACCATATCGTCTTTTCGAATACGTGCCATATTAGAGTACCTCCGGCGCAAGGCTGATGATTTTTGCGTATCCCATGTCGCGAAGTTCGCGAGGCACTGGGCCGAACACACGAGTCGCTTTTGGCGTCTTGTCGTCGTTGATAATCACAACGGCGTTGTCGTCGAAGCTAATCGTGCTACCATCTTTGCGCTTGATTTGGTTGCGAGTTCGTACTACAACCGCCTTTTGAACGCTTTTCTTCTTTACGTTACCAGTTGGGTTCGCGTCTTTAACAGAACACACAATTACGTCACCAACGTGAGCGTAGCGGCGCTTTGTTCCACCTAGTACGCGAATACAGAGTACCTCTTTTGCACCACTGTTATCGGTAACCTTGAGGCGTGACTCTTGTTGGATCATTACTTCTCCTCCTTAGTCGCGCTCTCGGCTTTCTCAGCCTTTGGTGCTTCTTTTTTCTCTACCAATTCTGGCTCGTCCTTCAATTCAACCGTACCCTTGGCACGCTCTTCAATGTTTACAAGCTGGAATGATTTGGTCTTTGAAACAGGGCGGATTTCAGAAATTTGAACCTTGTCGCCTTTTCCTGCTTCATTCTTTGGGTCGTGAGCCTGGTATTTACGAGTAATCGTGTACTGTTTTTTGTAAATAGGGTGAGTCTCACGGCTCGTTACGGTTACGGTAATCGTTTTGTCACGCGAATCAGAGGTGACAATACCGGTCAATGTTTTTGCCATTACTTCGCCTCCTTCTTAGCGTTTAATTGCGTCATAACCCTAGCGATATCTTTACGATTCTTCGTAATTGCTCGGGGGTTTACTAATTCACCAGCGGCATGTGATTTGCGGTATTCTAGTAGGTCGTTTCGAAGCGCAACTAGTTGCTCTTCAAGACTCAGTTCTGCCTTTTTCACAGCTGCCTTCTTAGCGGTAGTCTTTTTCTCAGCCATTACGCTTCCTCCCGCTTGATAAATTTGGTTTTCACCGGTAGTTTGTGGCCAGCAAGACGCATTGCCTCGCGTGCTACATCTTCGGTTACACCCTTCATCTCAAACATCACCGTGCCAGCTTTTACCTTAGCCGCGAAGTATTCTGGGTTACCTTTTCCACTACCCATTTTCACATCTTGTGGCTTTTTGGTCACAGGAGTGTGAGGGAAGATACGGATCCAGATCTTACCACCACGTTTGATGTAGCGGGTCATCGCTTGACGGGCTGATTCGATTTGGCGGCTGGTAATACGTTCGTTACTCTGTGCTTGCAAACCGTAATCACCAAAGGCAATGTAGTTACCTCGGGTCGCATTTCCTTCGTTTTTACCGATACGTACTTTTCGGTACTTGGTTTTCTTTGGAAGTAACATTACGCGTCACTCCTTTCGCCCTTGTAGATCCACACCTTTACACCAACGATTCCTACACCTGGGCAGTTTGCTCGGGCTACATGAAAGTCGATGTCGGCGCGCAATGTATGTAGAGGCACTGAACCTTCAATAATCTTTTCACGACGAGCCATTTCAGCGTTGTTTAAACGGCCAGCAACTTGGATACGGACGCCTTTGGCGCCTGCATTCATGGTGTTTTGGGCAGCCATTTTCATTGCACGGCGGAAGTTGATACGACGCTCTAGCTGGCGGGCAATGTTTTCAGCTACTAATTTAGCCGCAAGCTCTGGACGCTTTACTTCTTCAATGTTAATTCGAACTGGTAGGCTCGCAATCTTTTCGATTGAGCCTTTTAGCTCTGTTACACCCGCGCCACCCTTACCAATCACAACACCTGCTTTGGCGGTGTGGATGGTAACGGTAATGAGGTTGGCTGAACGCTCAATCTCAATGCGGTTGATGGTTGGACGAGACGCAAACTTCTTTTCAATCAGTTCACGAATCTTGATGTCTTCCGCGAGCCAGTTCGCAAAGTCTTTCTTGCTGGAGAACCAGCGTGAATCCCAGTTCTTGTGAACCTGAAGGCGGAAGCTAATTGGGTTTACTTTTTGGCCCATGTTACTTCTCCTCTTCTTTCTTCTCAGCGGCTGGTTTTGCAGCTGGTTTCTTCTTTGGCTTCTCTGCGCCACTTACTTCAACCAAGATATTGCTGGTTTTCTTCTGGAATGGACGAGCCATACCTCGCATGTGCGGTTTGAAGCGCTTCAGGCGAGTACCAGTAGTGACACTTAGCGTAGTGATGGTCAACGTTTTGGCATCTAGGCCGTGGTTGTTTACAGCGTTAGCTTGTGCGCTAGCAATAGCCTTTTTTACAGGCAAGCCAGCACGGCGAGGCACGTGGTCTAGAATAACCAGTGCATCTGCAACGCTACGATTACGCACAAGGCTGGCAACAACGCTCACTTTGCGTGGCGCAATGTCGATACCTTTAGCGTAGGCGCGTACAGTATATACCTCAGCCATTACTTCTTGTCCTTTCCACCGTGCTTGCGGAACTTGCGAGTAGGGCTGAACTCACCGAGTTTGTGACCTACCATGTTTTCGCTCACATACACCGGTACGTGTACACGGCCGTTGTGGACGGCAAAGTTTTTACCAACCATCTCTGGAGTAATTGTGCTTGCACGTGCCCACGTTTTAATAACTGCTCGGTCGTCCGCAGATTGTGCCGCAACTTTTTTCGCAAGTTTGGCGTCTACGAATGGACCTTTTTTCAATGATCGACTCATATCCTACCTCTTCCTCTTAGCTTCATGACGACTGCGGGCAATCAGCTTGTTCGTTGATTTACGGCTACGCGTACGGTAACCAAGTGTCAGTTGACCCCATGGTGTGCGTGGAGCTTTACCAGCACCATGACGACCACCGTCACCACCACCATGTGGGTGATCGGCGGCGTTCATCACAACACCACGGACGGTCGGACGAATACCTTTACGGCGTTTTCGACCAGCAGAACCGATCTTGATGTTTTGGTGCTGAACGTTTCCAACAACACCAATGCTAGCTTGGCACTCAACACGGAAACGGCGAACTTCGCCACTTGGCATACGAACGAGCGCGTAATCGCCTTCTTTTGCCATAAGCTGTGCTTTCGTACCAGCGCTGCGCACCATTTGGGCGCCTTTACCAGCATTGATTTCAATTGCGTAAATTTGTGTTCCAACAGGGATTTGGCTGAGAGGCATGCGGTTGCTGCTTTCAATCGCAACGTTTTCGCCGCTAGAGATCTCTTTGCCTTTTTCCATACTAGTGTCGGCAAGTACATAGTGGTATAAGCCATATTGATCTTTCACACGAGCTACACGAGCAGATCGGTTTGGATCGTATTCGATTTCCTCAACAGTGGCTACAGTACCTGGAGCCATGCGGTGGTTTACTAATCGATAGTGACGCTTCACACCACCACCACGGTGACGTACGGTAATACGACCTTGGTTGTTGCGGCCAGCGTTTTGCTTCTTGCTCTTTACTAAGCTTTTTAGTGGCTTACGAGTTGTAATGTCACTAAGGTCTTGGCTTGTCATACCGCGACGAGCAGGAGTGGTTGGGTTGTAGGCTTTAATCGGCATTACTTCTTCTCCTCTTCTGCTGGTTGCTCAAACATCTGAATACTGCTACCTTCGGCAAGCGTTACATATGCTTTTTTAGTGTCTTTACGGCTAGTTGTACCAGGGTAGCGGTTTTTGCCACGGCTGTAGCGTACGGCTTTACCGCTTTGTACTGCAGTTGCAACGTTTGCTACGGTTACACCGTACTGCTCAGCAACAGCTTCAGCTACTTGGTGCTTGTTCGCACTAGTAGGTACGTTAAATACGTACACATTTTTTGCACTAAGGCCATATGCCTTTTCAGTTGCGCGTGGAGTTACTAAGATACTCATCTTACTTTTCCTCCTTTGCGGCAAGCCAGTTTTCGATCACGGCTACAGCTTTTGGTGCCAGCACAATGTGGTCAGCGTTCAAAATGTGGAATACGCTTAGGTAATTTGCACGAATCAGAACAACGTTTTGAATGTTC
The DNA here is from genome assembly GCA_002455275.1 of Candidatus Saccharibacteria bacterium UBA6664. Classification (GTDB taxonomy): domain Bacteria; phylum Patescibacteriota; class Saccharimonadia; order Saccharimonadales; family Saccharimonadaceae; genus UBA1020. The sequence continues at coordinate 146,214 of DKKO01000003.1, forward strand.
TTGGTGGCACGAATCATCTCTAGCGTCTTTTCATCAACAACAAGTAGCACTTTGCGGTCGAGCTTCTTGTCGGCGAGAAATTTCGCGACTTCAGCGGTCTTACCAGTAGTTTTTACATCTGTAATAACAATTTTCTTTGCTTTGTTTGCCAGGGATAGCGCTTGCTTCAATGCAGTACGCTTGCTAGTAGTCGAAAGCTTCTTAACGTGGTTTTCGGTGCCTGTAGGGCCAAACACGATACCACCGCCACGCCAAATTGGGTTTCGGGTACTTCCAAAACGAGCACGGCCGGTACCTTTTTGGCGCCAAGGCTTCTTACCACCACCTCGTACATCGCCACGCTCGAGTGTGCGTGGGTGAGCATTGCGGCCAGCAGCGAGATAGCTGTCGTAGGCAAGTTTCAAAAGCTCGTGGTTTTGCACGTCTACATTAAAAACTGACTTTGGCAGTGTAGGCGTAGTTGATTTAGTAGTTTCAGCCATTACGCGTTACCTCCGTCAACAATCACAAGACCTTTACGTGGGCCAGGAACGGCGCCGCGAAGGCCAAGTAGGTTGTTTTCTGCATCTACATACGCAACCACAAGATTCTTTACGGTGACACGCTCAGCGCCCATACGGCCAGCCATTCGCTTACCCTTGAAGACTTTTTGTGGATACATAGATCCGATAGAACCAGGCTTACGGACATTACCGTTACCACCGTGGGTCTTTTTACTAGTGTTAAAGTTGTGGCGTTTTACCGTACCGGCAAACCCTTTACCTTTTGATGTTCCAGTGGCGTCTACGACGTCACCTAAGCTAAAGCTACTTACGTCGATAGCGTCACCAACCTTTAGTTCGGCTGGCAATTCATCAACGCGAAACTCCCGCAAAACTTGCGGCGAAATTTTGCTAGACTTTACATGTCCAGCAACGGCCTTGCTCAGGTTCTTACCCAAACCAAATCCCACTTGCACTGCATTGTAGCCGTCGGTTTCGACAGACTTCACCTGAGTAACGGTGCATGGGCCAGCTTGAATCAACGTTACAGGTGTTGCAACGCCATCATCAGCTATGATTTGGGTCATACCAATTTTGGTACCGAGAAGTGCTTTCATGCCTTCTTTCTCCCATTTAAAATCCCCGGCGGCTAGCGGTTTCCTCTGTTACCCTAGGTAATTTCAGACCTTCTAATTCGCTCAGGAACGAGTTGTTATTACGTAATAAGTTACCAAATAACTATAGCACACTCTTCCTCGAGACGTCAAGGGGTACTAAATTGTGTTTATAAAACCACACCGGCGGGCATGAAATACGTTAAAATCGTCATGAGTAGTAGCAATGCATACTCAATTTTTCTGTCTACCTGGAAGTGATCATGGCTCGCAAAAAGCAGCCCTATAAATAGTCCAAAAGGTATGCCATATAGAGTAAACGAACCGATACTAATTGGAATGGCAAATTTCACCCACAGCGAGCCGAAAATAATGTACATGACGAGCTTAAGCAAATACGAGCCGTCGGACTGCTTGCGAGCTTTCTTTTTTGGCATGTTTCTATAGTACCCGAGTCAACGCTATCGTACAATCCTTCTTATGCTTGACATTCGCTAGCTTCGAGTGCATTATGTACGGCATTATGCGCGTAAACCCCGAAGCAACGCTATCAATTGCGGAGTCAGAATCAGCCCAGGATCGTCAGGCTTATTTGCTCGGGGTTCTAGGCAAACACGCTTTAGAGGTGATGTTAACACCAGATCTAGATCGCTATCGTATCGGGATGGGACCCAAGACCTCTGAAGACGACAAGATCGGCTTTCTCTACGCAGCAATCCAAGACCTTGAATTTGCAGGTTACAGCGCCGCACAAATCGCGAGCATCTTTAAGAACCATGGCGCAGCTGACGCTTCAAGCTACGAACGGGGCTACACATTTCCAATTAGCATCCTAGTTCAGACCGGGCACTTCGATGCATGCATGGAACGTATCGTACCTCTCCTCGAGCAAAAACTCGCCGAAATCTAGCGAACATAAAACTACGACCGAAAAAATCGGTCGTAGTTTCATTCGCAAATGCCAGTTACATGCGGATTTCTGCGTCTACACCAGCTGGAAGGCTGAGGTTTTGCAGAGAGTCGATAGTTTTTGGTGTGGCGTTGGTAATGTCGATAAGGCGCTTGTGCACGCGCATTTCAAATGCTTCACCACCAGTTTTGTACACGTGAGGGCTTTTTACCACAGTAAACGTACTCTTTCGAGTCGGTAGTGGTACAGGGCCAGCAACGCTTGCGCCGGTGCGCAACGCAGTGTCAATAATTTGTTTTGCTGATTGGTCAATCACCTTGTGATCGTATGCTTTTAGACGGATTCGAATCCGCAGGCCTTCTTCTTTAGCCATGATAACTCCTTGTTTGTGCACCGTAACCTCAAGCTCGAATCGGAATGTAGTCATCGTCTGGCTGAGTTGTCGGTGCGATTAGTTTACAAACAGGATTATACAGTAAATTTTGCTTTTCAGCAAGGGTGCTTATCGTCCAGCAATCCGCTGAGCTTCCATAAGAGCCAGCTCTGCGCGGCTAGGCTTATCATAATAGGTTTCAGGCTCTTTGTCTTTTCTGCCCCGTTCGTAGAACACACTAATGTCTTGTCCGTTCGCGAGAGTTCCGTTCGCTATATCAATTGCTGGGCGTATTACTTTTCCAGATTCGCTAACCTTCGCTTGAACAATTATCGGGTCAACTCTCTCCTTTACGGCTACTCTAGCAAGTGCGCTTTCAATTTCTGCTATGGTTTCGTCCGTTAATTCCTTTGTTCGTGGCGTGTCATTTCGCAACTCTGTCATAGCAAATCCTATTTGTTTTATTGAATAATGCTGCTAGTATACTCCCAGTTTTCTACTATTGCAAAGCACGAGCTTGATTTCTCCCGAGATTAGGCGTATAACCAAAGCTATAGAGGGGTAAAACAAAAAAACGAAAATGACAGCTGAGGTAATACCTGAACCGAGAGAACAGCGTCCTGGCTCTACGCTCGATTATGTTACACGTTACGTTCTCAGCAAGTGTGATTTTTTATACAACCCAGATCTCACAGGTGGCAGTTTTGAGCTCCCTGGGATTTATCAGAGAAGAGTAGCTGAGTCGGTTGTGCATAGTCTTCGCTCACACCCGCAATTGCAGCGAAGGGGCGATATTGCACTTGCGATTGTCGGCTTTGAAATTAGTGACGAGCTAAATATGTACCGAGTTCAAATTATGTCACTAAACATCCACAAGCACACCGAAGAGCTCTTTAGAGCCCAACAACCTCTCAAAGATGTTCCTGACGAGGATAGAATTATACATAGACGTTGGCTTGAAATGTAAAAATACCCCCGAGTTTTCAGGGGTATTTTATTAGGTGTAGTTAGATTATTTAGTAATCTTAGTCACAACACCAGCACCAACGGTGCGGCCACCTTCACGAATAGCGAAGTTTAGACCTTGCTCCATAGCGATAGGCGCAAGAAGCTTCACATTGAAGGTTACGGTGTCACCTGGCATAACCATTTCTTTGCCAGCTGGTAGTTCAACTTCACCAGTTACGTCCGTAGTACGGAAGTAGAATTGTGGCTTGTAACCCTTAGCGAATGGAGTGTGGCGTCCGCCTTCTTCCTTCTTAAGGATGTATACTTCAGCTTCAAATTCGGTGTGAGGAGTAATTGAACCTGGTTTAGCAATAACCTGACCACGCTCGATTTGTTCGCGCTCGATACCACGAAGTAGTAGACCAGCGTTATCACCTGCTTGACCTTGGTCAAGGTTCTTTTTGAAGGCCTCAATACCGGTAACAACAGATTTCTGACTGTCTTTGATACCAACAATTTCAACTTCTTCGTTTAGCTTGATAACACCCTGCTCGATACGACCAGTTGCTACCGTACCACGACCCTTGATAGAGAACACGTCTTCGATAGGCATGAGGAATGGCTTGTCCATGTCACGAGTTGGCTCAGGAACGTAAGCGTCTAGAGCAGCTACAAGTTCCATAATTGCGTCTTCGTTAGCAGCATCACCTTCAAGCGCCTTAGTGGCAGAACCCTTGATGATTGGTGCGTTGTCGCCGTCAAAACCGTTCTTTGAAAGCAGTTCACGAACGTCCATTTCTACGAGCTCTACAAGTTCTGGGTCTGCAAGATCCATCTTGTTGAGGAATACAACAATCTTTGGCACACCAACTTGCTTTGCAAGTAGAACGTGTTCGCGAGTTTGTGGCAGTGGTCCGTCGTTTGCGGCAACTACTAGAATTGCACCATCAACCTGTGCGGCACCGGTGATCATGTTCTTTACGTAGTCGGCGTGTCCTGGCATGTCCACGTGAGCGTAGTGACGCTTTTCTGACTCGTACTCTTGGTGAGAAGAAGCGATGGTAATACCACGAGCCTTCTCTTCTGGTGCGTTGTCAATTTGGTCGTACGCAACAGGCTTGTTGACGTCACTTGGTAGTTTTTTTGCTAGTACAGCAGTAATAGCTGCGGTTAGCGTTGTTTTACCGTGGTCAACGTGACCCATAGTACCAACGTTGACGTGCGGCTTGCTTCGATCGAAATCTGCCATCTCTGGTTAATTCTCCTTAATTATTATAATTTTCTGCGCAGTCTCTAAGTGACCTCGCAGCGTATGACGTTCATTATACAGTGTTTTGAGCGCGAGGTAAAGTGCAAGAATTGATTAGTCTGACTGGGAAAACGAATCAGGAATACGCAGCTCTGCTACCGAGCGAGCCCGCCAGGCGCCAATAGCTCGACCGAAGGGTAAAACATCATTATAGCCGATAATATCGGCCGCGTGGCGCAGTACATTGGCAGACCACCCAGAAAAATGTAACCACTTCCACTCAAATAATGACCAATTCTTGCCAATCGGCACTATACACGGCGGGTCGATGGCTCTGTAGGACATAGTTCCACCTTTTATGTGCTTTGCGACAAATATGGCATCGTGCAACGCTGTTTGGGCCAACCCCGCGTATGGTGTGGCAGCATTATCACCTATCACATACACGTGCGGTAGTGCCAGCATGTATTCGTCTACAATCACCTTACCCCTCTTATCGAGCTCGAAGTGTTCTTTGTTCGCCTCGTAAAACGGCGGGTTCGCCACACCCGAAGTCCAAATAACAGTTTGGCTCTTGATTGGCTTGCCATTCACCACAATGGCATGTGCTGTTTGCTTTTCGACTCTTCGATTCGTTTCAACATGCACACCGAGCTGTCTTAGACGTCGTGCCGCGCTCTTACTCGTCGCCTTTGACATACGCGGCAACAACCGTGGCGCCGCTTCTACAAGGTTAATTCGCACGCTTTTTTTACGAATGCCGAAATGTTTTCTTAGTGTTCGAACATACGTACCTAGCGCCCCCGCTAGCTCAACACCAGTTGCACCTCCGCCAATAATCACATAGTGACTCTCGTCGTCTTTTCCGTCTTCCATTTCCTTAAACAAATGCTTTTGCAGTGCACGTATTTCGCTTTCAGACTTTATACCATACGAATAGGTATTGAGGCCTGGTATTCCAAAGTAAGTGGTAACGCTCCCGAGCGCCAGAATAAGATTGTGGTAGCGATATATCTCGCCAGATTCACCTTTTACATATTTTTCTTCCGGCTCCACCTTCGTAATAGTGTCATACACCACCTCAATATTGCGCTTGTTTCGAAATATGTGCTCAAGCGGTACCCAAGATTCACGGTGACTATGACCGGTAGCGGTGCTAAACAAGGTCGGATAGTACTGAAAGCTCTTATCTTTTGATACAACGGTAATTTGATAGTGAGCATTCTCAGACAGCTCTAAAGCAGCTTTAACGCCGCCAAATCCGCCACCCACTATTACGATTTTCATTAGGCTTATTGTACCGTACAGGCTTATGCTAATACAACGCCTAGCGCACTCATGCAAAGAAGCCAAAAGCTTAGCGCTAATGAAACGGCGAACACTTGCTTTGCCCACACACGTTTATTTTTATGTCGTAGCCCCTGCGACGCGACCACAGCCCACCAGCCCGCTGCCACTACCATACCGACCCCTGCGAACGACTGAAATACGCCTTCGCTTACTGCATAGCCGACCACAACGACATAGAGCACCACGTACATGCTTATTTGCAGAATGACCCGGTTGAGCGGTCGCACTACGGCGTATACTGGCAACCCAGCGGCTTCATACTCCTCCTTTCTGTACAGCGAAATGGCAAAAAAGTGCGCCATCTGCCACGCGACTATCAGCGCAAACAGTACGATTGCCGTTTGATCAATCTCTCCAGTAACCGCCGTATATCCAGCAACGATCGGCAAAGCACCCGGAACGCTTCCGATGAGTGTACTATGTACTGTACGGCGCTTAGCAATGCCGTAAATCACAACGTACCATACGTACCCTACAAGCCCCAGCGCTAACGTAAGGATATTTGTATAGACATATAGCACTCCGACACCCGATACAAACAGTAGCATCGCGTACACGGCGGCAATCGGCAAGGAAACATCGCCGGTAACAAACGCGCGTTTGCGAGTGCGCTCCATAGCAAGATCAATCCGCCTATCGGTGTAGTTATTGACCACACATGCAGATGCGATGATTAAAGCCGAGCCAACTGTCGCGGCGATGAGCGTATAGACGTCAACTCCCGCGCGCGACGCTAGCAGTGCCCCAGCGAGCACGTGCAACGAGTTGCCGTATACAATGCCGGGCTTTGCGAGCTGATAATACAGTTGAAACAGGTTGCGCAAGTTTAGAAGCCTTTTTTATTCTGACGAAGCATGTATTCTTCCATAGCATGACCCGACATACCCATTCGGTAATCAAGGTTCGTCATGATCCAGAGTGAGCCAACCACGACAACGATAATCATGAGAACTGTGAAGATAAATGCTTGTGATTTCCAATGTGGCTTTGTCTCGCTATCAAGGTGTAAGAAAAATAGCACTTGAGTAATAACCTGCAGCGTAGCAAGCCCGAGCAATACGGCCGCAATTAGTGTCAAAGGTGCATCAAGGTGAGCAACGGTTACACCGTATGCCAGCAACGTTAGTACCAACCCAGCGACCAAGCCCCATACATATGTTGCTACTTCTTTTTTAAAGTGGTTTTGTTTCATGACAGTACTCCTAGCAGATACACAATGGTGAAAATGAAAACCCAGATAATGTCAAGGAAGTGCCAAAATAGCGTGAAGAGACTCATTTTGCGATGCGCATCGTCATGGTGTGGCGAACGGATAAGGTAGCCTAGTAGCGTTGATGCCCATACTAATCCGATACTAATGTGCAGCCCGTGGGTGCCAACAAGTGTAAAGAAGCTTGATAAGAAAGCGTTTGCTTGCCACGTGTGACCTTCGCTATAAAATTCGGCGAATTCTTTCATCTCTAGAGCTAGGAACACCAATCCCAGTACTACCGTTAAGCCCAAGCCCCATAAGGCCAGCGACTGCTTCTTATAGCGTAGAGCCAGGGCGGCAATTCCACAGGTAAAGCTGCTTAGCAGCAATACGATAGTTTCAGTAAGTGCAAAAGTTGGGTCGAATAGTTCAGAGGCCGTAGGGCCACCGGATGTGCCACCCCGAAGTACCATATAGGTTGCAAACAGGCCAGCGAACAACATCAAATCGGTCATTAGGTACAGCCAAAAGCCAAGCTGTGCTGTTTCGTGTTTGTCGTGGGCATGCGCTACGTGGTTCATTGCTTTCGTCCTTTGTCCAGATGATACAGATGTTCAGCCGATATTCGCTTTTCTGGTTCGTCGGCATATGTTCGAAATACAATCAGCGCCACAACGGCTAAGAACGCCGCGAAGCCGAGCCACCAAATATGCCAGATCATGGCAAAGCCGAACAGGCCAGCACATACAGCAATACCGATACCTAGGCCGCTATTTTTTGGCAGCCATATGTCCTGGTAGCTGCTCTTTTTTGGTACGGCAAGCTTACTCTCTTTTCGATACCACCATTCATCGCGGTGGGTCACCTCTGGCTCTATTGCAAAGTTATACTCTGGCGCCGGTGACGGAACACTCCACTCTAGCGTGCGCCCATTCCACGGGTCACCGGTAGTGTCACGGAGTTCCTTGCGCTTCCATATACTCACAGCTAGTTGGAGTATGAACAACCCCACGCCAAGCATAATTACAAGCACACCAACGGCCGAAACAATAAAGAAGGGCTGCCAAGACGGGTCGTCGTAGTGGTCGATGCGTCGTACGGCACCCATCAAGCCAAGCGCATAGAGCGGCATAAATGCCAAGATAAAGCCAATTTGCCATGCGTAGGCAGAATATTTACCTAGTTTGTCGTGCAACCTAAAGCCGAAAATCTTAGGGAACCAGTAAGTGATTCCTGCTAAGAAGCCAAATACCACACCACCAATAATTGTATTGTGGAAGTGAGCAACTAAGAACATGCTGTTGTGTACCTGAAAATCGATTGCCGGCACAGCCATCATTACTCCGGTAACACCTCCGAGCGTAAATGTAACCACGAAACACAAAAACCAAACCATTGGCGCATCGAAACGTATCTTACCCTTGTACATAGTAAATAACCAGTTGAAGATTTTCACTCCAGTTGGTATGGCAATAACCATCGTCATAATTCCGAAGAATGCGTTAACATTCGCCCCCGCCCCCATCGTAAAGAAGTGGTGCTGCCAAACGATAAAGCTAAAGAACATTATGGCAATGAGTGCCGCCACCATCGTTCGATAGCCAAACAAAGCTTTACGAGCAAATGTAGCCACGACTTCACTGAAGATACCGATNNAACGCAGGCAAAATTAGTATATAGACCTCTGGATGCCCCCATGCCCAGATGAGATTAATATACATCATGGGGTTACCGCCGAAATCTGATGTAAAGAAGTGCATCCCTATCAAACGATCAAGCGAAAGCAAGCCCAAAGACACCGTTAGCAACGGAAACGCCAACATTACTAGCACCATCGATACCAATACGCTCCAGGCAAAAATTGGCATCTTCATGAGAGTCATTCCGGAAGCACGTTTCTTTAGTATGGTGACTGTAAAGTTAATCCCTGAAAGTAGACTCCCTATGCCAGCGATTTGCAGCGACCATATCCAGTAGTCCACACCAGGTCCAGGGTTATATTCGAGCCCGGTTAGTGGCGGATATCCTAGCCAACCACCGTTGCTAAAACCACCGATCACAAGGGAGGTGTTAATCAAAATCATTCCGGTTGCAAACAGCCAGAAGCTAACGGAGTTTAGAAATGGAAAGGCAACATCACGCGCACCGAGCATGAGCGGAAGAGCAACATTGATTAAACCAAACATCAAGCCCATGGCGACGAAAAATATCATGATTGTCCCGTGCGCGCTAAATACTTGTTGGAAGGTATCGGTGGTAAATAGCCCGCTGTTATCTCCCACTGCCTGAGCCGTATGAGCTCGCAACATCAACGCATCTGCCAATCCCCGCAGGAGCATTGCGATGGCTACCACTATGTACATTACACCGATTTTCTTGGCATCGAGCGACGTGAGCCAGTTATCCCACAACCAACGCCACTTTTTAAAGTAGGTAAGCGCGGCAACTATAGCAAGTGCACTTAGCGGCAAGCCTACTGCGGCTCCTATGGTGGCGGGTTCGGTCGGCAAATAATCGAAGGAAAGCCGACCCAACAAGCCTTCAGCAAATGCGTGCATCATTCCATTTCTCCATTCATTGAATGCTCTGGCATAAATTTCATTTCGATTGCGTGCATGAGCGATGTATTATGCAAAGCATACTCTTTGGGCGAATCAAGCATGCTTGGCTTACTGAGCTGCCTATACGTTGCCCAATCAAGCCCGTTTGATGATTTTGCTAGTTGGCCATGCCAATCGACAAACGTTTTTTTGTCTACGGCTTCCACTGTAAAATCCATACTTGCATAGCCCTTGCCGTTTATGTTCGTATTGTAGCCTTTATACGAACCTGGTTCGGTCGCAATTAGATTCAGCTTTGAGGTCATTCCGTTCATCGTGTAAATTTGTGAGCCCAGTGAAGGTACCCAAAAAGCACTCATTGGCGCATCTGAAGTGAGACTGAATTCTACCGGCACATCGACGGGTACAATTAGTTTGTCGACTGTCGCGACTCGCTGGTGAGGGTACAAAAACAGCCACTTCCATTGCAAAGCTACTACCTCAATATTCATCACTTCGTTACTTGAAGCAATTCGCTTATACGGGTCAAGTGTGTGGCTCGTTTGCCACGTAATCACTCCCAGTACACCGATAATTACTATCGGTATACCCCACCACAGTGCTTCAAGCTTTGCGTTGTGAGTTAAATTAGGGTCGTAAATTGCCTTTTTGTTGCCCTCTCTGTAGCGAACCGAGAATACTATCAGTAATGTAAATACCGGCACCACGACTATCGTGCTTAGCACCGACGCCACTATCAAAAGTGAGCGCTGCTGCTCAGCAATATTACCCGCAGGCTGCAACACGTCCAACGTGGCGTCACGTAAAAGCCACCAACCAAGTGCCCCAATTGCGGCCAAAACGGCTGCCAGTATAAGAACCCCTCGCGTTTTCATCTGTCTCAATCATAACGCTTATGAAATAGCAGGGCAAGCAAGCTTTTGAAAATTGTTCTAGAAATCTGCCGCTTGTTCAGCTTCGGTAGACTCACTGTCTTCGACGTCAGTTGCATCTAACGTCTTCTCTACGCTGTTCAAATCGTCGGCGTTTTTCACTGTAATCTTTTCCGCGGTACGCTCTTCTGACGTTTCAGTCGTGCCAGTATTAGTGTCCACAAACTTATTCCACGCCACATAGCCTAAGGCCCCTACAAGACCCAGCACTACAAGTACGATAGCAACCTCAATTACACTAAAACCACGTTGAATGTGTTTCATTATTGTTCAACCTCGCTTTCAGTGTTTGTTGAATCATTAAGTGCTTTTTTAACAACCTGTATCAGCTCTCGTACGGCGGTTTTATACTCTTTTAACGCATCGTGCCGTGTATGAATAGCCTCACGGATAACTCCATTTGGTCGCGAGCTTTCGACGTTTGAACAATCAAAGTCTACTTGTCCAACTGCCTCAATTGCTGCGATGGCCGCAGCTTCTTTTTCGTCCGCGTTAGCAACTGCCGCGTCATAGCCTTCGGCTGACAAGCCTTTTTCTACATAGAAATTCTTCACCGCCTCTTCGATACGCTGGAACACTGCTAGTTTCTTCTTTGATCGCTCTACGCCATCATCAATAAGTCGGTTAATGTTTGCTTCTCGCTCCTCGCATAGGTCAAGTCGCTTGCCAGCAAGCTTTTCTTTAATTTCTTCGCGTTTTTTGTCGAACCTGTCTTCAAGCTTCTGTCGTCGCTCAGCTATTTTTGCTTCAAGCTTTGCTTGGCGTTCCGCCCTACTGTCATCTGAGCTGAAGTCCGAAGTCTCATTTTCACTTTCCAGCTCGTTTCCATGCTCGGTTTCTGCTTCTTGTTCGTTCTCTAGTTCAGATGAACCCGAGTTGGAGGTATCGTCATCCCCTCCACGCGCAAAGGCCGGGCTCGTTAACCCAACGGCCAACACCGATATCAGGGCTGTTAGTAGTACAAATTGCTTTATTTTCATATGCTACCTATTTTTACTAGTATTTGCGACTAGCATATAGTACTTATGCTTTACTTGCAAGCATAGTTTGACCTTTACAAAGTAGTGGTTTATTATGTTGATAGCTGTTGCAACGTGTGACGGCATGACCCCTAGGGAGGTCGCGATGAAGAACGCACAGCCGTACTTCGTCGGGGCGCTACTGGGAGCCTGGGCCGCTACTGACCCTGACTCGCTTCAGGCGACTGTCTCTGCGATTGCGGGGGTGTTCGTCGAGCTGGTCTCAGCTCTCGGTCGCGCCATCAGCTGATGCCTCGGCGTCGCCTCTGTGGCGGCGCCGGGGCGTCAGCCCTATTTTATTTTTGATCTTCTAATAATGCTGCGACTTGTCGAATAAACACGACGAGCCAGGTGAATATTACGCCGGCGCACAACAGTTCGAAAGCCGTAAGGTTGAAGTAACTCAAGGGGCCTACTAACAGCCATAACCCTACCAAAAGACTTGCCATCATAGAGTAAGTAAACACATAAAAGGCTCTTGAGAAGCCCGGAGCTATCCACGGGATACCCAAAGTAAGACCAAGAAATATAAATGCCATACCAGCGGCTGCATTGTTGTGGAGCTGTACCGATACATCATACTGGAAAAGTCCTACCATGGCCAAGAAGACACCTATGAAAGCCAACGCACCCCGCACTACGTTTACTCTCACGTCTTTGTATTGCTTTTTTAAGCTCTTTAAGCGGCTAAAATCGTTGGCAATATAATCCGCTAACGCAACTATCACTAGCCCGCCAATAATAAGCGTCGCATTGAAAGTAATTCGCGACAGTGCTGAATCACCGCCGCCGAGCGAACTAAAGTGAAGCTGCCACCAATCTGGATCGCTTGTAGTAATCATGCTAGTAAGCGCACCAGACACTACGAATAGTGCTAATACACCCGAGAGTCTTACGGTAGTAAGATTTGCGGCGCTGATATAGGTTAAATAAGACGTTGCTCCCACTGTAGCACCCGTCATAACCGAGGCAGTAACCCAATCTTGCAGTAGCCCTACAAACGCAAGGCTCAAAAGGTAAAAGAGTCCCGTGGTTAGCAAAAACACCAAGGCCGCATGAATAAATGCAAGAGAAAATGTAGCCACGAATTCTTTGGCGGTAATGCTAAGTGCCTTATGCTTTTTCCGTTTTGCACCAGCGTATTGAGCCATAAAATGCGGCATAAAGAATAGTACGATCGTACTAAGTGCCGCGAGCACAGCACTAACAGTGCCAATTGAAGGCGACCCAAAAAATGGTACATCTGTTTTAAAAAATCTTGCCGCAGCTAGCACCGCCGCTAGACCACTTGTAATAAACGCAAAGTATAACGCCTGCGCTTCAATGCTTCGTTGCGATTGTTTTTTTACTTCCATACGCCTCCTTGGTTCTGGCTAAAGTATACGTCGAACAAACCGTACCTGCAAATAAAACACCGCCACTAGAGGGCGGTGCCTTTACTTGTGTTGCTTGGGTGTTATTTCGAGCTTCGCTTCTCGATAATCTCTTGCGCAACGTTTGGTGGAACTTCTTCGTAGGTATCGAGCTCCATTGTGCTGGCTGCACGACCTTGGCTCATTGAGCGAATGTCGTTGGTGTAACCAAACATACTTGCCAGTGGAACATGAGCTTTCACAAGCTTCGCACCGCCAGCGAGGTCTTCCATTGAATCAATTCGACCGCGACGTGAGTTAAGGTCACCAATTACATCACCCATAAATTCTTCTGGGGTGGTAACTTCTACCAACATCACAGGTTCAAGCAAGATTGGTTTCGCTTGCTTAATACCTTCACGAGCAGCCAGGCTACCCGCCAAAGAGAACGCGAGTTCAGATGAGTCAACGTCGTGGTAGCTACCGTCGTAAAGCGTAGCTTTAATGTCTACCACTGGGTAGCCGGCGATAACACCACCATCAAGCGTTTCCTTGATACCCTTTTGTACAGCTGGTCGGTATTCTTGTGGAACCACACCACCCTTGATTTCGTCGATGAATTCGAAGCCCTTACCAGGTTCGTTTGCTTCAAAGCGTACCCAAACATCACCATACTGGCCACGACCACCAGATTGTTTGGCATGCTTACCCTGAACTTCTGAGGTACCCTTAATCGTTTCGCGGAAAGCCACTTGTGGCTCACCAACGTTAGCCTCTACCTTAAACTCTCGCTTCATGCGGTCAATCAAAATGTCTAAGTGTAGCTCACCCATTCCAGACATAATGGTCTGGCCGGTTTCTTCGTCGGTGTGCACACGGAAGGTTGGGTCTTCTTCGGCAAGACGTTGCAATGCAATACCCATTTTTTCTTGGTCAGCCTTAGATTTCGGCTCAACGGCAATTGCTACTGGTGGCTCTGGGAAAGTAATGCTTTCAAGTGCAATCGGGTGAGCAACTTCACACAGTGTGTGACCAGTAAAGGTACTCTTAAGGCCGACAACAGCGGCAATGTCACCAGCGTGAATTTCATCAATCTCTTCGCGCTTGTCGGCGTGCATACGTACGATACGGCCAACGCGTTCTTTTTCACCAGTTGTCGTGTTCAGCACGTAGCTTCCAGCTTTCAATGTACCGCTGTACACACGGACGAAGATGAGTTTTCCAACAAATGGGTCGGTTGCAATCTTAAAGGCCAAACCAGCCATAGGCTCAGTTGATTCAGGCTTGCGGCTTACTTCGTCGCCAGTTTTAGGGTTAGTGCCCCAAATTGCGTCTACGTCTAGTGGGCTTGGCAGGTAATCGTTTACAAGGTCAAGTACCTTTTCTACAATCACACCACGACCGTCACCACCGGTTACTAGGTAGAAGTCACCAGCAAGAACTCGCTTGCGAAGTGCTACCTTTAGATCAGCTTCAGAGATAGCTTCTTCGCCACCTTCAAAGAACTTCTCCATCATGGCGTCGTCGGCTTCTACTGCTGCTTCTACAAGCAGGCTGCGAGCGTTCTTTGCTTTATCAAGCATGTCAGCAGGAATATCGCCTTCAATAAGCTCGTGGTCAGTAAAATCATTGTAGGTGTAAGACTTCATGGTTACGAGGTCAACAACACCATTGATATCTTTTTCAAAGCCGATTGGCAGATGTACGGGCAATGCGTGCTTTGAAAGACGGTTGTGAATACTTTCGAGAGATTTATAGAAGTCACCACCGGTTTGGTTAATCTTGTTGATAAAACAAATACGAGGCACACCGTATTTGTTTGCCTGGCGCCATACAGTTTCAGTCTGCGCTTCCACGCCCATTTTTCCATCAAATACCACTACGGCACCGTCAAGCACACGCAGTGAACGCTCTACTTCTGCGGTAAAGTCAATGTGACCTGGGGTGTCAATAATATTAATTTTGTGGTCTTTCCAGAAACAGGTAACCGCAGCAGAGGTAATAGTAATACCACGCTCGCGTTCTTGCTCCATCCAGTCGGTGGTAGTTTCACCTTCGTGAACGGCACCAATCTTGTGGCTAAGGCCTGTTCGGTACAGAATACCTTCAGTTGTAGTAGTTTTACCAGCGTCGATGTGCGCGATAATACCGATATTGCGATAGTCCTTAAGCGGGACGTCTTTTTGTGCCATTTCTTCTCTCTTTCTCTCTGAGTAAATGAATTAGTTATTTTTTGCCATAAAAAATAGCGCTCTGCGCTTGATTGTAGCAGATTGTTGGCCAAAATACTATGGCTAAGAGACCCTAAAACCTTTGATAGAAGCTAAGGGAATTACATGGAGCTCCCCGTTCTCATCTTGAAGAGAAATCGATAGTTTAGACCCATTGCCACTATATGCGACATCTATTATAGTTCCGGCATACAGTTTAATCTCTTTTTCGGACTGCGCGACGCTGAAATCAGACTCCGATTGAGCAAATATAAGTCGTAGGGCGTAAAGCAATCTGTCTTTTACCTTATCGTTTTCAGAAGTTTCAATGTATTTTGCAATACCATAAAGCCTGAGCATGGCATCGGTTGGTAAAGTCTCAGTCCCTTCGGCATCTATCAGCGCATCATATACGATTCTTACGTCCTTAATTATGGTTCCACCCTCTGCGTCGATGCCTAAAGCATCTATTTGACCTAGAATTTCTTTCGTTCGGGCCAAAAGTCTAACGGAAATTTCTGATGTACCGTCGAGCGGTATGGTAACTAATTCTTTCACGATTATATCGAGGTCGGGTACTGCTGTCTCTGCATCGGGACGCACAACTGTCATTTCCGACACACCTCTGATGAAGAACGCAGCTGCATACGTGTCAGGATCTTCGGTTAGTTTTACGGGGCGTACGAAAATATCGCCAAACATGACTGTCGTAGACTCATACTGCCCTAGAGGTCTAGGGCCCTTATGGCGTGTAAACTGCAGATTGTTCTCCAGAAAGGTACCCTGGAGTTCAACTTCTGAAGGAAGAGTTACTAGCGAACCGGAGGCATCAATCGGACGGCTTATTGCATCGGTTTGAACGAGTCTTTCCATCATTTGATTTGCTATCTGGATACCCTGCTCAAATGCTTCTTCGGCAGATTCGTATTTCGCGAACTTCGCATGATTTACGGCCATTGCATATACCTCGCTTAGACCATCTTGAGCGAGGGTTAAGGTATCTAGCAATCTTTGAGCGGACCCTTCTGGTACTTCCACGGGTGCAAGCACGGCTTCACCGTTGCCTAAGTCATCGAAGTCTCCGCTAGTATCTTGAGGCATCCCTTTTACAGCCCTGTCTAATACCGATATTTCAGGTGTAGTCGCGTACATACGATGAATCGTTTCAAGCGGGATATAACCGATACGGGCTGTCCCGCCTGACGCCTCTGGAAAACCAACTACGACACCAGCTCGGTTCTGGCTAATATCAAGGTCGGGCGTCACGACAACTTCCGTTGAGCCCTCCGAGAAATCAACCTTAACCCACGAGGCATCATCATCTTGCAACTCAAAGATTGCTCCGGGAACAAATTCAACAACAACAGGCAACTCTTTACTAAATTTTAATAACATAGAAACATAGCGAGACAAAAACCCACCAAGCTCATCCGACTCGGCTAACTCTTGTTGAATCTGCGTTACCATATTTTGTAGTCGTCGTATAGAAGCAGTGTAATCGTGTGGTTCTATGTCGATAATTTGATTAACTTCCTCGAATAAGTCAGGGTACTTTTCCTTGAACCACGCAGCTACCTGAGCATCGGTAATTGTGTTATATTCTAGCGAGGCCAACCCATACCTCACGAATAAACACGGAAGTTCATCTCCCTCGAAGCCAAACCCATACACAAAATCGGCGTCTTGCGTGTCGTTTGCTTCTCGTGCCACATCGATAATTCCAAAAGATTGCAGCTCCACATCATCACAAACCCAATATTTTCCGTGCTCATCTTCTTCTGGGTCACCAAGTTCATCCTCAATATATTTTAGTATTAAAGGATTGTTGCTTTTTGGATACACTCTACCATTTACCAGTACTGTGTGCTCGTGAAATTCCCATAGCTCGTTGAGCCGGTTGTAGATTGGCTCATAGTAAGGCGACATAATTCCGCCACTCTCATTTACCTCGCGCTGCACCTCTACACGATTCACTTCAAAATCAACTACACCTTTGTCGATTTTTAGCTCAAACAATACACCCGAGCCATTAATAATCGCGTCAAAATCAAAATCTGGAGGTGTTGGGTCTCCCGTAGTCATGAAACCATACTACGACGCGCTAACAGATATCACAAGCATAGCCGGAATATGCTATACTCGGGCTTAATATGAGTAAAAAATCTCTTACTCTCTACTGCTTCTCGCCGCCTGTTATGTTGGCAACTTTTGCTATCGAAATAATGTTTGCTGTATATATACTGTACCGATACAAGCTCACAAAAATGGCTCAAATCATGGTTACCATACTTATATGTTTGGCGACGTTCCAAGGTGCCGAATTTGTATTGTGTGGCGCGCTCGGGCTCTCTGGAATAGATTGGGCGCGCGTAGGCTACGGTGCGATTACCCTATTACCTCCGCTAGGCCTACATCTTGCGTATGAAATAGCTGGTAAGAAAAATGATTTCATCCTAAAAGCAGCCTATGGTTCCGCCATGGCATTCCTGGCCTACTACACCTTTTCTAGCTTCGCTATGTCAAATACCGTTTGCTATGCCAACTACGTTATCTTCGATACAGATAGTCTAGGTGCAAAGCTGTACGGTATTTATTACTATGGCTGGTTATTAACGGGTATATATTTTGCTCACAAGTGGGCTTCTGGCATGAAAAAACAGCGCAAAACAGCGCTGTATGCGCTCATTGCTGGCTACGTGTCGTTTATGCTGCCTACAGCTCTCGTGAATATCATGGATGCTTCTACCGTGGCCGCTATCCCCTCTATTATGTGTGGGTTTGCAGTAATATTAGCTATCGTACTGGTAGGGAAAGTAGCTCCTGAAGTGTTGATAGATAAAGCAGATACTCACTCGTTCAAGCTCAAGTTTCCGTTCTAGGAGACCAATTCTATGCTGGATTTTCAATTCGTAGAACTGTCCCTTAAGGTGTTTGGGAAGCGTTTCTGTTCTTGTTTAGATAGTTTATTTAAAGCAAACACCGCAAGATTTTCTTCACCGGGTCTTTTGCCTTCAATAGCGTCGCGAACATGCTCTAGAAACCCTGCCCTCAAAGACTGCATTGGACGCGTTACAATACCCGCAACAGCCGCGCCAAGAATTGAATAGCCAATCGTAGTAGCCTCGTCAATTCCAGTAATTTCCTCATTTCGTAGGCGCCATCTGTCGATTTCAGCGGCTTTTGTTCTTTCGACGCCTTTTAGATAGCGATAAGAAACGCCCACCACTTTACGTTGTGATGGGCGATCTTTGAGCATAGTCCTCTTAGCCTCGTGCGAAGTGAGCGAAGGCGCGGTTGGCCTCTGCCATCTTGTGAGTGTCTTCCTTCTTCTTGAAGGCTGCACCAGCTTCGTTGTAGGCGTCTACGATCTCAGCAGCCAGACGCTGTTCGTATGGGATACCTTTGCGAGCACGTGCGCTTTGGACAAGCCATGAAAACGCGTAGTGTTGCTGACGGTGACCAGCTACTGGGAACGGAATCTGGTAGTTGGCACCGCCAACACGGCGGCTTTTTACTTCAAAGTTTGGTGACACGTTCTTTAGTGCTTTTTCAAACACTTCAAGTGGGTCTTCAGAATTCAACTTTTTCGCCGCACCTTCAAGTGCTGCGTACACCGCACGTTCGGCGACAAGTTTTTTGCCATCGAGCATGCTTTTGTTAATAAGGCGCTGCACAAGCACGCTTTGGTACTTGCGGTCTGGTTTTAGCTCGCGCTGAAGCTTTTTGGTAACTTTACGAGGCATTACTTAGTATCCTTCTTGCTGCCGTACTTACTACGACCACGTTTGCGTCCATTTACACCTTGAAGGTCGAGTGCACCACGAACAATGTGGTAGCGAACACCTGGTAGGTCTGGTACACGACCACCACGAACAAGCACAACGGCGTGCTCTTGTAGGTTGTGACCTTCACCACCGATATATGCCCACACTTCTTGCTTGTTAGTAAGGCGCACACGAGCAACCTTACGAAGCGCAGAGTTAGGCTTTTTAGGTGTTTTAGTGGTTACTTTAATACATACACCGCGCATCAATGGAGCGTTCTGCTCGTAGTAGCGGGTTTTTAGTGCATTGTGAATAGTTCCCAGCGCAGGAGACTTCGATTTCTTCGAAGCGGTCTTGCGTGGTTTACGCACCAATTGGTTGATAGTTGGCATTAAAATGCTTCTCCCATTAGTTATATGGATTCGGTTTGCGGGTCACCGTTCAGCATACGGCACTCGCCTCTTTCTGGTTACTTTTGTAAAAGTGTACACGTTTTTACAAATTAACCAGAGGAAACTCTGGTGGTATTATAGCAATTTGGAATGTTTTTGTCTAGCAGCTAAAGAGATGTACCCCTAGCACTTGATTTTTCGATTTCAGTTTTGTGTTTAGGTGGCAATACTTGGATTATACGCTCATCGCCTCTACATTTTTGCCCAAAATATATACGTGTCCGACTTGCTGTGTCGCCGGCGGATACTTTCCCTGTAAACGGTGCATTTCCTGCTAAGCGATACATCGGCAGTATCGTGTTATCGTCAATTCTTAAAGGATTAAGATTTAACATACGCTTTATCGCATGCTCTTGTGAGTAGTTTGTTCGAAAGATAGCCATTAATGCACTGCGCAAAAACTCCTCCAGTCGCTTGTCGTGGCTATGTTTTGCAATATAGTCACGGAAACCTTTTGAAGCAATAACTTTATCAACCACAGCTACGTCAGCACCTTCTTCTCGAAAATCAAGGATTAACGGCTCTTCCAGGCCGCTTACATAGATGCGTCCTTGGCTGACAACCTGTACATCATACTTATCAATCGTAATCGCCGGAGCGTCTGCCGTAGCTTGATTGGTGGGAGAGCCCGGTCGACGTGAACGTTTCGATGATTGACCTTGAGTAGCCCTACCTCGATACAAGCTCATTTTTTTCGTAGGGTTAAACCAGCCGGGTACTAGTGGAACTGAAAGTGCCTCAAGCACACGCCTATCCTGATCTCGTCGCTGCGCAAACTTTTTTGCCATGTCGCTATTCACAGCGCTCAACTTTGATGGGTCTATGCGTTCGAGTAGCTTTTCGCACAGTCCATATTGGTTTTGCGGACATACAATACCTGCCGCTGCCTGTGCTACCACAGCAGCTTCAGTGAGCGACCGTACTGCATCCGGCGAGTGGCTGTTTCGATTGACGTAATCTAAAAGTGTATTTGTTCCTTGTTCGCCGCCATCCTGCGCGAAGAAACGTAAAAGCAGGCTTTTCGGACCTCTCGCGATGTCATAAGCAGCAATAAGCTGTAAGTCTTCTGGGATTGTGCGTATATTGTCGGGGTTGAACATCCGTTTCACTGTTTCGGGTTCTTCATCAATAAGTTCAGCGAGTATTAGACGCGCTCCTTGCTCGTAAACAAATACGCCAGCAAATTGTTCCATTGCATCTACTTTAATCACATGCTCGCCTATTCGTAAGTCGACATCCTGGTTCCAAGTGTTAACTAATTCACTGTCTGAGAGGTCTATACCGCCTACCGTATGAAGGAGCTCACCGATTTTGTCGCCAAAATGCTCTCTTTGCTGCCTAGTGCCAGAGAAAGCGATGTCATCTGGTTCCATGCCATCAAGCACCGGGTCGTCTTCAATTAACTCATTAACTTCATCTAAAGCAGCATTGCGAAGTGGTACGAGAGCATTTCTATAGGCACGAGAGCACTGCTGCGCATTTACATTAATGTACGGATAATTGTTTCGAACGGTATTGAAGGCGCGCGACTCTCCGATGGTGATAGCTCTTTTTGCAGATGTCAGCACCGCTTGCCAATATACTGCGAAATTGCCAAGGTGCTCAAAGAGCTCGCTTGGTTCATCATCCTCATCAAATACTACCTCTCTTTTGTGAGAAATACAGTAATCTGGTCGACATACATCGACAACTGGAGCTAGCTCAGTCATTTGTTGTAGTATACCAATCTGCCACACTACGCCAAAGCATAACGATAATTCGGCTGGTATAGTGCTCTAACTATCTTCGCCAATAATGAACTTCAGGCCTTGATATCGCTGTGCTTGCTCTTCAGTGAGCTCAGGAGCACCTGTTCGCGCGAAGTAAGCCAAAACCTTACGATAAAACTCGAGCTTTGCTTCGCTATCTACAATGTAGTCAGTGAAGTTTTCTGTGGCTTCTTCACCTTCAACTTGAAAAACATCGACTACCCCATCGTCGTCCATAACATTTGCAATGCCTATCATAATTCGCTTGTCAGGAATATCAGCAATGGCTACGCCTTTGATGTAATAAAGCCATTCCGAGATTGGGTCATATTTTTCCATATCTTTCTATTATAGCATAAATATAAGTAATATTCAAGTTGGCACTACCCTGCTAATAAATACTAGCCCCTTTCGAGGCTAGTATTTACCACTTGAGAACGTAAGACTATACGGCTTCGTATAAGTCTACGTCATCAGCGATGCCATCAGCGAGATCTGTGTTTAGATCTGCCTCAGGTATCACACCAGTTCCTACAGGAATCTTGCGGCCAATGATAACGTTCTCTTTTAGACCATGCAATCGGTCAGCGCGACCACTCGTTGCTGCATTGATAAGCACACGGGTAGTGTCTTGGAATGACGCGGCTGATAGCCAGCTATCGCTCCAGATAGACACCTTGGTGATACCAAGAAGCAATTGGGTGTACTGTGCAAGCTCTTTACCCTCTTCGGCCAAGGTGCGGTTGGCTTCAACCACTGCAGCCTTTGACACGATATCGCCAGTTACAAACGTAGAGTCGCCTGGGTCTTCAACCTGAACACGGCTAAACATTTGACGCACGATAATCTCGAGGTGCTTGTCGGCTACGTCCTGACCTTGGCCAGCGTAGATTCGAAGTACTTCATTGATGATGTAGCGCTGAGTTGCCTCAGTACCCTTGAAGCGCATAAGGTCGTGCAAGTTGAGAGAACCAAAGGTGAGACGGTCACCAGCTTCAACCTTATCACCAGCCTTAACGACTAGCTGAGCACTGCCAGGGATTTCATAACGAACTGGAGCACCTGCGTTGGCAGCAAGTACAACAGCTGTTTTGGTTACTTCTACGACACCGTCGAATGGTGCAACCATTGGCTTAGCTTCGTCATCAGCACTTGCTAGTACGTCGCCCGCTTTTACGCTGCTGCCGGCTTTCACCATAACAGTGCGACCTTCGAGTGCCAGTTTCTCAACATGGCCATCTTCAGGAGTCACTTGAACAATGTACTTGTTGCCGTCTTCCCAAACATCTACCACGCCAGTTACTTCTGAAATGTGTGCCTGCCCCTTTGGTGAACGAGCCTCGAAGAGCTCTTCAACACGAGGGAGACCCTGGGTGATGTCGCCACCTGCCACACCAGATGCGTGGAAGGTTCGAAGTGTCAACTGTGTACCAGGCTCACCCACAGACTGAGCAGCAATCACACCAACCGGTTGGTTGGCTGCAACCAGGCTACCGGTTGCCATGTCGATACCATAGCTTTTCTGTGGAATACCTTGCAGATTCTTTGTAGAGAGAATACTCTGAATCTTCACTTCAGTAATAGACTCGTCGTTTTCGATTGAATCCGCAACTTCGCGAGTAATCAATTGATCTTTAGCAATGTGACCCTTTATTTCCTGTGCAGTGTAGCGGCCATATAGACGATTTGCAAATGCAATCATTGTTTGGTCTGATTCACTGCGGTAGATGGTGAAGCCATCGTCATCGTGTGCCTCATCGCCAACTGTAAAGACATCTTGAGACACATCCACCAAACGGCGGGTAAGATATCCAGAGTCAGCGGTCTTTAGAGCGGTGTCGATAAGACCCTTACGGGCACCCCGGGTTGCCACGAAGGCTTCAAGGCTTGAAAGACCATCCTTAAACGAACTTCGAATCGGCAGCTCAATTTCGCGGTTGGTCGCATCCACCTGAATACCAATCATGGCACTCGCAAGCTTCACGTTCGAAATGTCACCACGGGCACCTGAGTTCACCATCACAGAGATACTGGTGTCCATGTTGGCAAGCTGTTCTTGCAAGAAGTTTGACACTTGGTCGTCGATGCCACGCCATGTACCTACGGTAAGGCTGTAGCGCTCGTTGTCGGTAATCAAACCTTGGTCGTACTGTTCTGAAATCAATGCAGTCTTTTTGTCACCTTCTGATACGAACTTACCGATTTCATCGAAGGTAATGTAGTCATCCTTACCAGTTGATACAGCGGCGACGGTAGCGAAGCGGAAGGCTAGACCCTTCATTCGGTCGGCGGTTCGAGCAGTTTCTTCTGCGCCGTAGCGATCGAAGATCCGAGCCAATACTTTCTTTAGCTGCTTCTTTGTTTGCACATTGTTGTCGTATGGGAAATCTTTTGGCAAGATTTCATTGAAGAATACGCGACCGAGTGTTGTTTCACGAATTTCACCCTTCGTATGTATTCGGATTGGGCTTTGCAGTTGCAAGTGGCCGCCGTCGTACGCCATTTCGGCTTCAAACACACTACTGTAAGCTTTGGTTTCTTTCGTTTGTGCAGTCGGTTTCACATACGTGAGGTAGTAGTTTCCAAGCACCACGTCCTGTCCAATATTAAGCACTGGAGAACCATCAGCTGGCTTTAGCAAGTTGTTGGTTGCGCTCATCAAATCGCGTGCTTCAGCTTGCGCTTCATCTGATAGTGGCAAGTGAACAGCCATCTGGTCACCGTCGTAGTCGGCGTTGAAACCGTTTGCTACAAGTGGGTGAAGCTGAATTGCCTTACCTTCAACGAGCTTCGGCATAAAGGCCTGAATACTGAGGCGGTGAAGACTCGGTGCACGGTTTAGAAGTACGTACTTGCCTTCAATAACTGCATCGAGTGCGTCCCATACTAGTGCGTCACCAGCTTCGATAAGTCGAGTTGCTGAGCGGATGTTGTGGGCGTGCTCGCCGCGGATAAGCCAACTAATAACAAATGGTTTGAAGAGTTCAAGCGCCATTTGCTTTGGCAGACCACACTGGTTGATCTTTAGCTTTGGACCCACGACAATTACTGAACGACCTGAGTAGTCAACACGCTTACCAAGCAAGTTTTGACGGAAACGTCCTTGCTTACCCTTTAGCATATCTGAAATAGACTTCAGACGACGTCGGCCACCGGTTGCGTTAACTGCGCGGCCACCACGGGCGGCTGAGTTATCTACCAATGCGTCGACAGCTTCTTGAAGCATGCGCATTTCGTTGCGGCGAATCACTTCAGGTGCGTTTAGCTCAACCAGCTTCTTTAGACGGTTGTTTCGGTTGATCACGCGACGGTAAAGGTCATTTAGGTCAGATGTCGCGAACCGACCACCAGTTAGTTGCACCATTGGGCGAAGATCTGGAGGAATCACT
Organism: Candidatus Saccharibacteria bacterium UBA6664; assembly: GCA_002455275.1. Classification (GTDB taxonomy): domain Bacteria; phylum Patescibacteriota; class Saccharimonadia; order Saccharimonadales; family Saccharimonadaceae; genus UBA1020. The sequence goes on from DKKO01000003.1 coordinate 170,759, forward strand.
GGTAGAACAGTAAGTGTAAGGCTGCTTGGTTTGATACCCGCAGAGTGCATACCCTCAAGTACCTTCAAGCGCTTCAGCAGCTTCTTCTCTCGCTGGCCCTTGGCACCTTCAACTTCTTCAGTAAGTTGAGCAATCAGAGTTGGAAGGTCGATTTCATCAAGCAACGCTTTCAATGCTGTACCGCCCATGCCAACTTCTACGAGTTCTTCGTATTCTTCTGGCAAGTTTCGGTAGTCGGTTTCTGAAATGAGCGCGCCTTTTACGAGGCTATCGAGCTGAGCTTTTTTCGCCTCATAGCGTTCTTCAAGCTCAGTTTGTTCCTTAGTTTGCGCTTCGGCCAATGCTTTTACATCTGCGCCGTCGGCTTCAGCTTCTTTTTCGTAGCGCATTTTAATAGCAGCACGACCAGCTTCAGTTTCAGCCTCAAGATCAGCAAGCATCTTTTCACGAGCCTCATCGTTACTCTTCAAGATAACGTAGGTTGCAAAGTACGCAATGCGTTCGAGGTTACGAACTGTCATGCCCAAAAGCAAGCTCATAGCGCTTGGTGTGCCGCGCATGAACCAAATGTGCGCTACAGGAGCAGCGAGGCTAATGTGGCCCATTCGTTCACGACGTACAATACTTTTTGTTACGAGCTCGCCATTTTTATCGACAGCTGCTTCTCGTGAGCGTACGCCCTTTAGCTTGCTATCGTGCGGGTTGATGTCTTTTACTGGACCGAAGATTCGTTCACAGAACAAGCCATCTCGCTCTGGTTTTTGTGTACGGTAGTTAATTGTTTCTGGCTTGGTAACTTCACCATGGCTCCACTTTAGGATGTCATCCGGACTCGCTACAGCGAGGCGGACTGCATCAAAGTCAGCAATACCAGTTGTTGCAACAACGCGTGACATATTACGCCTCCTCCTTGTCTGCATCTGTATCTGCAAATTCCTCTGCAGTTTCGATACTTAGTCCATCTTCTTCTAAATCAATCTCATCAGCTTCATCGAGCACAGTTTCTTCGTCATCGTCGGCAATCACCGGCACGGCAGGCACTGTTTTATCAGCAGGGCCAGCTTCGGCAATCACTTCTTCAGCGTCGACAACTTCAGACTCGTCAAGAAGGTCAACACGTAGGCCAAGACCTTGAAGTTCTTTCACCAACACGTTGAAGCTTTCTGGAAGCTTTGGACCAACGATTTCTTCATCCTTAATGATTGCTTCGTAGGCCTTTGCACGCCCATAGACGTCGTCTGACTTAATGGTAAGCATTTCCTGCAAAGTAGTAGCGGCACCGTATGCTTCAAGTGCCCACACCTCCATTTCACCAAATCGCTGACCACCGTTTTGCGCCTTACCACCAAGTGGCTGTTGGGTGACCATTGTGTATGGTCCGATTGATCGCGCGTGAATCTTGTCTGAAACCATGTGGTGAAGCTTAATAATGTGCATCACACCAACTGTGGTTCGCTCTTCGAAGGCTTCACCGGTGCGACCGTCAAATAGTTGGCTCTTGCCATCTGGGGCGTAGCCCGCTTTTTCAAGCTCGCTTGAAATGACATTGTTTGGAACACCGTTGAACGGTGGCGTCGCAACCTTGTAGCCAAGGGCTTTCGCTGCCATACCAAGGTGAGTTTCAAAGAGCTGACCGATGTTCATACGGCTCGGCACACCAAGTGGGTTCAACACTACGTCAATTGGCGTACCGTCTTCCATGAATGGCATGTCTTCAACAGGTAGGATTCGAGCCACAACACCCTTGTTACCGTGACGACCAGCAAGCTTGTCGCCAACGCTAATCTTGCGAAGTTGCGCAACGAAAATTTGGATTTGCATGAGCACACCAGCTTTTAGTTCGTGGCCGTTTTCTCGAGAGAAAATCTTTACGCCAACAACTTTACCACCACCTGCATTGTTCATGCGCTGAGAAGTATCACGAACGTCCTTAGCTTTTTCACCGAAGATAGCACGTAGTAGGCGTTCTTCAGAACTAAGCTCTTGCTCGCCCTTTGGAGTAATTTTACCTACCAGCACGTCACCAGCTTTTACTTCAGAGCCAACCTGCACAATACCGTCTTCGTCTAAGTGACGGAGGCTTTCTTCAGACACGTTTGGAATGTCTCGAGTTACGATTTCTGGACCAAGCTTGGTTTCACGAACTTCAACATTATAATCTTTGATGTTGATACTAGTAAGGCTGTCGTCTTTTACAAGGCGATCTGAAAGCACGATAGCGTCGTCCATGTTGTAACCACCCCAAGGCATAAAGGCTACCGTAAGGTCACGGCCTAGAGCCAACTCACCGTCGGCAATTGAGGCACCTTCTATCAGAATGTCGCCTGTTTTAACTTTTTGGCCACGCATTACACGTGCTTTTTGGTTAATTGAACGGTCGTCGTTGCTTTTCGCAAAGTGAATAAGCTCATAGACCTTCACACCGTCTTTGTACTTAACGTGAATTTCATCTGCGTCAGCGCGGACCACTTCGCCTGGACCTTCGGCAACCACAAGCTGGCTGGTGTTTCGGGCAATTTCGCCTTCAATACCAGTTCCTACGGTTGGAGACTGTGGCGTAAGCAAAGGTACGGCCTGCTTCTGCATGTTTGAACCAGTCAAACTTCGGTCGACACGGTTTTTCTCGATAAATGGCACGAGGCTAGCTACTGAACCTAGAATCTGCTTGTTCGCAGCATCGATGTAGGTTACTTCACTGGCATCAACCTGCTCTGGTAGCAATTCGTTACGTGCGCTTACGCGGTCTGAAACAAACTTGCCGTTCTTGTCTAGCTCAGCACTACCATCGGCGATAACTTCGGTAGCCTCTTGACTTGCATCTAAATACACAACTTCGTCGGTTACTTTACCGTTCTTGACCTTTAGGTAAGGAGTTTCGATAAAGCCGTATTCGTTTACACGTGCATATGAGGCAAGGTTAAGCACCAATCCAATGTTTGCACCTTCTGGTGTTTCCACGCTACAAAGTCGTCCGTAGTGAGTTGGGTGTGCGTCACGAACGTCAAAGCCGGCGCGCTCACGACTCAAACCACCAGGGCCCATAGAGCTCAGGCGGCGTTTGTGCGAAAGCTCAGACAGCGGGTTAACCTCATCCATAAGCTGGCTCAGCTGGCTTGAAGCAAAGAATTCACGCACGGCAGCAACTACTGGTCGGGCGTTGATTAGCTGGCTTGGAGTGACACTTTCGAGGTCGCTCATGCTCATACGATCCATAGCGTTTCGTTGCATACGAAGCATACCTACGCGGAACTGACGAGCAACAAGCTCACCAACTAGTTTTACTCGACGGTTTGACAGCGCGTCGATGTCATCTGGCAAATCTTGGCTGTTGTTGAGGCGAATTATTTCACTCACAATAGCAACAAGGTCGCTCATTTGGAAGACGCGGTTTTCAGTAGTGTTGGCAACATCAAGACCAAGGCGTTGGTTCAGTTTGTAACGACCAACACGAGAGTAGTCGAATCGTTTGAAATCAAAGAACATACGCTCAATCATTTGGCGGGCGTTGTCTACGGTTGCAAGGTCGCCTGGGCGAAGGCGGCGATACACTTCAATTAAAGCTTCGTTAGAACCACGGGCTGGGTCTTTTTCGAGCGTCGCGTCGATGTATTTTACTTCACCAGTGTCAATTTTCTCGAAGAGAGCCTTGATTTCACTAGTTTTGCTGTAGCCAAGTGCGCGCAGCAATGTCGTTACTGGTAACTTACGGCGACGGTCGATTTTTACGTAAATCGTACCGTTGGCAGCTGTTTCAAACTCTAGCCATGCACCACGACCAGGAATAAGCTTGGCACCGTAGTAATTTCGGCCAGATTGCGCGTCAGCAGTGAAAAATACACCAGCTGAACGAATAAGCTGGCTAACAACCACACGCTCAGTACCGTTAATGATGAAAGTACCGCGGTCGGTCATCCAAGGGTAGTCGCCAAGGTAAATTTCTTGCTCTTTTACTTCACCGGTTACCTTGTTGGTAAGCTCTACGGTTGCATGTAGAGGCGCGTCAAAGGTAATGTTGTTTTCTTTAGCAAATTGCTCGCTGTTTTTAGGGTCTTCGAAATGGTATTTGCCAAATCGCAGCGCAAGCTTTGCGCCTGTGTAGTCGTCGATTGGGTTAAGCTCAGCAAAAATTTCGCTTAGTCCTGTTTCGACGAATTCACGCCATGAATCTTTTTGGTGTGCCATCAAGTTTGGTAACGGCAGTGCTGTGTCGTCTTGAGTGAAGAACACTCGACCATTCTTGCTGGTAGCTGTATTGTTTGTAGCCACGTACAATCCTCTCGTGTTAGTTGATGGTGTTTTAGAAAAAGATAGCCCAAGCCCGTGAGTAGGGTTATCTTTTGTGTTCGTTTTCGGGCGCCCGAAGTATCTAGATCTGGTGGCTTTGCTTTAACACGCAAAAACGCCCGCCAATTAGCGTGCGTGTCATCAAACCGCCGTCTATGCAACCTTCATTACTCTTTAGTATGGGTGATTACCTAGCGTATGTCAATATATATTTCGAAATTCGGTTCGGTGGGAGCCCAACATGCGCTGAGCTCCCACCGAAGTTCGACCGTCAGTCGGTCGAGACGCGCACCATCACGGTGCGCGGCCGCTGGAACCTGCGGTCGGGGTTTCCCTCCACCTGTGCCCTGACGGGCCACGGTGAAGAGACGAACTCCGAGAAGTCCCAGGGGTGGCGACGCTCCACGGTATTGAAGTTGAGGCGCCACCCGCCGAACCACTCCCTCAGGATGGTCCGGATGCTCTCCTTCGGTCGTGCGATGGTGCCCAAGCTCAGTGCAGTCACTGCTCACTCCCATCGTCGTCGAGGTTACCCTCGTGTTTGTCGTCCGATGAAAGTATGAATATATTTTCAAATAATGTCAATAATAGACGATGTCCACGGGCGCACAGATATCAGCGCGCCCGTGGACGAGTGGTCGAGTTCTCACTTGTTGTCATCGATCCCACCCAGAGTGATGCTCCAGATGAACACGTCGACAGCGAACGCGATGAGAATGTAAAGGATGTAGAACAAGGCTCCGAAGGCCTCTAGGACGAACATGACGAGACCCATGATGATGCCCCCGTCGCTTCCTCCACTGCTCGACTTCTTGCCATCCGGCCACAACAGCCAGATGATCAGCAGTAGGAGAATGAGCCCCATGCTGACCGCCTCCTTCTCACGTCGGTGGCTTGACTACATTACTATATCACAATATGGATTATAAATAAAATAAATTATATTACATTAATATGCAAGTAGCTGCTGCTGGCACCCCGGCGGGATGTCAGCAGCAGCTACGAGTTCAGCGAGGCTAGCGGAACAGCCGCTTGGCCACGGCGATGGCGGAGGCGAGTCCGAGGCTCGCCATCACCGTCGTCATCATGAGACACAGCCCCGCGCCCTGGCTGTCGCTGGTGCTGCGCTTGTTGGTCTGGCGCTCGTAGAACGGCATTGCAGTACCTCCTGCGTCGTGGTCGCTTGAACTATTGTATTATATACTAATATTCGTATTTTTGCAATTTAAGCTTGTGTGACAACTTTGTCTACCAGGCCATAGTCCACAGACTCATCAGCGCTCATCCAAAAATCTCGATCAACATCTTTTTCAATCTTTGTAAGCTTTTGGCCAGTATTTTTCGCTAAGATCTCGTTTAGGCGCTTCTTTAGGTAGATGCCTTCACGCAACGTGATCTCTTGATCACTGATCTTTCCTTGTGTTCCACTAGATGGTTGGTGAATCATCGTGCGAGCATTTGGCAATATAAATCGCTTGCCTTTTGCCCCACTAGAAAGCAAGAATGCTCCCATACTAGCCTGCAAGCCTATTCCATAGGTCGCTACGTCTGGCTTAATAAATTGCATAGTGTCATAAATCGCCAAACCGTCATACACGCTGCCGCCTGGGCTATTTATATAAAGCTGTATATCTTTTTTCGGGTCTTCGTAGGCTAGATGAAGTAGCTGTGCCACGACCAAATTTGCCGTGTGCTCATTTACTTCTTCCCCCAGAAATATGATTCGTTCTTTTAGCAGCCTCGAGTAGATGTCGAACGCGCGCTCACCATCACGTGAACTTTCAATAACTGTTGGTACCAAATAACTCTGTGGTTTCATATACTCAGTATACACAAAAATTAGCACTCGTGTAAATAGAGTGCTAATCGTAGTCTATGGGATGCTCCGTGCGCAGAGCATCTACAGATTTGACTTCTTGAGGTAGTAGACGAAGCTGGGCAGCCATACGACAAGCCCACTACCCACTACCAGGAACGCTTTCAGCTCAGACCATTCCGGGTGCAATCCTGCAAACAGTGCCGTTCCGATGACCGTGATCATCATCAGCGCAACCACAGCGAAAAACATGTTCGCCGCTTGATCGGGTGTCACCTCTTTCATCCCGCCTCCTTTGTACTACTGCGCACGGAGTGGTTATAGTTTACGACTACTTCGAATTTAGTTCAACTAGGCGGTTGACTGCTTTTTCTGTCAACAATCTGTTCGCAATGTCACGTTGTGCTTCTGGCTCATCAAATTGCTTTGCCATCTCTGGGTTGTTTGCATACTGCTGCTTGTAAAGATTAATGTGTTCCGCAAGCTCGTCGCTCGTGGCTTCAATCTTTTCTTGCTTGGTGAGTTCAGCTAGTGCGAGGCCCGCCTGAACGCGCTTCTTCGCTGCTGGCTCAACCTCTTTCTTATGCCATTCTTCGTGGTCTTTAAAGCCTTTTTCGGCCAGGTACATATCTAAGCTCACGCCACGATACATCAAGTTTTGAGTCATGTCTTGTTCAATACTATGCACTTGGTCGTGCAGCAACAGCTCTGAAACAGGAATATCGCTGACTTCGATAAGCTGCTCTACCAACTGGTCTTTCAGCTTATCAAGGGCTTCGCGTTCCTTTTGGGCTAGTAGTTCACGCTTGATATCGTCTTTTAGTTCTTTTAGCGTTGAAAATCGTTTATCGGCTTTTTTCGCGAACGCATCGTTAGCCTCTGGAAGCTGCGGTTCAATCACCTTGTGTACTGTAGTCTCAAACACCACGTCCGCGCCGGCGAGCATCTCTACGTGGTAGGTCTTTGGAAATGTCAGAGCAAGTTCTTTGCTGTCTCCAGCTTTTGCCCCAACTAGTCCTTCCTCAAACCCAGGAATAAACGAGTTGCTGCCCAACTTTAGGTTGTAATCTTTTGCGGTGCCGCCTTCAAACGCTTCACCATCTTTTTTTCCAACAAAATCAATAACAACTTCATCGCCATTTTTAGCTGCGCGTTTTACTTCTTTTTTCTCGGCCATGCCTTCACGCATACGATTAATAATCTCATCGACATCGCTCGCAGCCACAGCTAGCTTCTCTTTTTGCACCTTTAGTTTCTTGTAGTTACCCAGAGTTACTTTTGGCAACACCTCAGCTTCTGCTGTGAACTCCAGTTCTTGGCGTGGCACGAATTTAAGAATTTCTACCGCGGGACGCTCAAGCGCTTGGATACCTTCATCAATGTAGGCTTCGGCGACTGCTTTACTTAATGCGTCGTCGACAGTTTGCTGCATAAGCGTGTTTTGGTCGACGTGCTTTGCAGCGACCGTAGCGGGTACACGACCCTTGCGGAAGCCAGGAACTTTTATTTCGCGCGCGAGTTTAGTAAGCGCAACTTGTTCTGCATCCGCTAGCTCAGATTCGCCTAACGTGATGGTTAATTTTACTTTGGTTGGTGATAGGTGTTTTACAGAAGTCTTCATACTAATGACCTACTATAACAGAGAAGCTGGTGCTGTTCAAAGATAAGCTTAAAGGTCGGTAAAGTCGTCGAGTTCGTCTTTGCTCTTTTTTCGACGGTCTTTGACTTTACTTACTATTCGCGCAAAACTGAGTTTTTCTTCAGAAGATGTATTGGTATCTTTAAAGCTATAGAGCTCTTTATGAAGCTCTTCTTCACCTACAAACAGCATGTAAGGGATTTGCTTTTTCACGGCCGTTTTTATCTGCTTGTCGAGTTTTCGGCCGGTGATGTCTAATTCAGTATTCACCCCTTCTTCGCGAAGTTGAGAAGCTAACTTCGTCGCACCAGGTAACGTATTTTCGCCCAGCACGACAATATACACTTCTGTGGTCGAGTGGAATTTTGGCATCAAATCGTGGCTCGCGAGGAAAAGTTCAGTCGTACTAAGCCCAGGCGCCATACCTACAGCTGAAAGCGGCTCGGCGCCGAACAGACCAACCAAGCCGTCGTATCGACCTCCACCAAACATTGCTCGATTATTCTCGGGGTGTGTGTCGAAAAATTCAAAAACGGTTCCTGTGTAGTAATCGAAGCCACGCATGAGGGTAATATCAAACACGAGGTTCTTCACACCTTTCGCTTCCAATAGTTCAAATAGCTCGGTTACTTCCTGTACCGATTCGTTATCGGCGATTTCTTTCGGCATCTTGCTAATGTCTTTGGCTAGCAATAACTCGGCGATTTTCTTTAATCCAGCTGGTGCCGCCTCTTTGCCAAAGATATCTATGGCTTGGTCACGGAACTCTTCATTTGAAATCTTGTTTTTACGGTCAAACAGCTTAATCATCAGCTCGGCTTGCACCGCATCAAGGCCAAGGTAATCGTGCATCATCGCATTAATAATTTTGCGATTATTCACCTTTATCGTGTACATACTATCTTTAGCACCAAATTCTTTCATAATATCGACACCGATTTGTATCACTTCTGCATCGGCCATCGGACCTTCTGCCCCAAACACATCGGCGTTCAGCTGCCAAAATTCGCGCTCTCTACCACGTTGCGGTCGCTCGTAGCGCATGTAATTAGCAATGTTGTATAACCGCGCTGGATACGCAAGCTCTTGGCGCCGAGCTGCTACCATTCGGCTAATGCTTGGTGTCATCTCGGGACGAATCGCTACTGTTCGATCGCCTCTGTCGGTGAAGCTATAGGTCTGCTCGTTGACGATTTCTTGGCCAGTCTTAGCTGCGTATACTTCGATAGGCTCTAATAGTGGGGTCGCGTACTCTTCGTAGCCGTAACGTTCACACACACGTTCCCACGTACGAAAGATGTAGTTGCGCACTCGCATGTCATCAGGGTAGTAATCTCGGGTACCTTTATAGGGTGCTGTTGAAAGAGAACTCATTAGGTTCATTTTCACATTTTCTCTCTGTTTTTGCAAGAATAAGTGTTTTTACAAACGGACGCTTTCGTTGCGAATGCCCTCAAGCTCAACCAGTGGTAGCGGCCTCATGTCGTTATCGCCTAGTTTTGCGAATCGCATTCTTCGAGCAAGCTCCGATACTTTGAGGTTTGTATATCCAATGTCATCTATGGTTCTCAATGCTACTTCGCGAGTACTCAAAGGAACATAGTTGAGGCGAAAGGTATCTGCTAAAACACCACAGTCTGAGACCTTGGGCAGCAAGCCGAAACACTACCTTCATAGACATATGATCATCGGATAGGAGTACCTGAATGTCAGGGTGGAGTTGTTGCTGATAGCTCCCAACCAGTTCACTTGGCAATTCGTCGACACCTATTGCATCCGTAGGTGTGACTAAAGCACGTGTTGCATTAGCTTCATGGGGGAATAAAGCTCTCAGATGCTCCTGAAATTGTTCACCGACTGGCACAAACTCTAACGTGCGCCTTCCACCGATTTGAGATACTGTCATATGACTTATTTACAATATATCCACTTGCATGTCAATTTTAAGCTACATAGATAGTTAAAGCTTATGTTTGTAAATCGTACCTTATGCTGAAAGAATAAAAAGCGGACAGATCCTTAACAATTTAGTTTCAGAGCGGATGAACCTACTCATTTCACAGTAGTTTCACCCGCTCTGAAAGGAGTTGGGTCACAGAGAGACAAGGCAATGTCTGACTTCGCAACAATGCTTGCGGCGCGCAAGGCAGAGGGGGCACACCTGTGCGTCGGGCTCGACCCAAGCCCCGGCGACTTCGACCTGATGGGAGTCAAGTCGACACAGAGGTGGCTCGAGTCGATTGTGGTCGCTGCCGCTCCCTACGCAGCCGCTTGGAAGCCGAACCTGCAGTTCTTCCTGGGCGAAGGTTCGGAAGGGATCCTCATGCTCGAGAAGCTCACCAAAGCGGTTCAGCATCTCTATCCCACCATCCCGATCATCCTCGACGCCAAGTGGGGTGACATCGGCACGACGAACATCCCCGACGTTCGCTTCGCTCACCGTCTTGGTGTGCAGGCCGTCACCATCCACAACTACATGGGCGCGGAGGCAATGAGACCGCTTCTCGAGGAGTTCTTCTGCTTCGTGCTCTGCAAGACCAGCAACGAAGGCTCTGGCGAGTTCCAGGACCTGCCCGACGGCAGCAACTTCCTGAAGCCACATCATCAGACAGTGGCGATGAGGGTCGACAGGGCGTGGAGCTCGTATGGCCCCGGTGTCGGACTGGTGACCGGAGCTACGCATCCCGAAGAGCTCTCTGGAATCGACGAGCTGGTCCGTGACCGTGTGCTGCTCATTCCCGGCGTTGGTGCTCAGGGCGCTGACGTCGCCACAGTGATGGCGCGCGTGACCAACAACACCCCGCTCATCAACGTGTCACGTGGCATCAGCGGCGCCAACAACCCCGCAGAAGCCGCAGCTGGCTTCAACAACCAGATCAAGGAGGCAATCCCACGATGACGAACAGCATTTCCGAACGAGTTCGTGCCGAGCTGGAGACAGCCGGTGCGATGCGATTCGGTCACTTCGCCTACACGCGGGCAGATCCGCCGTATCAGCAAGGCGACTGGCACGGGTCGTTCTACCTCAACATCGGTGACGTGGCGCACGACGCCACCTTCTTCGACCGTTGCGGGAGGGCCATTTCGCGCGAGACCCACCGCAGAGCGATGTGGCCCATCGAGGTGGTCATCGGCCCCGAGACACTGGGCAGAAACCTCGCACAGGCTTCAGCCGCGCGACTGAAGGTGCCCTACCTGTGGGTAGGCATGGGCGAGGACTCGGACGGCAAGAAGATCGCCACCGAAGCGAAGCGCAACAACTACCTGCGCTTCCTCTACCCGGGAGCTCGGGTTCTGGTGGTCGATGAGCTGCTCAACAACGGTTCGACGATGCAACCGTTGTTCCAGTTCCTCGATCGCCTCCGGGCTGATGTGGTGGGCGCAGCTGTCATCGCACGCCGCAACCAGAACATCACCGCCGCTGGTCTCGGCGTTCCGGAGCTCATCGTGCTACACGACGTGCTCGACGCCAAGGCGAAGGTCGTATACGACCCTGGCACGTGCAAGTTGTGCGAGCAGGGAGTACCGATCAACAGGGATGTCGGCTACGGCATGCTGTGGGCGGAGCGCAACCCGCACCACCCGTCAGCTATCGCCACATCCTGAATCTGTCCATCAAAGAGAGTAACTTCCCGATTCATACCTCAGCTTCTTCCTCCAGGAAGGAGAATACGTAATCGGAAAACCTAGCTATTATTTCTACGTAGCCACTCGTACATGGCAATACCCGAAGCCACGCCAACATTAATCGAGCGAGTGCTGCCGAGCTGCTCGATATGTACTGTCTCGTCAGCAATAGACAGCAGTTCAGTTGAAATACCTGGGCCTTCTTGGCCAAATATCATTACCGTATTTTTCGGTAGTAGTGCTTGACTCATAGGTGTCGATTCAACATTGTTTTCTATCGCCACAATCAACTTGTCTTCCTTTTTCATTGCTTTGGAAAAATCTGCGATGGTTTCGTAATAGAGAACTCTCAGATACTTATCTGTAGCCATGGCTCCGCGCTTATTCCACTGCTTCTTCCCTATTACGTAGACAGTCCGTACGCCAAATGCATTGGCGTTGCGCACTATCGTACCCATATTAAAATCACGCAGCGTGTTTTCTATAGCAATTTCAAGCTCTACGCCACGCGAGTCTAGGCGTTTTACGATCTCATCGTGATCAAGACCTTTAAATTCGTCTAAAACGTTGCGAGTGTCTTCCATATCAGGTCAGCAACTGAATGTCCCTACCGATGGAGAATGGTGATAGCCTAATATCAATCGGTTCATCTGACGATGATTTCTTGCCATGAAGCAGTATTTCGAACGAATCTGAATTATCAATTTCCATACTATCTACTACAACAGTAATCTTGTCACGCATGCCTTCGGGCGCATAGTACCGTGACGGCTCAACAAGTCGTATGCGGCAACGACCTTGCTTAATTGCCGCCAGCAATGCCTTTACGACTCCTTGCGATGCCTGATAGTCGGCAACTTCTCGAGAGCTAATCTCAAGCATCAAAAACTGAGACAAATACATTTCTACAGCTAAAGCCTGAGCCTCAGGCGATGAATTAATGTCAGTATCGTTTAGCAACAAGCCAAGCTCCGTCTCGAGAGCCTGCTGGCGTTCATCCAAATCCTCAAAGGTCCCTTCGGGGTTATCGACAGGTGGTCGCGCGGCATTTTTTATTCGCCCTAACAAAAACCGCATTGCGTCGATATCCGGCGCGGCTTTAGGCGTGTCTGGCAATTCTATTTCTTCAGTTTCCATGTCAATATTGTATCGCATACTGGAATCTCTACCGTATTAGCAATCCAAAAAATCCCCGAAGGGATTCT
>DKKO01000005.1 GCA_002455275.1 Candidatus Saccharibacteria bacterium UBA6664
GCACGGTTGGGGTCTGGAACAGCTGACAACACCACCTATTTACGAGGTGATGGGACGTGGGCGGTACCGGCAGGGGGTGGAAGTAGTGCCGCTTACGATATTCGGGGTCAATACACCATAATTGTGGCCGCCAACGACGAATCTGCTGCCGTAAAAGCCGCAGCCGACTACACCTGTGATGGTACGGCCGATGAGGTGCAGATTAATGCAGCCTTAGCCGATGTTGGAGCTGAAACCCTCAATAAAGGTGGTAACGGTGGAGTAGTGATGCTGGTTGGTCGACGTTTCAATGTAGCTGGCCCAATACTTGTACCTAGTCAAACTACCCTTGCTGGCGCATACGGCAAGCAAGGCACCTGGATTTATCAATCTGGTGGCTATGCTCCTGGCGCAAGTGGCGGCTTAATCGAGTGTGCTACTGCTGATACGCAGTACATTGAGGTACGAGACTTAGGTTTGCATGGCAACAGCGCCTCTGTTTGTGGCGTGTACCTTTACACGGCGACCGGTCAAGAGTTCGACTCATTCCATATTGTAAAGAATTTATACATTTGGAACGTAGGCCAGCATGGACTTCGCGTAGAAAACGGTTCGGGTGGTCGCTTGCGCGGCAATCATTTCTCTGAAATTCGCATTATCAACCCTGGCGTGTACGGTGTGTATACGCAAGGCCCAGATTCATTCTACGAGCGCATCGATGTTGGTTCAGCCGGAAGTCATGGCTTTGCGTGCGCGCATAGCAATAACCGCTACGTTAACTGTAAGGCATGGTATTCAGACGGCTCAGGCTTTTACATTACGACTGGTCGAGACAATCAATTTACTGCTTGCGAATCGCAAGACAATGCGCAGCACGGCTTTTATATTGGTTCACCACGCAACACGCTTTCAAGTTGTTGCGCTGACTCAAATTCGTACGATGGTTCACCATCTGGTTCGATGACCGGAAATAATTTATACGATGGCTTCTACGTCGCCGGAAGGGGTACAAACCTTCACGGTTCTGCGAGTGATAAAAACGAGAGTAGCCGTGGTGTTCGTCAACGTTATGGCGTGAACCTTGCTGGATCTCCGGTTGGAGTTATCGTGAATGTTTCTGCGACTGATAACCATGCTACCTCTGCACAGGGCGGTTCAGCTGGTGCAAGCTCATTCGTGAGCGTTGCCGAGAGTACGCTGTAGTAGTTATTGTTTAATTTCCCAGATTTCTTCAAGCCAGCGATAGCCTTCGTTGGCCGCATTTGCGTCGTCCATGCCCATACCAACCAGCCACTGCTTATCAAAGGTAAAGCCTGAGTAGCTAGCTTCTATCGGGTAATGACGCTCCACTGTTTTAGTAGCAAGCACCGCAAGCTCAACCGATGCAGCACCACGAGAGTTCAGGTGATTAAACACAAAATTAGCGGTCACGCCTTTGTCTAATACGTCGTCGAGCACAATCACCGCACGGCTATTTACTTCAGTCGTTGGAGCAAGATCAGTAACAATGTGGGGTTCACTGGCAGTTTGGCCGCTGCCATAGGTGCTTACCATCATATAGTCGAGCTCTGGGTGACTTTCAGGTGCCTGGCGGACGATTTCTAGCATGAGTTTACTAGCAAACGGCGCTGCCCCACGAAGTAATGCCACGAATAAAGGCAAAGTAGGGTAGGTTTCTAAAATGTTGGTGGCGATCTGACTTATAGAAGCATCAACTTGCTCGGCCGTCGCTAGCTGTTTGTATTGTTCAGGTATATTCATAATTTCACTGTAGCATATATTCGAAGGGGTGCCTCACCCGGGCCGCGCACATGGCTTGCGCGCAGCCCGGGGAGACACCCGGTTGGACAGAACTTGTGGCGTCTGTCCGGGAGCCAGGACCCTTCTCAGCTGACGCCGAGGATGGCCTTGATGGGGTCGGTGAAGAAGTAGACCACGAAGAGCCCCGCCACCAGCCACAGCAGCGGGTGGACGTCGCGGCTTCGGCCACGCACGAGCATGATGAGCACGTAGGCCACGAAGCCGGCACCGATCCCGTTGGTGATGGAGTAGGTGAACGGCATCAGGACGATGGTGAGGAACGCCGGGATGGCGATCTCGGCGTCCTTCCAGTCGATGTCCGTCACCTGCTGCATCATCAGGAAGCCGACCAGCACGAGCGCCGGTACAGCAGCCTCGCTCGGGATGATGTTCACCACGGGGGTGAAGAACATCGCGAGCAGGAACAGCAGGCCGGTGACCACGCTCGCGAGACCAGTGCGGGCACCCTCGCCGACACCCGATGCCGACTCGATGTAGCTGGTGTTGCTGGACACGCCAGCCGCACCACCGGCCGCCGCCGCCATCGAGTCCACCACCAGGATGGCCTTCGTGTTCGGCGGCGTTCCGTTCTTGTCCAGCAGGCCTGCCTCGGCGCCGATGGCCGTCATGGTGCCCATGGTGTCGAAGAAGTCGGCCAGCAGCAGCGTGAAGACGAGCAGGAGCGCCGTCGTCACACCGAGGCTGCTGAAGCTGCCGAGCAGGTTGAACTCACCGAGCGTGCCGAAGTTGGGCAGGTCGACGACCGACGAAGGCAGCGCCGGGGTGTTGAGCCCCCAGCCCTTCGGGTTGAACGACTCGCCGAACATCGGGCCGACGTGCGCGAACCGCTCGACCAGGATGGCCACGACCGTGGTCACCGCGATCGAGATGAGGATCGCACCGCGCACCTTGCGCACCCAGAGCGTCACCATGAGCACCAGGCCAAAGGCGAACACCAGCGCCGGCCAGCCGGTCAGCGAACCAGCGGGGCCCAGCTGCACCGGAACCGTCGTACCAGCCGCGTCGGGGATGCGTCGAACCCATCCGGAGTCGACGAAGCCGATCAGCGCGATGAACAGGCCGATGCCCACCGAGATGGCCACCTTCAGGCCCACCGGCACGGCGTGGAACACCGCCTGGCGGAAGCCCGTCAGCACCAGGAGCAGGATGATCAGCCCCTCGATGACCACCAGACCCATGGCGTCCGCCCAGGTCGCCTTGGTGGCGATGCTGAACGCCACGAAGGCGTTGAGGCCGAGGCCGGTGGCCAGAGCGAGCGGGTACTTGGCGAACAGACCCATGGCGATGGTCATCACACCAGCCACCAGGGCGGTGCCGGCGGCGATTGCCGGTAGGTCAGGTACGTCCTTGCCGCCCAGGAACTTCCCGGCGCCGTCCTGGACGAAGCCGAGGATGATCGGGTTCAGCGCCAGGATGTAGCCCATGGTCATGAAGGTGACCACGCCGCCACGGATCTCTTGCCAGACGGTCGATCCCCGCTCGGAGATGTGGAAGAAGCTGTCGAGTGCTGATCGACGCCTCGTGTAGGTTCCCGCACTCATGCGGTCACCCCTTTCTTTGTAAAAGAGCGCCCATCCTTGTAGAGCGCCCACCTACGAAGAGTGTAGCACAGCGTTTCGTTACTAGAAAATAAGATACAAAACGAGTATAATATTGTTGTACAACCTCGCGGAAGGTGATAGATACGAGTTCTTCAACTAGAATTCATACCTGTTACTCTCCGCGTTACAACGAAAGGAGACTCATATAATGAGTATTATCAACCCGAACGGTAAGGATATTTTTAGTGTATCTACCGATTTTTGTGGGCAACCATTAACCCTAGAGGTAAACCGTGTTGGATTCCGCACCACTGCAACGGTATTAGTAAAGTATGGCGACACCGTGGTGCTCGGTACCACGCAAATTGGTAGCCGCCCAATCCAGCTGGATTATTTCCCATTGTCTGTCGACTATGAAGAAAAAATGTATGCAGCTGGCAAAATTAGCGGCAGCCGATTCATCAAGCGTGAAGGTCGCCCAAGTGACGAAGCCATTTTGATTGGCCGTATTATTGACCGCCCAATTCGGCCATTATTTCCAAAAGGCTACCGCCAAGAAGTGCAGGTGGTTTCAAGCGTACTTTCAATGGACCCAGAATTCCGCCCAGACATGATTGCCATGATTGCCGCCAGTAGCGCACTAAGCCTTAGTGGCGCACCATTTGACGGCCCAGTAGCCGGCTTGCGAGTTGGCCGCGTAAATGGTGAGTTCAAAGCATTCCTAACCGCTGAAGAGCGCGAACAAAGTGACCTTGACTTAGTGGTTGCGGGTATTGAACGGGGCATCACTATGGTAGAAGCCGGTGCCAATGAAGTAGACGAAGAAGTAATTATTGAAGCGATGGCCTGGGCTCACAAAGCTATGCAGCCAGCGATTGCTTTGCAAAAGGAACTCGTAGAAAAAGTAGCTCCTGTAGCGCAAGAATACGAGCTAGTGCTACCAAACGAAGCTATTCAAAAAGAAGTCGACGAATGGGTGAAGGGCAAGCTTGGCGATAAACTACGCAAGGCTTACCCAGAGCGCAACGAAATGATTAACGAACTTCGCTGGGCCTTCCACGAGCAAATGGCTGAAAAAGTCGGCGAAGAATACGCCGAGCAGCGCGATGAGTACGACGAAGCCTTTACAATGGCACTACACAAAGATGTGCGCCGCGGCATTGTTGAAGACGGTTTGCGTCCAGACGGTCGTAAGCTTGATGAAATTCGTCCGCTATCGAGCGAAGTTGGCTTGCTACCACGCGCTCACGGCTCAAGCTTGTTCACCCGCGGGGTAACCCAGGGTATGAACATTGTTACGCTTGCACCACTGAGCTACTCACAGATTGTTGACACTATGGAAGTAAGCGACGGTGAGCGCCGCTACATGCACCACTACAACGCACCTGGCTACACCGTTGGTGAAGTGCGACGTTTGGGTAGCCCGGGTCGACGCGAAATTGGCCATGGCTACTTAGCCGAACGGGCGCTAATTCCAGTGCTGCCAACTGAAGAAGAATTCCCGTACGCAATTCGTTCTGTCACTGAAATTATGAGCCAAAACGGTTCAACCAGCATGGCAGCAACTTGTAGTAGCTGTTTGGCGCTGATGGACGCTGGCGTGCCTTTGACGCGCCCAGTCAGCGGTATTGCTATGGGCCTCATGATGGACGGCGACAAACCACTGGTGCTCAGCGACATCGCTGACGCTGAAGACTTCGCGGGCGACATGGACTTTAAAGTAACTGGTACTGAAAAGGGTATTACGGCTGTACAAATGGATATGAAACTTCATGGACTATCTGTAGATGTGTTGGCTGAAGCAATTCGCCAAAGTACACCTGGCCGAGCACACATTTTGCAGCACATGGTAAGCGTACTGGCTGCGCCACGAGCAGAGCTAAGCCCATACGCTCCACGTATTGAAAAGATCAAGATTAACCCAGAAAAGATAGGTGCCGTGATTGGTAAAGGTGGCGAAACCATCAACAAGATTACCTCCGAAACTGGTGCCGAAATCGACATTAAAGACGATGGGTTAATTACCGTTGCCAGCGCCAACGCTGAAAGCATTCAGAAAGCACTAGATTGGATTAAGAGCCTTACTGAAGAACCAGAGGTAGGCAAAATCTACGAAGGTACTGTAGTGAGCATTAAAGACTTCGGCGCATTCGTAAATATCTTCCCAGGTACCGACGGTATGGTGCACATTTCGAAGCTTTCCGACCAACGAGTCGAAAAGGTAACCGATGTACTAAAAGAAGGCCAGAAAGTACGCGTGAAACTGATGGAAATCGACGACCGCGGTCGTTTGAGCCTCAGCATCAAAGACGCCAAGTAGTTCTACAGCCACGGTATTTCGTGTACGCGCAGGTAAGCAGCACCGCTTGCCTGCGCTTTTTTTGCAAGCTCTGTATTAATTGCTTGGCTAAACCTATCTTTGTGTAGGTATTGCTCGATAAAGCGCTTTCTTGAATAGCCAATAAGCACCGGAATACCAGGCACTTGTTTCGCAAATTCAATCAGCTCGGCATTGAGTCGCATTGTTTTACCAAAGCCAATGCCTGGGTCTAAAATAATTTGTTCTGACGAAGCACCAAGTTGCAACAGATCATCTCGACGCTCTAGCAGCTCGTGCTTTACTTGCTTAATATCATCGACTGGTTGTGCTAGCTTGTGTGCTGCCTGGATATCTCCGTTTACTGAGAAGGGAAGATGGCTAAGGAACACGCGAAGCCCAGATGATGCCATGAGACGACGCATGGCGGGATTATGTGAGGCGGTAACGTCATTGATAATCAGATTTGGAATTAACTGTACTGCACGCTCGATAATTTCAGGGTAAAACGTATCGATTGATATTTCAAAACTTTGGCTAGCGAGAAGGTTTAGTACAGGCTCTAGCCGCTCCCATTCTTGCTCAATTGTTAATAACTCAGCGTTTGGCCGGGTAGACTGCGCACCAACATCAATAATATGCGCGCCCTTCATGGCGAGCTCTTTCGCATGAATCAGCGCTACTTCGGGCGTGGTGAACAAGCCGCCGTCGCTAAAACTATCGGGTGTTATATTAAGAATTCCTACCAACTGGACCACAGAGTCAGTATACTAAATGCATGAACAAGCAGCTGCAGCTGGACGAACTAAAAGCGAAAATACTATCGGCAAATATTTGCCCCGAGTTGGCAGCTCAGGCAACACAGCTTGTACTGGGTGATGGTAATCCAAATGCCGATATTGTATTTATTGGTGAAGCGCCCGGCAAGAATGAGGATGAACAAGGCTTGCCGTTTGTTGGGGCGGCAGGGAAGTTTTTGAATGAGATGTTAGCTGCGGCAAATTTGAACCGAAGCGATGTGTACATTACTAATATCGTAAAGTATCGTCCGCCGAATAATCGTGACCCCCTGCCAGAAGAGAAGAAAGCCTTTTGGCCGTATTTGCTGAAACAACTGCAAATTATTCAGCCAAAAGTCGTCATTACATTGGGCAGACACAGCATGGAGTATTTTTTGCCAGATATGCGTATTAGCATGATTCATGGTCAGCCAAAACGAATTCAATTTGGTGACGATAAACTGGTAATTATTCCGCTGTATCATCCGGCTGCTGCACTGTACAACGGCGGTATGCGCTCGACTCTGATGGAAGATTTTTTGAATGTTCCAGAAATACTGAAAAAACTATGAACGCAAAACTTAGGGGCATTCTACATAAACTCCAGCGAGCACTATCGAGCAAACGATTCTTCGACGTCATAATCGCTTTCACCATACTCCAAGCACTTTGGTACGCCAGTAGCTTTTCGCCATGGGTGAATGACGAGTCAAAACATTTCCGCACAACAGAATTATTCACGCAGCAAATCACACCGTTTTTTGATAGCCAGCCAGAATCATGGGACAAGGCAGGGCAGGTGGCTCGCAGCGGATCGTATTTGTTTTACTATTTAATGAGTTGGCCACTGCGTGGACTACAGACTGTAACGAGTGATCCAAGTATGCAACTTTTCGGCTTACGACTTTTGATGATAGTATTTTTCGTAATTGGGTTAGTATACTACCGAAAAGTGTTGCTTCGCCTAAATGATGTGCCTTCAGCGCTAGTACATGTCGTTTTACTGGCATTTGTGCTCACACCTGCGGCTGGGCTACTCGCTGGCATGTACAACTACGATAATCTTGCCTTCGCACTGTTTGGCTTTTTGCTGCTAAAAAGTGTGAATATGCTGTATGAAACACGTGTTCGCGCAGACGACGTAGCCATAATACTGATAACCGTAGTAGTGTTGGTGCTCGTAAAATGGTCCGCATTAGCATTAGTTGCGCCGCTTGTTGTATTACTCGCATACAACCTGTGGCGACAGCATGGCAAAAAGTACATTTCTCGTGCTATGAGCTCATTTAAAGCATTACGCCGGCCACTTCAAATTGCTTTATTGGTTGGGCTACTTATAGCGGCGATATTGTGTATTGAACGACCAATCCAAAACATGATTGTATATGGCAAACCAAACCCAAGTTGCGACGTGGTGCTAAGCCACGAACGCTGCATGAAGTTTGCAGATTATGCTAATTACCAGCGCACGTTGGCTGCAAAAGAAGCTTCGTTTGAGCCGCTGAGTTTGCCAGCATACATTGTTCGTTTCTGGGTACCAAAAATGGCCGATACGTCTACGAATTTGATAGAACGAGGCAGTTCGTCCCGCCTTGATATAGTTGCCGCATTGTATCTACTTGGAGCGGTTTCATCAATGGCAATATTAGCGGTAGGTTGGCGACGAATCTGGCAGCACGAAGGTCTTAGATTTTTGCTTGGTATATCAATCGTGTACGTCGCTCTTCTTATCGTGAAAGAGTATGGTGTGTACACCGAGTATGGAATACCAGGTGCCATTCGTGCTCGCTATTTAGTGCCGATATTGCCCATTTATTTTACAGCGGTACTCTACGTTCTATGGCCGTTGATTATTCGCTATAAAGCTCTTTCCGCTACAATTGGACTAATTGGACTACTGTTGCTGGCTCAAGGGGGGAGCATCGTCACTCACTTGTTTACCGCACCAGCCTCGGTGTATTCGTCTCAGGCTAGCCGCAACGTTAATCAACGGCTAAAAAGCCTACTCGACCCACTAATTTATGACGAATAAGCCGGCGTAAGCATATATACTAGGTGTAATGACTGAAGATTTTTCAAAAGTTCTCCACTATTTCGATGATCATGAAGTGCTGGTAAATGATCACGGTATGAATAATCGCTATCGCTATGCAAAGGCGAAAAAATCAGGCGAGTGGTTCTTTGTAAAACACGCCGACAACAAGCAGGAGCGCGAAGGCTTGCACCGCGAAGTTGAATGGGCAAAATTTATGCAATACGTCGCTGAAACAAAACACGACGAACACTTAAAGGGTCCAGAAATTATTGATTACATTAGTGACCACACATTAGTATTTCGCTACATCGATGCACCACTACTTGTAGAGCGCCACGATGTCGCTACTTGGCAGGCCCACATGAAGCGCTACGCGGGCATGCTGCATACACTTGATGAATGCGCTCAAAGCTGGCGGCCAGATTCGATTGAAGGTAGGTTATCACGCACGCAAGATTTCGACAGTATTTGGCGTAAATGGCTAGGCGATAACATTACTCAAGTTGAGCGTTATAACGATGCGACGGTCGTAATGACCGAGTCGATTCCACAAATTACGACGATTATGCAGCACGGGGATCTTACTCCATGGCAGATTTTCGCCGATGGCGACAGCTGGATAATCTACGATGGCGAACGCTCGGGTGTAGACTTGCCTCGATTCAATGATATCGCCTACGGCTATGGCCGGCTCTACACTATGTTTCACAGCAAAGAAGCGGCAAAAAGCCTGGTCAACCATTACTTAGAGGCGTCGGGTATGAACAAGTGGTTATTTATCGAGAAGTTTCGTATAGCGCTGATCAACCGCTCGATTGGAATTATTAGCGATGCATTTCGCGACCGAGAACGCGACGATTACATAAAGGACGCGAAAGAATTGCTGGCAACTTGCCTCGATGCTCCTGATACACTTGCCTAAAGAGGCCGAGTTTGCTATAATAGTAGGAACTTGAAAGGGAAACTAACTGTCACTCGACCCCTTGTCTCTGAGTTTTACTATCGAAATTAATGATAAAAACCATCTCAAAAAGGAGAAACATATTCTATGGGTCAACGACGACTCGCGAAGCCGCAAGCTGATGACATGAGCAAGCGGCCGAACAACCAAAAGAAAAAATCGGATAATACCGTGCTAAACAACACGAGCACTCGCCGCGGTGAGGTATTTCGTGCGCAGCGCCGTACTAGCGAAGACGTGAATTTGCGCGCCAGCCAGCACATCATCAATATTCCGGTCAATAAAAGCATGTACAACGGCTACGATGGCCGCCAGTTTAGCTTGGCTGATCAGAAGAAACAGCCTCGCATCAACGGGCCAAAGCTTCGGGTGATCCCGATCGGTGGACTTGGTGAAATGGGCATTGGTAAAAACATGATGGCTATCGAATACGATAACGACATTATTGTTATTGATATGGGCTTTTTGTTCCCAGGTTCTGACTACCCAGGCATCAACTACATTACACCTGACATCACTTGGCTAGAAGAGAACAAGCACAAAATTCGGGGGCATGTATTTACCCACGGACACCTCGACCACATTGGTGCGTTCCGCCACCTTATTCATAAGATTCCAGCGCCGGTATACGGCAGTAAATTTACTGTTGGGATGCTTAAGCGCACTATGGAAGAGAGTATGAGTGGCTATGAACCACAATATTTTGAATTAAACCCGGAAACTCATGAGCGTGTACAGCTAGGCGATAGCTTTAGTATTGAGCTCGTGCGTGTAAACCACTCTATTCCAGATGCAACTGCTGTCGTAATTCGTACGCCACTTGGCGTGTTGGTGGATAGTGGTGACTGGCGTTTTGAAGAGAATCCAGTCGATGGTGTGAAATTTGACCTTGAACGCCTTACCGAAATTGCTACCAAAGAAGGCATTTTGCTCTTCATGAACGAAAGTACCAACTGTGAAAGTGACGGTACGCACACCCACGGAGAGCGCGATATTCAGCACAGTATTGGTGAAGTCATGGAAATGTATCCGAATTCTCGGCTTATCATGAGTTCATTTAGCAGCCAGCTCCACCGTATTCAGGTAATGCTGGAAGAAGCGCAAAAACATGGCCGAAAGGTTGCCTTTGCCGGCTACAGTATGATCCAAAACCTCGAAGTTGCCCTAAGAGCTGGCGCGATTAAGGTGCCAAAAGATACCGTGGTAAAGATGGAAGATCTCGTGAAGATGCCAGACGGCAAAATCACGATTATTTGTACTGGTAGCCAGGGTGAGTTTAACGCTGTGCTCAACCGTATGGCTTCAGGTGCCCACAAGCACATCAAGATTAAGAATAGTGATGTAGTGGTATTTAGCTCAAACCCAATTCCGGGTAACGAAAAATACGTGGTACGCACCGTTGACGGCCTGATGCGTGAGGGTAGTGAAGTAATTCAAAACGGCAAAACACACCTTACTGGTGTCGGCCCGCTTCACTTGTCTGGTCACGGTTATTACGACGACCACGTGAAGCTTATTAATGCGCTAAACCCTACGTACTATTTACCAATTCACGGTGAATTCCACATGTTGGTCCACAATGCTCGTCTAGCTGAAAAAGAAGCAGGCATACCTCGCTCTAATATATTTGTCTGTGATGCTGGTGATATCGTCGAAATCACCGCCGCTGGTGCTCGTAAAGCCGGCCGTATACCAGTGGGTGGTATCATGTACGACGATAGTGGGGCGGTGGTGAGCGAAGTGGTACTAAAAGACCGCATTCATATGGCCAACGAGGGTATGTTTGTAGTAGTACTTACGGTGCAACGAGGCACCGGTCGCTTACTCACTAGTCCTGACATCATATCTCGTGGATTTATCTACCTACGCGACAGCGAAGAACTTATGGGCTTGATACGTCAGTACTTGAAGCAAAAAGTTGCTCGCGGATTTAGCGGTAAAAAGATTGATATCGACCAAGTAAAGAAAGAAATCAAAGACGAAATCACGCACATTTTGTACGACCAAACACGTCGTACACCGATCGTTATTCCGGTAATCAATGAAATTGGTGGCGGTGGCCAGCCGGCCCAAGCGAACCAGCCAAAGCAGGCAGAACAGCCTCAGCAGCAACCTCAGTTCAAACGTCCAGCACCAAAGAAATTCCCACCACGCCAAGTACCCGACACTGAAGCGAACCAGCCAAAGCCTCGTTTCGATAGCCGCGGCTACTAAAGTGGATAGCCACGGCCACGAAACTTGATTTTTGTAGTAATTTGTGCTACAATAATAGAGTAAACCTATAGTACAATAAAAACAGTTATGGCTAAAAGAAAAAAACGTACCAGCAAGAAGAGTAAGGCAGCGCTAAAAAGCGTTCCGCAGCATACGCTTCCAGATGGATTCTGGAGCCAAGTATGGGCGATATTCCTTATCGCTGTGTCTATTCTGCTCGTTGTTGCGTGGTTTGGCATTGGCGGGCCAGTACTTGAGTGGTTGCAGCAGGCAAGTCTCGCTACTATAGGTTACGCGGTATATATATTGCCACTACTCCTTGGCTACATCGCTGTCGAGATATTTCGTAGCGAAGAAAACAGGCTGCCTTTTGTCATGAAGTTCGCCGCCGCCATGGTGGTGGTATGGTTTTCTGGCCTCTTTGGTTTGTTGCAAAAAGATGACCTAGCGACAACCTCTACCGGTGGCTTCGTAGGAGACACGATAAACAGCGGCATGCTTGCCTTAGTAGACGCTGGCGTCGCAATATTCCTGTACGTGCTACTTATTGCCCTTACGACACTATTCGTCCTACGTTTGTCGCCATTTGATATTATTCGAAAACTGTGGGCACTCATTCGACGCGGTAGCCTTGATGACGAACAGGCTAGTAATGTCGGTGTCATGCGAAAAGCTGCTGAGGCAGATGCGCATAGTGGTGTATCGGCTGATTTCAAACTCAACGCTGGCGTGCCAACGCTCGATCCGAGTGAAAGCAAGCGCGCCGCCAAACTTTCTAGCTTAAAAGGCAGTATCCAGCAAGATAAAGCAGCCGAAGAGCGGGCGGCATTGGTAACCGCGGCTGATCCAAACTGGAAAGCACCAAGCCTCGATTTACTAGAGAAAAAGCAAAGCCCGGCCGATGCGGGTGATGTGCAGCATAATGCACAAATCATTAAAGAAACCCTAGGCGAATTTAGCATTGATGTTGATATGGAAGGCGCTAATATTGGGCCGAAAGTAACTCAATATACCTTAAAACCACCAAGTGGTGTGAAGCTCACGCGTATTACCGCGCTGGAAACCAACATCGCGTTGAACTTGGCTGCGCAAAGTTTGCGTATCGAAGCGCCGATTCCTGGCCAGCGAGCAGTTGGTATTGAAGTACCAAACCGCAAGGCGGCCGATGTGCGTATTCGCGGCATCTTAGAAAGTAAACAATGGGAAGCAGCGCACGAGCCGCTCAGCTTTGCAATTGGTCGCGATATTTCTGGTGAGGCAGTTATTGGACATCTTAATAAAATGCCGCACGTGTTGATTGCTGGTCAAACTGGAAGTGGTAAGTCGGTTATGATAAATACGCTGCTTTCGAGCTTGCTGTATCGCAATAGCCCAAGCGAAATGAAGCTGATTTTGGTAGACCCGAAACAAGTAGAAATGGCACCCTACGAAGATATCCCGCACCTTCTGACCCCAGTTATTACTGAACCAGAGAAAACCATTAGCGCACTGAAGTGGGCGGTAAACGAGATGGAGCGCCGCTACAAGCTTCTCGCCGAAGAGAAATTACGCGATATTAAAAGCTACAACCAAAAAGTACAAAGTGGTGGCCGCAAGATTTCAGTACAAGACGAAGATGGCAACGAGCAGCGCGTTGACGACGGGGCGATGCCATACATCGTGATTGTAATTGATGAGTTGGCAGATTTGATGATGGTAGCAGCTCGCGATGTTGAAGCGCTCGTGGTACGGTTGGCGCAGAAGGCTCGTGCCGTAGGTATTCACTTGGTGCTCGCTACTCAGCGTCCATCGGTAGATGTTATCACCGGCCTAATTAAGGCTAACATTCCAGCTCGCATCGCCTTTACGGTGGCGAGTCAGGTAGACAGCCGCACCATTCTCGATCAAGTTGGTGCGGAAAAACTGCTTGGCCAAGGAGACATGTTGCTCAAAACTGCTGAAATGCCAAAACCTCGCCGTATACAGGGTGCGTGGGTGATGGATGAAGAAGTCAGCAAAATTACCGACCACTTGCGCATGCAAAGTGCTCCACAATACAACGACGAAGTAGTAAGCCAACCAGTACAGCTTAATGGCAAGGGTGGCGTGGTGATGGACTTCGATCACGAGGGTGGTGACGACATGTACAAAGACGCCCTAAGGGTAGTGGTAGAAAGCGGCAAGGCAAGCACCAGCCTATTGCAACGACGCCTGCGCATTGGCTATGCCCGCGCTGCGCGTATTATCGAAGAAATGGAAGAACAGGGTGTCATTGGCGCTGCCGATGGCTCTCGACCCCGTGAAGTACTCATCAGTAGCCTTGACGATGTGTACGGCAGCTCAGACGAAGATGCCTAGCCTAGGCTCGTGGTTGCCTAAGACAGACTAAAAGCGAAACGCGAGGTGTGCTACATTTATGAGCACACCGAAAGTGGTCAAGTGGTCTGTCATGGTAATCACGAGACTAAGGCTAGGGAAACTTGACATATTTTAAGGATAAGCGTATACCGGTAGCAGAACCCATATTAAAACACACACGGTTCAGGATATGACAGTCACAATAGAAAAACCACTTACTGCTGATGGTAGCCACGATGTACTACCACCTGAACAAATGGCACCGCTTGCTGATGAACTTGCCGCGCTCGAGGTTGAACTCGAGCATGTTTCTACAGATGAAAAAGCAATTCTGCTCGATGAAAAACAACGGCTGTTAGAGCACCTGCTTGGTGATAGAATCGGTGAAACCGTTATCAACGAAATTGTCTATTTGGCCCAGCTATACAAAGACAGAGCCACGCGACGTGAGCTAGACGATGGCACGGTACTTCACTGTTGGGGCACACGAGACAGCGACAATCAGTATTTAGCCTACAAATACTATGTATTGACCTATCCCGATGGGCGGGTGAACTATAGCGTTCAAGAAACAAGCCCAGATGGCCAAAAAATCTTCAAGCTGAATGATAGAGGAGACTACCATGTGTACGACCGCGCGCCGTTAGCCGCGGGAATTACTCATTTTCGTCCCGTCGAGGAGCGTCCTGAAGCCGCTGAAGCATCAATGGGTGAGCTGTTTGGCACCTCGCTCGTGACAGCAGGTATTGTACGAGCACGTAGTGATGAGCAAAATCGCGCAGCAGATTTGCAGGCACAAGGTATGCTTGGTGGTAGTGAGACCGATCGATTATTGAATGAAGCCACCGATGTACGAGATGCCTATATTGCCCTTGAGCAGCTTCACGCCGACCGCGACGTACCCTACAGTCTTGCTAATAAAGCAATCATTGAAGCATACGCACGACGATAAGGTGCTACCTGCAGAATCAAGTAATCCAGCCCAGCAGGGCTGGACATTTTATATAAAATACACTATAATTACATCTGTTATAAACCTAAGCTTACATGCAACAGTGTAAGCATCGGCTGCACAAAGCAGCCCGATTCCAAAGGAGGAGTCTATATGGAATACGAACTAACTGTTCTTATTCACCCAGATCTCGAAGCAGATCTAGAAAAGCCACTTGGTCGCTTGCGTGACCTAGTAAAGAGCGCCGGTGGTAGCGTTACAAAAGAAGATAACTGGGGCAAAAAGCGCCTGGCATATCGAATTAAGAAGCAAGATTTTGCTGTGTATGTATCATTTGACGTACAGCTTCCTGCTGACGCACCGCTTAAAATTAGCAATGCATTGAACATTTCAGACGACGTCGTTCGCTACTTGTTGGTAAAAACCGACGACAAAGAACGCGCAAAATTAGCAGCCGCTAAGAAAGATCAGCCAGAAGACGGCGAGGAGGAGTAGGGCATATGGCACGCAGCATCAACCAAGTAATATTGATGGGACGCCTTACCCGCGACCCAGAGATGCGCACCACCACAACTGGTAAAACCATCGCGAGCTTCAGCATTGCTGTAGACCGCGGAGGCCAAGACGACCAAGCAGATTTTTTCGATGTCACTGCATGGGAAAAACTTGGTGAACTGGTAAACCAGTACCTTACCAAAGGTCGTCGCTGCCTCGTGCAGGGTCGTCTTCGTCAAGACAGCTGGGACGACAAAGAAACTGGCAAAAAACGCACCCGAATAGAGGTAGTTGCTACCGATGTAACTTTCCTTGATGGCCCAAGTGATGGCCAATCTGGCGGCAGCGCACCACGTTCAAGTGCCCCAGCAAACAAGAAGTCAAACGATGTTGTGATTGAAGACATCGATGACAAACCTATTGATCTTTCAGAAATACCATTCTAGTCAAGCGCATCAAGCACGCACCTTTCGTCGTTAAAACATTACGTTTCTCCCTCTGTGTATGTTGAATACACATCGGTCGAATCCGCCGTTTTGCCTCGAAATTCACGCACTCGAAGCACTTGTTCACACCACCATAAATTTGTTATATAAGGAGTAAACTATCGTGTCACCAAAAAGATTTAAAAAAGACGTTACGACGTATTTTGATTACAAAGACGTAAAAACCCTGCAGCGTTACATCAACGCCTATGGTCAAATTGAACCTATTTCAAAAACAGGTTTGAGCCTAAAACAGCAGCGCCAATTAGCAACCGCTATTAAGCGTGCCCGTCACCTTGCGCTACTACCATTCGTAACATCAAACTAGTAGTATTATGTCCGAGCGAGACGAAGACAGGCAGCCAAAAGGCGAAGCTAACCAGTCACCAGCTACACCCGAGAAACACCCGGATGATGCTTCTGACGACCGAACGAACCAAATAGTGCTTAGCTTGACAGTTGCTGGCCTTGTAGCAGCCGCTGGTGCTCTTGCTGCAAAACGCTTGCGAAACAGAGGAGAAAACGAGTAATGTATCAACCAACCGATTTGAAAAAAGGCACCGTGTGCCAAATAGACGGCACACCATACCGTGTTGTTGACTATGGCCAAAAGGTCATGGGACGTGGCGGGAGCATTGTAAATGTTCGCCTGAAAAACCTACTAGATGGCAGCGTCATTCCGAAAACCTTCAAAGGCGCCGACAAGATTGAACAAGCCGAAGTAACCAGCAAACCAGTACAGTATTTGTACAACGATGGCGACACGTTTTACTTTATGGATCCTGAAAGTTTTGAACAGTACGAACTATCGCGTGAGACTGTCGATAGCGCCACTGATTACCTGAAGGAAGGTGACAACTTGCAGCTTCAATTTTTTGGTAGCAAGGTGATTAATGTCGAACTTCCGAAGAATCTTTACCTTGAAGTTAGCTACGCTGAAGACGTAGTAAAGGGTGATACCTCTGGTGCGGTGATGAAAGATGCCACGCTTGAAACTGGTATCAAAATCCGCGTACCAGCATTTATTAAAACTGGCGATGTGGTAAGCGTTGACACCACCACAGGCGAGTACCGCGAACGTAAAAAATAGGCAGTTATGTCGCACAATCAGCCACCACAATCACACTATGCGCTTATGGCAGTATTTGGTGAGGCGGCCAAACATTCGGATTATCAAGGCCCTCTACCTTCACATTTCAACGCATTGCCGTGGTTTCGTTTTGATAAACCGCACCGAGCCGAGCAAGCCTGTGATTTGATGCGCACGGCCAGGCGGCTACTTTTGCTACAAGAACCGTTTGAACTTATGGGTGAAGCCCCAAAACAGCTTGGCAAAGAAGGCCAAACGGCATCGGTAGCCGTATCTTCATCGACCGATTTGTTCGCGTTGCACATGGAATTGGCAGAAGGTTTTACTGAAGAATATGGCGGCATTAGTTTTGCCTACCCAGAGTACAATCAGGGTGGCTATCTTGCTCACGTTACCCCTACGCCAGAGCTACCATTTGCCGTTGGTGATCGACTTTTGGTAGATAGCATCGCGCTTGTTGAAGGCAATGCGGTTGAGGGTGAGCGTACACCGAAGCGAACAATTCGCGTCATCGGCGCAGTCGGTCTCTTGTAAGTGCTACAATAGTCCTATGGCACACCATGAGCATGCATCGTGGCTATTAAAACACAAACATATCCCAGTCTTAATCGTACTTGGCCTCTTGTGGATACAGGTTATTTTTCAGCTGTTTTATCCGTACGACAGTGCATTGCCAAACGCTCGTCTGTACGACAAAAAGGTAGCGGGTCAAACTCGCCTGGCGCTGACAGGTACAATTCAAAAGCAATTTGAGGCCGAAACGTTTGAGGTTAGTACTTCATCGACATCATACAGCCAAACGCTCGCCAGTGCTGGTGCTAGTATCAACAGCGAGGCAATGGCAAAAAAGCTCACCGATTACCCCGTGTGGCAACGAGCAATTCCATTTTCACTGTGGTGGCAGCGTCCAGCCGTTACTACCTATAGGGTCTCATTTAACAAAGCGGTTCTTGAAAAAAACGCTCAAATTATCGCCGAAAAACTATCGGCAGCGCCAGTAAACGCAGACCTTGCACTAAAGAGCGGAGAGCTTGTAGTAACAGAGGCAAAAGACGGCCAAGCGGTGAGTTCTGAAAGCGTGGCAAAAGCTATTTCTTCTCATACGTTTTCACCAAAACACACGCAGCTTCGTGTTGCATCAACCGTAGCGAAACCGAGCGTGGAAGACGCTTCAATTAGCGATGTTCGCCACGAGGCCGAGGCAAAAATTGCCCGAACGTACACGCTAACACTTCCGAGCGGTGAACAAGTTACTCCTAGTAAAAAAACTGTTACCTCGTGGCTCACCTTGAAGCAAAAAGACGGCTCAACGACTCTCGCGCTGAATAAAGCGGGGATTCGCCGTTACATTTCATCGCTCAATGGCAAAGTGGCCATTGCGGCGAAGCCCATTAGTGTATCTCTAAGGGATGGTCGCGAAATTTATCGCACCGCGGGCAAAGATGGCAGCGCTATCTCTAGCAGCGATCTAGAGACGAAGCTGGTCAACGCCCTCAACAGCACTGAAACAGGGGTGGTAATGGACGTAATAATGGCGCCGGTGAGTCCGAGCACTGTCTACAACCGAACGTATTCTCACAGCCAAGCTGGCCTACGCGCCTATGTGGCCTACACTACGTCGAGCGAAAACGTTCGGATAGCGTTGCAGCAAATTGGTGGCAATAATTGGTCGGCTAGCGGGCGCAGTAGCGAGAGTATTCCGAGTGCTAGTACCTATAAATTGTACGTAGCACTGTGGCTATTTGACCAGATGAATAAAGGCAAGATAAAGTGGAGTGACCCATGGCTCGATACGAATGTCTCAGAGTGTTTTGATCGCATGACGATTGCCAGTACCAACCCTTGCGCCGTGGCTTGGCTCGAATCGTATGGCCGAAATAATATGAATAACTTTGTGTATAAAAATGGCTTTAGCACTGGCACGAGCTTCACCAACCCAGAAGCCGTACACACAACGGCCAACGACCTACGAAAATTTATGATAGGCTTAAACAACAGTAGTTTAGTAAGTGGTGCGCAGCGAACACGGTTGCTTCACTCGCTCAGCGTGCACCCATATCGCTATGGGGTGCCAACAGGCAGCGCTGGCACAGTGCAAGATAAAGTAGGCTTTTTGTGGGATTATGTGCACGATTCGGCCATCGTTCACCACCCGAAAGGCACATACGTAGTGGTGATTATGACCAGAGGCGCCGGTGGCTATGCGCGCATTGCCTCAATTACGCGCGAACTCGAAAGGATAATGTATTAATGAAACAACGTCTCGACCAAGCGTTAGTGGCGCGTGGGCTCGTGCGCAGTCGTTCACAGGCCGAAAGTTGGATTGGGCTAGGTAAGGTAAGCGTGAACGGGCAGCCAGC
Organism: Candidatus Saccharibacteria bacterium UBA6664; assembly: GCA_002455275.1. Taxonomy (GTDB): domain Bacteria; phylum Patescibacteriota; class Saccharimonadia; order Saccharimonadales; family Saccharimonadaceae; genus UBA1020. The sequence continues at coordinate 19,367 of DKKO01000005.1, forward strand.
GCGCAAATCTGGGCAGATGGTGCAGGAAACAGATGTACTGAAACTCGCTGCTACCGAGCAGTATGTCAGTCGAGCCGGGCTTAAGTTAGCCAGTGTGGCCAAGAAGTTACGGGTTGATTTTCGAGACGCGGTGGTGCTCGACGTTGGCAGCAGTACCGGTGGCTTTACAGATTACGCGCTGCAGCATGGAGCGAAAAAAGTCGTCGCAGTTGATGTCGGTACCGATCAGCTCCACCCCAGCTTGCACAGTGATTCACGTATTGAGCTGCATGAAAAGACGGATATTCGCGATGTCCATAGTCCGAGTAACCCTTTGCAGCCATCTTCATCGGAGGGCGTTACGCGCCTGACTTCTCTTGAACACGAGTCAGGAGAAGACGGGGCTGCTCTACGCTTTAACCCTCGCTCAGAAGAGGCTACAAAGCATTACTCGGCTGGCGCCGTCGAGCCGCTCGCTAACGAATTTTCAAAAACATCTGCAGCCCGAGCATCTGCTGATGCGGGCTCAACAGATGCGCGGCGCGAAGCCGTTTTGGAAAATTCTGTTGGCGAAAAGGCGATACAACTAAACCAATTACCTGACATCGTAGTTATGGACGTTAGCTTTATCAGCCTGCGCGAAATACTGCCGCATATCGCCAGCTTGTGTACAAAAAACACCCAGGTAGTAGCCATGTTAAAGCCCCAGTTTGAGGCCGGCAAACACCAGGTAAATAAGGGCATTATTAAAAACGATTCAGTTCGGCGACAAATTTTAAAAGATTTTGAAACCTGGGTGCGACAGTGGTTTGTCGTGGTTGATAAGCATGATAGTGAAGTAGCGGGTAGCAAGGGTAACAGAGAGCGATTCTACCTTCTAAAACGCCTCTAACATTGACTTTTACAAGCATAAGTGATATAATACAATTGAGGCTACCACCAGGTGGCCTTGTACCGACGCCCAAGGAGGCATCATGTTGTTCCGCAGGCTCGTCGTTCTCGTGGTCGCGACTTTCGCGATGGCGGGCACTTCGTTCAGCTCGCCGGCTTCGGCCGATGGTGGCGACCAGACCAACCCCCAGGTCGTCTACCTCACCAAGAAGGAGCCCGGCACGAACGTCCTCTGCCCGAAGGGGCAGGACAAGATGTTCATCGTTCGGGCGACGGTGCGCAAGGGGGAGCGCATCAAGTCGTTCGGCGCGTTCAGCCTTCGCCTGAAGAGCGGGCGCGATCGCTACGACGACGGCTCGCGGGTGAGTCGTCGGCTGGTCGAGTACTACTTCGCCGTCGGCCGCAAGGCCAGGGTGGAGTCCGACCTGAGCGCGAGCTTCGTCTACCTGGAGCTCACCGAAGGCGCTCATCCGAAGGCGACCGTGGAGAAGCAGTGCTTCTCGCGGGTGCCGTAGATTGATCCACTTCACGGATCCACGACGCGGGGTGCGCGGCTTCTGGCAGGCAACTGCACGGGAGCCCCGCACCGCCGCGTTTTCACTTGACTAAAAGCATTTACATTTTATTGTTTTTGTGGTATAATGAGGTTAGCCAGTACCGAGCTGGTTACTGTGTCATGTATGCGGTGACTGATGCTTGGTGCCTGGTCATAGCTATGCTGCGAGGAAAGAGTGTACGACTTTCGTATACCGAGTACGGCAGTATGGCCGTACGCTCTTTCACATCAGTATAACTATGATCAGGCATCAGGCGCTAGACATCAACCTCCACGTACCTGACTCAGTGTCAACCGACAGAAAGGGGACGCTCATGTCCCGCTTCACCCTGCGACGAATCCTCGTCGCAGTCCTCGCCGTGTTGTTCGGCGTCGGCGCGTTCTTCGTGCCCACGCTGAACGCCGGCGCCACCGGTTCCGGTGGCGGCGACCCGGACTGCGTCATCACGCAGTTCAAGTACAAGAAGTCCGTCGAGGACTCCAAGCTGAAGTACCAGTACCAGAAGCAGGTGAAGGGCGAGGTGCGCGAGCGTCTCAAGGGTGGCTCCAGCCGCCCCTTCGGCACCTTCGACTGGGAGTGGTACCAGCCTCCGACCTGGAAGGGCGGTCCGCTCACGCAGTGGTCGTTCGACGACGTCGCGGTGCTCGAGTCCGGGCCCCACAACGCCACCAGCAACGACTACCTGCAGGGCGAGGACATGCTGTTCAAGGTGTCCAAGTCCTACCAGTACGTCAAGAACGGCGTGACCGAGCAGGTCTCGACCGGTTCGCACTGGGAGTACTACCTGCCAGGCGGCGGCTCGTCCCTGACGAACACCGACGCCAACTGGACGACCGAGACCCCGGGTGAGCCCTGGGTCAAGTTCGGCGAGGAGCGCCAGGTCGTGAGCGACGCCCCGGGGTGCAACACCTCCGAGGAGAAGATCACGTTCTGCCACCTCAACCAGGGCAACGGCTACAACCTGCTGACCACCTCCAAGGCCGCGTTCTACGTCGGTCACCGCGAGCACTCCGGGGACATCTACCCGGCCGGCTCGTACAAGCAGGGTGGTCAGTCGTTCTCGTGGCCGGCCCAGGGCGACCAGTCGCTCCTGGAGACCGGCTGCCAGGCCAAGCCCGACCCGAAGGTCACCCACAAGGTCGATGACAAGACCAACTGCGACGGCGTGTTCCACCGCGAGTGGGACCTCGTGTCCTACCCGGTGTGGAACGCCGACAAGCAGAAGTGGGAGTACGGCGATCCGGTCGTCGAGAACGACACCGACTGGGTGAAGGTCCGCGACCTCACCGAGGAGGAGCAGTACGAGCTCGGCTGCGTCAAGCCGTACCCCGACGTGGACATCGAGAAGTGGTCCACGTCCGACGGCGCGGTGGCCGGTGACTTCGACGAGTCGGCCAAGGGGCTCAACCCCACGGGCGACGAGGCGATCACCTTCACCGTGACCAACTCGGGCGACGAGAAGCTCGTGAACGTCAGCGTCTCCGACGAGACGACGGCGGGCACCGGCACCCTCACCGGGGTGTCGTGCGACTTCTCGGCTCTGGGCGGCCCGGCGACGGGCACTTCCTGGAGCGGTCCGTTCCTGGTGGGTGACTCGTTCCCGTGCACCGGCACCCTGCCGGCGCTGGGCTACGACGCCACCCACACCGACGTGGCCACGGTCACGGCAGCGGGCAAGTACTCGGGCACCACGGTGACCGACAACGACCCCTGGAACGGCACCACACCCAAGGCTGAGTCGGCTGAACCCACCGTCGTCGTGACGGCGGAGGGCTGTGTCAACGTCAACGAGACCACCGCTGCCAGCGGTGTGATCACGAACACCGACGACGACACCAACGAGGCCGTCAGCTACGACTGGGTCGTGACCGTCAGCGGTTCCGACACGGTCGTCGACCAGGGCACGGTGGAGGACGTCGAGGACAACTCGTCCGCTCCGTTCGCGCCCGAGGTCGGCCCGGGTGACTACACCGTCACCATCACGGGCTCCGACGGCACCACGGCCTCGACCGAGTTCTCGGTCGAGCAGTGCCAGATCACGGAGGAGCCGGCCGACTTCACGGTCGCCAGCTCCTGTGGCAAGGTCAGCGTCACCAACCTCGGCGACGTCGACCTGACGGTGGAGTTCGCGGCCGACGAGCGAGGCGAGTCCTTCGCTTCGAAGCCGCTGCCGGCCGGCCAGACCGTGACGATCAAGACGGACCTCAAGCGGGTCGCGGTCTCCGTCTACGGCGAGGAGGACGGCGTGTCCTACGTCGGCTACGCCACGGTGTCGGTGAAGCAGAACTGCGGTGGGCACAACCCGCCGCCGAACCCGCCCAACCCGCCGGCAGGACCTGGCGGCAGCAGCGTGTCGGAGCAGGGCAACAACCCGTGGCTGGCCCTCGCCGGACTCGGACTGCTCTTGGCGCTGGCCATCCACATGGCCGGTGTTCAGCTGGTTCGTCGCCGCGCCTGACCAGTACCACATGTGAGGCGGCACCTGTTCGCAGGTGTCCAACCTCTCTGATGTGAGAGAGCCCGGCTCCGCTGCACCTCCCAAGGTGTGATGGAGCCGGCTCTCTTCATTTCTATACATTGAAATTATTTTATATTTATGCTATAATATAGGTTGAGGCACTCTGTCCTCGCCTTAACATCGTCACTTCTAGCCCCGAAAGGGGGTCTCATGTCTCGACACGCAAGACCCCATTGGGGTGTGTTTGAGTTTTGGGCGTCGGTTGCGGTCGCTACAATCTTGGCCGCAGGGTTCATCATCTGGTCGAGCTATCTCACCAGCGAACCCGACGTCGCGCGTCCGCCGACGTCGCTCCCCGCGAGCGACAGCACGGTGGTTCCGATACCTACGCCGTCGGCAGTGAAGCACCAGCGAGTGTGCGAAGGGCAGCAGCCCTTCGTGCCGGTGCGCATCACGGTGTCTGGCCTCAAGCTGGACATGCCGATCGACAACCTCCCGCTCACGCAGGACGGTCGCTACCCGGTGCCACAGTTCAACGGGACGTTCGATCCGCGATGGTCGGCTGCCCGTTGGATCGACAACGCGTTGGCTTGCGCCAACGACCAAGGCGTCGTGCGCCTAGGGCTTCACACCTACAGTGATGGAGATGCCTCAGGTAACCGCCTCGGCCGTGACGTGCAGGTTGGCGCTATCGTCCAACTGTTCGGCACGAAGAAGCACGCCACTGCCTGCTACGAGGTCACGCCGTTTGAAGGCAACCTCAGGCCCACGTGGTACAACGAGGCTGTGCCGTACGACCGAATCACTCCGGTGACCGGTCGAGGCGGTGTAGTGCTTGAGTTCTGCTGGGACAAGCCGTCCGAGTGGGGACGCTGGCTCCAGCACCGCTACGTCGTAGCCAAGCCCGCCCCGTGCGGATGAAGTGACCTTGAAGTTAAGGTTCTAACCCCCGTTGTATTGCATTTACGCTGACGGGGGCGCTTCATGTCTGAACGTAAGCATATTTACAATTACACCTAAAAATGCTATAATTGCCTCACAGCACATCCGTGCGATTTTTCACCGTACGTGAGTGTCTGGTTGGCCAAGCTACCGATTTTATTTGTGTGGCTTCGGCCGCACATTTACATTTCAGGTAGCTTAGCACGACCAGTACTCGCGTCATCCATCGACGCCCGAAAGGGCAGAATTGAGGCACACACATGCGCAGGTCCATCACGGCCCTCGTTGCCTTCGTGGTGACGTTGGTCCTCGGTCTGGGCGGCTCGCCGGCGCATGCCGCCGAGCCGACTCCACCGCCCCCGGTCGCGTCGCCCACGCTCGTCTACGACCGCACACTGATGGTCGAGTGCAGGGCGTACGACAACGTGCCGTGGATCACCCTCGATCTCACGGGGTACAGCCCCCCCAACGACAGCACGGGGCAGTACAACCACTACTCCATCACCGTCGACGACGTGGTGGTGAGTGGGTCCGAGTTCAGCGAACTCCTTCACGACCAGGTGCTGATGGGTGATCCGATGGTCGCTCACACCTGGTCGGTCGACGTCTGGGACTACAGCGACCCCGACGGCTCGCTTGGTGGCACGTTCACCGACAGCGGCATGCTCGAGGCCTGCCAGACCGGCGAGCCACCGGTCGACACCGACGGCGACGGGTACACCGACGACGTCGACGCCTTCCCGAACGACCCCACCGAGTGGGCCGACACGGACGGCGATGGCGTGGGTGACAACACCGACGTCTGTGCCGACACGCCGTCTGGCGACCAGGTCGACGAGACCGGGTGCACCGTGGTGGTGGACCCGCCGCCGGTCGTCTCCAAGCCCAACAAGGTCCTCGTGAAGGCCGTCAAGGCCGACAACAAGAAGACCAAGAAGGGCGAGGGTCGCATCCGCGTCACCGTGGTGAACCCCAACGACGACAGCAACGAGTCGGTGCGGGTCTACTTCAAGGTCATGAAGGGGAAGAAGGTCATCAAGCGCTTCAACCTCTTCGCGGCCGACGGCCACGCCAAGTCGGCGATGGTCAAGCGACTGAAGGCGGGGAAGTACCGCGTCGTCTACGACCTCGACCGCACCGTGCTGCACAAGACGGTGAGGGTCGCGGCCCGTCGCTGAGCTGCCTGAACCCCGGCCCCGTCCCACACGCTGTGGGGCGGGGCCGGCAGCTCAACTTTGGATACATAAATATAACTCGCAGCTGCGAGTTTTTATTAACTACACCGTAGATTACTTTGTTACGTTAAAACGAAACTCTACCACATCATCTGGCTGCATAACATAGTCTTTGCCCTCTGTGCGGAGCTTACCGACACTACGGGCGGCAGCTTCTGAACCGGCAGCAATGAGGTCGGGGTAGGCAACCACTTGTGCGGCGATAAAACCTTTTTCAAAATCGGTATGAATGACGCCGGCAGCTTGGGGCGCGGTATCACCTTGGTGAATTGTCCAGGCACGAACTTCTTTTGGTCCGGCGGTGAGGTAACTTTGCAAGCCAAGCGTGTCGTAGGCGGCGTGAATCAGCTGCGTAAGCCCACGCTCTTTTACGCCGTAACTGCCTAGCAACTCGGCCGTATCTTCATCGTCTAGACCGCGCAACTCTTCTTCTAACTTGGCGCAGATAAAGATCGATTTTGCTGGAGCAACCAGCTTTGCTAAAGCAGATTTCTCGCTCTCGTTTGCAAGCGTTTGCTCGTCTATATTAAATGCGTAGATAACTGGCTTAGCGGTGAGTAAGTGAAGATCGGCGATATATTCGTGATTGAGGCTTGGCAATTTCGAAAGCGGGGTACCTTCGAGTAGGTGGCGTTGGAGGCTTTCAAGGTAGGTAAGTTCATCTCGCTTCTTTGGGTTTGCCTTGGCTTCTTTAGCGATTTTTGGCATGCGGTTTTCAAGTGTTTGAAGGTCGGCAAGCATAAGTTCGGTGTTGATAATTTCCATATCGGCCTCTGGTGCGACGGTATCATTCACATGAACAATATCGTTGTTCACAAAGGCACGCACCACATGTACGATCGCATCACACTGCCTGATGTTTGCCAGGAATTGATTGCCCAATCCTTCACCCTTTGAAGCACCTGCTACGAGACCCGCAATGTCGACAAACGTCACGGTTGCTGGAATAACTTTTTCGGCGCTATATAATTTTTGTAGTTCGATTAAGCGCGGGTCTGGCACGGGCACAATACCTGTGTTTGGCTCTATGGTGGCAAAAGGGTAGTTGGCAGCCAAGATTTCAGAATCGGTGAGCGCATTAAAAAGCGTCGATTTCCCGACGTTTGGTAGACCAACGATACCGATAGACAGACTCATTTGTATCTATTGTAACAGAGGCGAATATTTTGTGCGAATATCTTTTGCCACAAGAGATAATGTGGTACCATAAGCGTAAACGAAAGTTCGTAAATATAATATGGCGCTAGCAGATATAAATAAAAAGATTTTGATACCACTAGTATTTGTCGTGCTTGTTTTGATTGGGGTGGCTCTGTGGGCTTGGACGTATTATCAAGCGGTTGGTCCAAATGGGATTGACACGAACGACACTTCAGCCACAAGCGCACAAAAAGAAGAGAAGTCACTAAAAGCCAAGCTAGATACTGCTTCTTCGAGCAAAGATAAGGCAAAGGCCTATAGTGATCTTTCGAATTTTTATGCTAATCAGCCTGAGGCCGGCGACGAGTCGGTATCGTACGCGAAAAAAGCAGTAGAGCAAGAGCCGACTGCTGATACGTATGCGCAGCTGGCATTTGCGGCTGAGCAGGCAGGCGATGTCGAGCAGGCAATTGAAGCTTACGAAAAGGCTGCTTCGATGAGCGAAAAGACCGCACTCGATGATGGCCGGAGTGACTACTCGTACTATATGATGCAGGCACGTTTGCTTAGGGAGTCACAAGAATGACACATGCACTAAAGCGATACGTAACACTACCACTATTAGCATTGTTGATGGCGTTTCCTTTATCGTTTTACGAAGCACAACCAGCCGCAGCTTTATCAGGAACGGGCTACTTCACGGGTAGAACTGGTAGTTGGTTCTCGGGCTACGGTGGAGACGTACTTTCTGGCCGACCTGGTCGTAACGCACTGCAGCCAAGTAATTATGCCAGCAAGAACGCTTTTATTAACTTTATACGCAATCAGCTCAGCGGTGGAGGCAAAGATCGAGTCGGAGCAGCGTTTATCGTAAACCTTATGCTTGATGCTGATGCAGCAGGCGGTTGGGCGAAGGATCGTTCACCAAGTGCGGCGATGGTAAATGATTGGGAGGCACGATTGCGTGATAGCAGCGTAACCATGAGCGTTGTTAATGGCGACCCAAATGCGTATGGTCGAATTTCGTTTTATGACCCGAGTATCAACGATGATTTCTTCACTAGTTATAACTCAGGCTCGCGTGCGTTGCTGCGATTCCATCAAGGTGGAAGGGTCGTCGCGGTGGTTGAAATACCCTGTGGAAACCCAGTTGGTGGGCTCGCCGGTCTTGACCCGCTTCCTTTTAGAAACGACCCCACTTCTGATGTTCGCGCTACCGCACGACCAGGCCAGACCGTAACGTTCCGTCACAGAGTTACAAACATCGGTGCTGGCAATATGGAACGTCGTCTTAATGCCTATGCTGAATGGAATGGCGGCGTGAAGGCCGGTGATGGTGTACGAAGGAACTGTGATGTAGCGGGTGGCCTGAACGCTGGCCAAACAGACAACGGATGTACGAATGACTACACGATACCAGGTGGCGCAAGCCCGGGCAGCCTTTATTGTCAACGATTAGTAGTATCTCCTCACTCTACCAATGATTCGGGCTCCATTGCGAGTCCACGAGTGTGCGTAGAAGTGATTGGCGCCTGGGAACTCCGGCCGGCGACGACACGTAACTCTGCTGCCGTGGGCACTGGCGGCGCAGCCTATCAATTCACACATCGAGCTACAAATCTTGGTCCGCACAATGTTAACCAGGCCGGTAGGGGCTTTGCGCAGGTTCGTGTAGAAGAACGATACCGAACAAGTCCGGCCGACCTGGCAGGGTGGACTACTTTATCAAACGAGGCTGACATTAGCTCGCTTGCAAGTGGAGGTGTTCGTTCATATGTTAAAACGGGCAATCTACCAGCAGCTTTTGATGCGGATGACCAATATTGTCAGCGTCTAGTGATCACATACGGTTCTGCGGACGGTGCCGCCGATGGTGCGGTAGTTTCATCTCCGCCACCACCAGCTTGTATAGCGGGAAGTGTGAACTATGAATTAACTCCAGAAGTAAGTGTCAACCCAAGTATTGGCATTGAAGCGGGTGCGAATGTAACTGCGACGCCATCTGTGAACAACGGTGGATCGATAGCTACAAGTGGTACCCAGTGGGAGCTCGTGCAATTTATCGTGCCATCTGGTAGTTCGGTGCCACCAGCTTCTACGGGTTCAGGCGGGGCCTGTGGTTACTACGGGTTTGGTTGTGTATCAAGAGGCGCTGGTACTGGTTCGTTTGGTCCTGGCAATCCATCTACGTTTACATTTGCCTCAGGCGCGGCCTATGGGCCAATTACGTACGCTATACCTGACGATGCGACGGTAGGCACGAAATATTGTTTCGCATTGGCTGTACAGCCTTACGCTGAAGATAGCACTGACTGGCGGTATGGTGAGCCAGCTTGTGTGCGCGTAGGTATTAAGCCGAAGATTCAAGTACTTGGCTACGATTTGGTCACCGGAGGCGAAGCGAATACTAGTGTGACGTCACGAGCGGCTGGCCAATATGGCAGTTGGACTGAGTATGGTTTACGGGTGACGCTGGATGTGAATGGCATGGGTTCAGGTAACTCACTGGCTAATGGAGCAAGTGGGGCGCTTGCCAACTGGAGTACACTTACATTCGCTAATACACCAACGCTGGGTAACTTCGGCGCCTTTGTGCCATTCCCAACAGTTAACACGAGCACCGCTGCAACGTTTGGTGATGGCACCACCTTCCCGAACGGCACCTGTGGTAACACTGGTCGTCATATTTGCGTAGTGACAGGCACGGCTGTTATAAACGGGAACATTAGCTACGCAAACGATTACGCGACAATTTCGAGCATCCCAGAGGTAATTATTATCGCGGATGACATTGTGATAGCTCCAACCGTGACTCGAATCGATGCTTGGTTAATAGCAAAAAGCTCCGACCCTAGCAGGGGAAGAATAAGTACTTGTAGCTCGGTCGCAGGCTTTGCGCCTATGACCACAGCAGCCCTAACGATTGATCGATGTGATAACGCACTTCGCTTTAACGGGCCAGTTGCCGCGCGAACTATTTACCTCTATCGCACTATGGCTGCATCTGGACCAACCGATGATCCCGCGACACCGGCAGAGACATTCAATTTACGTGCTAGTAACTTCTTATCTGCCTTTGGCAACCCGACCGGCGGTAATCCTCGAGCGAACACCGATAGAATCACACAACTGCCACCACGATTTTAACGCTTGCTCACCTGATAGTGCTTATGTATAATGAGGGATAATATGGCGATATTAAAAAGCGTGGGCGACTTTTTTGCACTAGACATTGGTACCAATGCGGTGCGGGTTGTTCAATTGTCTCAAAGCGGTCAAGATACCTGGAACTTGGTTCACTACGGCTACGCGCCGGTAGATAACAAAACGACCGCGTCAGACTCTCCAGAAGCTCGACGTCGCTTGGGTGAGATTATCATGACGGCGATAGGGCAAAGTGGCATCAAACTACGTGATGTCGTGATTGGTTTACCGTCTCAAAAGACATTTACCACGGTGATTGATGTGCCTACTATGAGCGAGGCCGACCTAAAAAGCACGATTAAATACCAGATAGACCAGTACATTCCCATGTCGGTAGACGAGGCTAAAGTAGACTGGAAGCCACTTGGCCAATCGTTGCACGATCCAAAACAGCAAGAAGTGTTACTTACCAGTACGGCAAAAAGTTATGCCGAGGATCGTCTTGAGTTTATCGAGAGCCTTGGGTTAAACGTGATTGCCGCCGAACCAGATCCGATAGCAATGATTCGTTCATTGCTTCCACGTACGATTACCGACGCACGTTTAATTGTCGATATGGGTGAGCTATCGACAGACATCGCGATTACCTTTGGTGATTCACCTCGTCTTGTAAGAACAATCCCAGTAGGCCTAAGCTCACTGCTAAAGGCGATTGTGCAGAATTTGAACGTACAAGAAGACCAAGCCAGGCAGTTTGTACTGAAATTTGGCCTTGCACCAGACCGTTTGGATGGCCAGGTGCTTCATGCACTCGAAAGCACACTTGATAACTTCACGAGTGAACTTACTAAATCGGTTAAGTTTTTCCAAACTCGCTATGCAAGTACGACAGTGGGAGGCATTTTACTCGCGGGCTACGCTAGCAGCATTCCTCGTTTTGGTGAGTATGTTTCGGCTAAGACCGACGTGAGAACAGAAGCCGCTAACCCTTGGCAAAAAGTACGTGTTTCACAAGCCGACCAACAGCAGTTGCTTCCGATTATGCATGAGTTTGCTACGGTTGTGGGGCTCGCTCAAAGGAGTGGTTCATGATTGAAGTAAACCTAATTCCTGACGTAAAGCTTGAGCTGTTGAAAGCACGTAAAGTACGTACGAACGTTATTTCACTATCGATACTTATTACCATTGTCACCGCTGGTGCTGTTGCGTTGCTGGCGTTTTACGTATTTGTAGTGCAAACTGTTGCGGGTGCGCTAGCGGATACGGCGATAAAAAACGAATCTGCCAAGCTTAAATCAGTCGACGATTTAGCGCAAACATTGACCATCCAAAACCAAATGGACAATATTACGCAAATGCATGACAAGAAAAACTTAACATCGCGCATTTTCGACATACTCAAAACAATTGTTCCTGAGGGCAAGAATACCATTGCGATATCGAGCGTGAAGCTAGATACCGAAGAGGGCACTATTACGTTGGAAGCTGAAGCCTCGAATGGTTACGAAGCCCTCGAAGTGTTCAAGAAAACCATCGCTGAAACTACCTTTAGCTATAGTGAAGGTGGTGACATCCAAAACCCTATTAATATCGCAACAGAAATTAGCGATGGTCAGCGTCGCTATGCCGAAGATTCAGACGGTAACCGTGTGCTGCGCTTTACGCTAAGCTTTGCGTACCCAGAAGAGCTATTCCTGCCAACCTCAGAACGTGGCCAGATTAATGCACCTGACAAGCAGAACGCAACAGACTCTGCTACCGGTGTGCCAAAGAGCCTATTTACCAATCCTTCAGAAGACGGAGGTAACCAGTAATGGCCGATAACGACGTCGCGCTTCGTAAGCGTCAGCAAATCGAAAAAGCTGGTCGCACGATGTTCTTATGGGTTGCGGCTGCGGCCGCAGTAGTGGGGATTGCTGCTGTTTTGGCGATATCTCTTTTTCAACGGCTAGTATTCAACCAAAAAGTGCTCAATGCAAAGAACGAAACGATTTCCGTATTACGCGACAACAACGCAGTCGTCAACGATTTAAAAGACAACGTAAGGGTACTCAACACTAATAGCGCGCTTCTAAATACCGACAGGTCTGAGGGGAGTGAGCCGATAGCGGTTGTACTTGATGCACTGCCCTCACAGCCAAACTCTTCAGCGCTCGGGGCCTCATTGCAGCAAAAATTGCTTGACGTAGATGGCGTCGTGATAGAGGCTCTAACAGTTACTCCAATTGCTGGCGTCGAAGATACTATCGATACGGGTGATAATGCTTCAACAGATAGTGACACAGGTGATAACGAAATTCGATTCCAGTTTACTGTTTCTACGAAGGCCAATAAGGCAAGTGCGCTAAAAGAGGTGTTGAAACGAATTGAGCGATCGATTAGAGCAATCGATATCTACCAATTATCCGTAGAGCAGCAAAACGATTCAATTAGTTTGAGTGTTGAAGGACGCGCCTTCTTTGAGCCTGAAGTGACCGTAGAGCTCAAGAAAGAGAGTATAAAGCCATGAAGAAGACTGACATAGCAATGATCATTCTTATCGCCTCGATTAGTGTTGGTTTGGCATATGCAACAGTAAGCTCTATCCCAGGGCTTCAACTAAGTGACGACCCTGTGCAGGTGCCAACTATGGACCGCTACAGCGCTGACGTAAAAGAACCAGACCCGGCAATATTTAACGAAGATGCGATTAATCCAACTGTTGATGTAACCATTGGCGGACAGTCAACAAGTGATGATTAGGGAGGTGAGGTGCGATGGCCTTACTAACCACTGAGATACAAGAAAAGCTACTTAGCCTGCTCATAGACGAAGGTTTAGTTGAGAAAAGTGTTATTGAAGCATCTCAGGCTGAATCACAGAAGACCAAAGAACCCATCATTAGTGTGCTTACCAAACAGGGCACGATTGACGACGAGTTACTTACGCACGCACTTGCACAGGTATCAGGGGTACCGTACGTTAATTTGCGAACTACTTTGATTGATGAGAACATCTTGAACCTTCTTGCCGCCGATATTGCCGAGCGATTTATGGCAGTGCCACTTGCGGAGGTACAAAACCGTCTTGCTGTGGCGATGATTGACGCCAACAACGTGCAGGCCGTTGACTACCTGGCAAACCTTATACAGCGGCCAATTAAAGTATTCATGGCATCTGAGGCCGGTGTAAGGCATGTTCTTGATCAATACAAGGCCGACCTATCGACGGTTGATGAAGCAGCCGTTCAAACAGAAGAAGATTCAGTTGCTGAGAAAAAAGCAAACATCAAAACGATTGTCCAGGATTCTCCGATTAGCCGTGCATTGAGCACTATTTTGGAGTACGCTGTGAAGACTCGAGCAAGTGATATCCACATCGAGCCACTAGAAAAGGCATTGAAGATTCGCGTGCGAGTTGATGGTGTGCTTCGTGAGGTAATGCAGCTGCCAAAATCGATCGAACCTGCCCTGGTAAGCCGTATAAAAATTTTGTCCAACTTGAAGATAGATGAACACCGAACACCTCAAGACGGTCAATTTGCGATTGAGGTATCAGAGAAAGAAGTAGACCTTCGTATTGCCATTAGCCCAGTAGTGTGGGGCGAGCAAGTCGTGATTCGATTGCTTGATAAATCAGGCAATAGCTTTGATTTAGAAGAAATGGGCTACGCCGGCCGTGCTTTGCGTGCGATTCGAAAAGGCGTGAAAAAACCAAACGGTATGATTCTGACATCCGGCCCAACTGGTTCGGGTAAATCTACCAGTCTTTATGCACTTATTAAGGAAATTAAAGACGACAGTATTAATATCGTCACGCTTGAAGACCCAGTTGAGTACAAGATGGAAGGTGTAAACCAAATCCAGGTGAATAGTGAAGTGGGGCTTACGTTCGCGAGTGGACTACGCTCAATCTTGCGTCAAGACCCGAACGTTGTGATGGTGGGTGAGATTCGTGATGCTGAAACTGCCAACTTGGCAGTGCAGGCTGCACTAACGGGACATTTGGTGTTCAGCACACTGCACACTAACTCTGCGGCTGGTGTGTTGCCACGTCTGCTCGACATGGGTATCGAACCGTTTCTTATCGCCAGTACCGTAAACACGATTATTGGTCAGCGACTTGTTCGGCGCGTTGCGCCAAAGCGGGATGCCTATAACTCGACACCGATTGAAACACAGAATATATTAGCTACTGTTGGTCACTTATTGCCAACCACAAAAGACCAAGTGGCTCAATTTTCCGAAGACTTAGGATATAAAGACTTGCCACTTGCCGGCCAAAACGCTTATACTTTAGTCAAGGGGAAAGATACTCCTCAAACACCACGAGGTTACTCGGGCCGAGCAGGTTTATACGAGGTAATGGATGTTACCGATGAAATTCAAGACCTGATTGTGAGGCGAGCAACAAGTGCAGAGATTCAGCGTAAAGCTATTGAGCAGGGTATGATTACCATGCGACAAGATGGTTACCTAAAAGCACTTGGTGGATTAACAACAATCGAAGAAGTAAACCGCGTGGCAGCGGATACAGCCTAAGGAAGAGGTGGGAAATGAGTCAAGAGCTACGAATCGAACTACTACTAGAAGAAGTCGTTAAGCGACGCGCGAGTGACCTTCACCTTCAAGTAGGATTACCTCCAATGCTGCGTGTTGACGGTAGCTTGGCACCCATTGCAGGCTATAATGCACTCGGTGAAGCCGAAGTAGAATCGCTCGTATTTGCAATTTTAGATCAAGACCAGCAGCAAGTTTTAGCAAAAGACAAAGAATTCGATTTTAGCTTCGCGTTTGGTAACTTAGGACGTTTCCGCGTGAACGCATTTCATGAGCGCGGTAACTTGGCTGCCGCACTTCGTTTGATTCCAAATGAGATAAAAAACATCATGGAACTCGGCATGCCACAAGTGGTAAACAGCTTCTCTGAATATCCACGTGGCCTCGTGCTTGTCACTGGCCCAACGGGCTCAGGTAAGTCAACCACCCTGGCTGCTTTGGTTGATAAAATCAACACCGAAAAATCTCATCACATTATTACCATCGAAGACCCGATTGAGTTTACCCACAAGAGTAAAAAATCTGTTGTCGTTCAGCGTGAGGTGCACTATGACACCTATAGTTTCTCAGCTGCGCTGCGTTCAAGCCTTCGCCAAGACCCAGATGTCGTGTTGATTGGTGAGATGCGTGACCTTGAAACCATTTCTGCTGCCATTACCATTGCTGAAACCGGACACTTGGTGTTTGCAACGCTGCACACCAACTCAGCTGCTCAGAGTATTGACCGTATGATAGATGTGTTTCCTCCGCACCAGCAGCCGCAGATTCGTGCGCAGCTTTCAAACATTCTAATGGCGATCTGTTCACAACGACTAGTACCAGCAATCGGTGGTGGTCGAGTAGTTGCCGCGGAAGTGTTGGTGGCAAACCCTGCTGTACGTAACATCATTCGTGAAGGTAAGAGCCACCAGCTCGACGCCGTGATTCAAACAGGCGCAGACCAAGGTATGCAAACGATGGATCGAACATTGGCAAGCCTTGTGCAAGCGGGCACGATTACTTTTGACGAAGCACGTAACTACGCCGTTGACCTAACTGAATTCGAACGATTAATGAGAGGCTAGTAGACACGACGTGAAGCGATTTAATTACGAAGCCAAAGACCTATCGACCGGCAAGATTGTTAAAGCATCTGTGCAGGCCGATACAGAGAGCGCAGCGGCGAAACTATTGCTGTCGCAAGGTTTCACGCCGCAGAACATTACTGAGGCAAGTGACGATGGAGGGTTTCTTGCGAAGTATACCGGCCGAATTACCACGAAAGATAAGGTGGTATTTAGTCGTCAAATGGCAACGCTTATTGGAGCTGGTCTACCGTTAACGCAGAGTCTTCGGACTGTACATGACCAAACTGAAAACAAAAAGCTGCAAGCTGTTATTGACGACATTATTGCAGCGGTAGAAGGGGGTAAGTCGCTATCTGATTCATTCTCACAGCACACAGAGGTGTTTGACAATGTCTTTCTTGCGCTTGTGACAGCTGGTGAGGCATCAGGAACGCTTGACCAGGCATTGAAGCGCATTGCGATCCAGCAAGAAAAAGATGCGGCAATGATGAGCAAGATTCGAGGGGCTATGGTATACCCAGCCATTGTGATGGCGGTTATTCTAGGAGTAGTTGTATTCATGCTCGTGGTGGTAGTTCCTCAGGTAAAGAAGCTGTATGAAGATTTAGGCCAAACCTTGCCTCTTATAACTCAGATAATGGTGTTTGTTGCAGATTTCATTATCAACTTTGGCTGGCTACTTATTATATTTTTGGGAATCGGCGTATACTTCTTTCGACAATATCTCCAGACGGAAGGCGGTATTAAAGCTAAAGATAGTATAAAGCTTAATGTACCGTTGTTTGGCGTAATGTTTCGTAAGCTCTACATGGCTCGCTTTGCTCGCACGGGTCAAACACTGTTGAATACAGGTGTCCCAATGCTCGATATGTTGAAGATTAGCGCACAGGCGGTGAACAATACGATTGTTGCTGGATCAATCAACCGTGCGGCAGAAAAAGTAAAAGGCGGGAAAGCATTGTCGGAGGCACTTAAGCCAGAAGATTACATTTTGCCCTTTGTGCCACAAATGATAAATATTGGTGAGCAATCAGGGAAAATCGATGAAATGATGGGCAAGGCGGCGCAGGTATACGAAGACGAGCTTGATGAGGAGATTCGTTCGATTTCAACCGCAATTGAGCCAATCCTTATGGTAGTACTGGCTGTAGTGGCCGGAGGTCTTGTGGGTGCAATTTTGTTGCCAATTTACGGATTAGTAAACAATGTTAGCGTCTAATGTTAAAAAACTATAGACAACAACAGGGTAGAGGTGTATGATAACCGTAAGCGGTATACCCCGTAAGATAACTGTTCATGAAAGGTGGAACACATATGAACAAACGTACACAAACTAGCGGTTTTACCATCATCGAGGTGGTATTGGTGCTTGCAATCGCAGCGCTCATCTTCCTGATGATTTTCGTTGCTCTGCCTGCTTTGCAGCGCGGTCAGCGTGACACGGCACGCAAAAATGATGTTGGTACAATTGCTTCTGCGGTGAACACATACCGTTCGAACAATCGCAACCAACTACCATCAGCATCGGCCGATCTAGACAGCTACCTAGATGAACTATCACAAGTAACAAGCGTTGATGTGCAGAACGGTGCATCAAGTGGCGATGAAGCAGAAGACACTGCAACCGTTTATACCGAAGCTGAGTGTGATGGACCTGATGCTGTTGACGCAGGCCCTCGAGATGCAGCAGTACGCGCATTTGTAGAGAATGGCGACAATTATTGCCAAGACATCTAAGCAGTAAATAATTCAACACTAAGCGGTAGGATAAGCTCTACCGCTTTTGTTATAGTAGAGTAAGTATGGAATACGCGTTTATTATCTGGATTGGTCTGATATTTGGTTCATTTGCTGGGGCTACGGTGTGGCGGTTGCGCGCGAGGCAGCTCATAGAAGATCAAGCCGCTGGTGAGCGAGTGTCAAAAAAAGAACTTACAAAACTGACGCCACTTGTCCAGTCGCGGCTCTCAGATGATCGCTCTCGCTGTCTACACTGCCAGCATTCGCTTGAATGGTATGATTTGGTTCCGATCGTGAGCTGGTTGAGTACGCGTGGGCGATGTCGGTATTGTTCACGGCCAATAGGCTGGTTCGAGCCGCTTATTGAAATCGGCACCGCTGGTGTACTGGCTGCTCTCTATTGGGGTTTACGAACGCACGGCATCACGACCTCACCAAACCCCTTGATTGATTCGTCGCTGTACGCATTATGGCTCGGGGCTGGCGTGCTGCTAGTAATCGCCTTTGCTTACGACGCCAAGTGGTTTTTGCTACCAGACAGAGTAATATTTCCACTCATTGCCGTTAGTGGCGTAATTGCGGCGATGCGTATTCTCGAAGCACCCACACCAATTTTCGCTGCGTTAGATACGCTTGGGGCGGTTTTGATACTATCTGGCTTATATCTGGCACTGTGGTACGTATCGAAAGGTAGGTGGGTTGGATTTGGCGATGTGAAGCTTGGGTTAGCATTAGGGCTTGCACTAGGCAGCTGGACGCTTGCATTTTTAGCCCTTTTTTTAGCGAACCTGATCGGTACCTTAATTGTATTGCCAAACCTGGTTAGAGGTAAAGTGTCGAAGAAAACACAAATACCATTTGGCCCGCTGTTGATTACAGGGTTCGTTATCGCATTGCTATGGGGTAATCTGCTAATAGACGCCTACACCGAGGCAATGAACGGCTTTACCTCCGTTCTGCTTATGCTATAATGAACCTCAAATGAATACGCAAAAATCATCTGGATTTACGATTATCGAAGTAACTCTGTTTTTTGCTATTTCTGCTGTACTCGCGGTAGCACTCTTAACTGGCTGGACAGTTCTTATCAACACTCAGCGCTACAGAGACAGTGTGAGCACAGTACAAGGTTTTTTACAGCAACAGTATAACTTGGTCTATAACGTTGAAAATGGCCGTCCAAACAGCTTAGGGTGTGATAGTGCTGGGGTGCGTGATACTGGCCCGAGCGACGCTCGTGGACAATCGTTACAGTGTATTATCATGGGTCGATATATACGCATTACCAACGGGGATAACATAGAAGTATTTGGTATTGTCGGCCGTGACAACGTCAATGATGTGACGGCGAGCGATAACGCAGCAATTATTGGTCGAGTGCCTAGTCGTGTCTCAAACACATTGCCGCTTGGTTTTACTGCAAACGAGTTAGCAATCCCATGGGGAGCACAGGTTGTTGACGGTAGCGGAGGCTCAACACCGCAAAATATTGCTATTGCGATTGTACGAGCACCTCTCACCGGCACAGTCCACACATACACGCAAGTACTTCCAAATGCAACCGACATGCCAAATGTGGTTGATATGGTGGCTTTAGCAAATGAGCGCGAGGATGTGCAACTCTGTCTCAACCCCGGTACAACGTTTAGCGGTGGTCGCATGGGTGTCTCGATAAAGAAATTTGCTTCAACGCAAAGCTCGGTAGAAATATTATCTGATGAGGATGACACATGCTAGGGTCTGGTTCCCGAGGCGACACTCTGATAGAAGTTTTATTAGCGGTAACTATTTTCAGCATGCTTGCAGTGGGGGTTATTACGGTAATGAACCAAGGTACTCATGCGGCTCAGCGGGCTTTAGAGATTACATTGGTACGCCAGCAGATTGACGCACAGGCTGAAGCCCTTCGGGCGGCTCAACAAACAGCTGTGACTGACCCGACAGTCTGGAATGATATTACCGGCAGTACTACTTCCGTACGATCAAATAGTGACCCATGCCCAGCACAACCTACGGACGTATCGGGAGCTTTTGTTATGAATGCTCGTAATGCCACGAGAGTGACTGGCGCAAACTGGCTTAAGTCGCTCAATGCTGCGGGTGCGCCAGTCTACGCGCAAGTTGACTATACTGGTACCCCACAGTCATATGGCATTTGGATTGAACGAACGGCATATCCTGCTGCTGGTACAACACCAGCTGCATTTGATTTTCGAATTCGAGCTTGTTGGTTTGGTATTGGTATGCCGGCCGATACGCCAATGCGACTTGAAACGATCGTGAGGTTGTATGACCCGGCGTAATCAATCAGCATTTACCTTGGTTGAGTTAATGTTAGCGATGACATTTGTGTCTGTGCTGCTGCTTGCAATTGCTATGCTCACCATTCGCATCAATGGCATTTATAACAAAGGAGTTACACTAAAAGCGGTCAACCAATCTGGCCAGGTAATCGCTAGTGATATGCAACAAACACTCAATCAGAGCAGTTCTACCTCTGTTGCGCAGGTTGGTGACGACACTGGCGGGCGGTTGTGTGCGAACAATGTTGTGTATGCATGGAACTATCCAGCGTATTATGGCAATGCCTCACGCTTTAATAAATATGTGGATGGAACCGGTAAAGACGAGATTCGCTTTATTAAGTTTGTCGGTGATGGTACCTACTGCCCAAGCAGTGGAACGCTGCCGGCCGTGCCAGATACAGAGGCGACAGACATGCTCTCTGCAAGTGATCGTGACCTTGCGGTGCACAAGCTGGATATCGTCTCTAACGCCGTCACAGGAGACACAAGCCAAACCATTTATGAAATTACGCTTCGTCTAGGTACAAACACACAAGAGATAATCACTGGTGGCAGTTGCGGTGGCATTTTATCTATCAAAGATGATGAATATTGTGCAGTGAATGATTTAGTGTTTACCGCCAGGGCTGGTGCGAAAGACGAAGGAGGTTCTTAAAGCTATGACTAATCGACAACGCGGAGCTGTATCTATCTTTATCGTGGTGTTTACCGCTCTTCTAGTAACTGTAGTAACTGCCAGCTTTGTACAAATTATGCTGCGGGGACAACAAGAAGCGACCAATAGTGATCTGTCCCAGAGTGCTTACGACGCTGCGCTTGCTGGCGTGGAAGATGCAAAGCGCGCGCTTATAAAGCTTCGAAAGTGCGAGCAAACGACTCCCGGTTCTTGTAGCGCACTGCGTAATGCTATAGAAAGCGGTGAGTGCGAATTCTTGGGCGATCCAAGCGTGGGTATTTCAAACTTTGGTGCTGGCGGTGAGGTCCAGGTCGGAAGCCCAGAGCTTAATCAGGCCTACACCTGTGTTACTGCAGAACTTGAAACAGACTCTGTTGAAGGTACGATAGAAGGCTGGGGCAGCGATGTCATTAGCTTAGATACGGGAGGCACGCCGTTTACGTATATTGTGCTGTCCTGGTTTAATAACGAAGACGTTCCGCCAAGCTCGACAGTAACGTATCCCGCAGATACCTCACTGCCGACCGCAGGCTCATGGTCTGCCTTGCAGCCTCCGCTTATGCGAGCGCAGCTCATACAATATGCCAATACTGGCGCAACGCCTATCGCACTAAATAGTTTTGATGGTGGCAGTGGCTCTGCGAATGCTCGCTCCTTGTTTCTCATGCCTTCAGAAGGCAGCTCACCAGACAACTCATTTACTACCCAGGATACTCGTCAAGATACAGGCATTAATTCACCACAGCCTGTGAGTTGTGATAATACATCGCCACAACCGCAGGCATCGTATGGGGGCTATTACTGCCAGGCGGTAATAGCGATTCCATCACCGGAAGGAGGTAGCCCAGCTAACCGTATCGCGTATTTGCAGCTATCGCCTTACTACAATAACGCGCACTACAGGGTGCAATTATACTCTGCAGCGCCTCCTGGAGGTGATGTAGTAACGTTTGACGGTGTACAGCCACGAGTCGACTCTACCGGAAGGGCTAGTGATTTATTCCGCCGTGTGTCAGCCAGGGTGAGTATTATCGATGACAGTTCTGGAACGAGTTATCCAAATGCCGCTTTATCGGTCGAAAACAACATCTGTAAAAACTTCTTTATTACCGACGAGCCTTCAGCATACAATTCGCTTTGTGAAGCCGAGTAAAGCTACTAAACGTCGCTATGAAACTTTTCGTGCACTTCACGAAGGTGTTCATCCGTCACGTGGGTGTACACCTGAGTTGTGCTGATATTACTATGTCCGAGCATGCTTTGCACCGAGCGCAAGTCGGCGCCATTCATTAGTAGGTCGGTCGCAAAGCTATGCCGCATGGTGTGGGGCGATACGTGTTTGGTGATACCGGCAAGGCGAGCGTACTTACTAATCATGCGTTGAATACTACGTGCAGATAGCCTACGATAGTCACCGGACTGACTGGAGAGGTTATTACGGCTATAGCTTAAAAAGAGTGGGGGAAGGTTATCGAGACGAGAAGCAAGGTATTCATCAACTCGCTCAGCAGCAGCTGAACTTATAAACACTGGTCGGTCTTTTTGTCCTTTACCACGTACCATAAATTCACGTCGTTTGGTGTTTACGTGGTCGCGATTTAGATTTACCAGCTCAGATACACGTAGTCCGCTCGAAAACAGCAGCTCTAGAATGGCACGGTCACGTAGCCCGGCTTCATCGTCTACATCAATCGCATCGAGTAAACGCGTTACTTCATCGAAATGCAGAAAGGTCACTTGTTTTCGCGATACTTTTGGCAATCGGATCTTGTCTGGGCTTAATGAAGGAATATTGCGTTCCGAGAGATATTTCAAAAAACCGCGAAGTGCAATCAAATGGTAGCTTTGGGTAATAAGGGCTAGCTCGTCATCTTGTTCGTTTTTGAAACGATTTAGCCACAGTCGGTACTTTCTGACAGTCTCAGTCGAGATATTACCAACTTGAATATCATCTGAAAACTCAACAAAACGTTCAAGGTATAGCTTATAGTTCTCAGCGGTTTTGGCAGATCGACCACCTTCAACTTCAAGTGATTCAATAAAGTCGAGAATAAGCTCTGACGTATACATAATCCTATCTTATCGCATTCATGGTGCTAATGGTACAATAGCTGTATGACAGTACTCGAGGCGATTGTTTTGGGGGTCGTGCAAGGACTCACCGAATTTATTCCGGTGTCAAGCTCTGGCCACTTGGTATTAGCCCAATGGTTATTTAGTGGGAGTGCCGATCATTTGCTCATTCAGGCGCTCGATTTTGGTACACTCGCAGCACTTCTCATCTATTTCTGGCCTAAATTGGTTGATTTGTTCCGTCGAGTTTTTTACGAAAAAGACTACCGATTAGCGCGCAACATTCTCATTACCAGCATCCCAGCGGGCCTCCTCGGCCTGCTATTAGCAGACTTTATCCAAAGCAGCACGGTCCTACTTACGCCACTGGTCGTCGCGCTGATGCTTGCTTCAGTTGGTGTGCTTATGGTGGTGGTAGATAAACTGCCAAAAAAATCTGCCAAAGAAACCGGCACCGACCTGAGTCCTAAGCGAGCGCTTATCATTGGTGTAGCGCAAGCCTTTGCGCTTATTCCTGGCGTGTCACGTTCGGGTTCAACCATCTTGGCGAGTCGAATCATGGGGCTGGCGCCAAAAGCAGCCGCTGAGTATAGCTTTATGGTCTCGATTCCAATCATGTTTGGGCTAATCGGTAAACTTCTGCTCAAATCAAGCGACAGGGCATATTTAGCAGCTCACCTAGATATGGTGATTATCGCAAACATCGCGGCATTTATTAGCGCGATTCTTGCTATTCACGTGTTACTGAGCTATTTGTCCAAGCATGGCCTAGCACTGTTTGGCTGGTATCGAATCGCGCTGGCTACTGTCGTAATCGGCGTTCTTTTGCTACAATAACAGTAGTAAATTCCAAAAAGGAGAATCATGAGTAAGAAAAATGTTGAAAAAACATTGGTATTGTTTAAGCCCGACTCTATGCAGCGTGGACTAGTGGGCGAAATCCTCACCAGGTTTGAACGTGTAGGTTTGCGTATTGTGGGGACTAAAATGCTCGCCCCAGACCGCGACCACTACTACAAGCACTACGAGGACATCGGTAAGCTAAAAACACGTGCAGGTGACCAGATCTTCGGTATTACACTTGATATGATGAGCGCTGGTCCTGTAATTGCTATGGTGTTTGAAGGCGTAGAAGCCGTAAGTTTGGTGCGAAAGCTAGTTGGCACAACCGAGCCAAAGTCATCAGCGCCAGGTACGATTCGAGGCGATTATAGCCACATGAGCTATGGCTACGCTGATGCGGAAGGCAAGGGTATCCCAAACCTTATTCATGCGTCTGGTGACCCAGAAGAGGCTGAGCAAGAAATTGCCCACTGGTTTAGCGATGAAGAGCTATTCGACTACGAAGCGTTGCACGAGAAATTCACACGCTAATAAGAACCGCCTCTCAATCGAGAGGCGGTTTTTATGGTACCCCGGGCAGGAGTCGAACCTGCAACCTTTTCCTTAGGACGGAACTGCTCTATCCAATTGAGCTACCGAGGCTGACACCTCCGTATTGTAGCATGTGCCAATTTGCTATAATACTACCAATGGCACAACGCGAAGAAATGGAAAATCCTGAGTTTGAAGGCCAGCGGCAGGGCGAGGAACTTTTATTTGTCTTTCGTCGTCACATCATCGCGATGCGTAAAGGGTTTTACGGCTTACTCATACCGTTTGCCATTCTGTCAATTCCGCCACTTATTTGGCAAAACACACTTGAGCTATTCCTGTTGCCGGTCATCGGTCTCGGCATTGGTCTGATTATATTCGCGTATCACTTTATGATGTGGTACTTTACTGTGTATATCGTGACTAACGAACGGCTACGACAAGTCACTCAAAAGGGGTTTTTTGGTAAAGACGTGGTGGAACTACGCCTATCTAAGATACAAAACATAAGCTATAATATACCTGGGTTTAGTGGTGAAATTTTGGGATACGGAACGATAGTTATACAAACATACGTTGGCGATTTGGTAATCCACAAAGTTGAGCACCCAGATAAGACGTACAACAAATTACAAGATGCAGTATTGAAAGCTCTAGATGGGCAGGGGGCAAATGAAGAAGATCCAGTTGAAACGGCGTAAAAAAGAAGTAGCCGAAGAAGCACCGTCTCGCATTACGAATGAAACAGTCGCCGAGCACCGCGAACAAGTGCTAGCTGGTGGCCGACGGTTTAAGTACCCGCGTCAGTATGCGCGGCACAAGCTCGTCATTAATGCGATTCTTATCTCGCTCGTCACCCTAGTAGTCGTGGTTGCTATTGCTTGGTGGAGGCTTTACCCAGCACAAACAACCAGTACCTTCTTCTACCGACTCACTCGCATCGTACCCGTTCCAGTAGCCAGTGTTGATGGCACGAACGTACGCTACAGCGATTACCTCATGCGCCTGACGCCATCTATTCGTTACCTGGAAGATACAGAACGCATCAACCTCGACACCGAGGATGGCAAACGCCAAATAGAGTTCTATAAGCGAAAAGCTCTCGATAGCGCGATTGCTGATACATATGCAGAAGCCTTGGCAAAGCAGAAAAAAATTGTGGTTGATGACACGAAAGTACAGGCGACGATTGAACAAATGCTCAACACAGCAAGTGGACGTATTACCGAGGAAGTATATAACGCCTCGACTTACGAGATCTATGGCTACAGCCCAGAAGAATACCGAGAAATCTTGCACCAGTCATTGATTCGCCAAGAGGTGGCCTATGCTATAGATACCAAAGCTATAGCGACGAAGAAACTTGCGCAGTCATTGATGCTAAAGAAGAAATACGCATTGTCTGAGCTTGCAAAGCAGTTGCAAAAGAAAGGCCACACAGTACAGGTAGGAACGTCAGGGTTAGTGCCGAAATCAAACCACCATGGTGGCCTGAGTGCGGCCGCACTGAAGCTACAAACCGGCAAAACATCAGGCTTTATTCGCTCGACAACAGGCGATGGTTACTATTTAGTTCAGCTCGTGTCACAAAGCGATACGCAGCTCAACTATAACTACTTACGCATCCCACTTACTGAATTTGATGCTCAGCTAAAATCAGTCATAAAGAATGACAAAGTTCATGAATACATCAAGGTAGAAAAAGCAGCAAGCGAAGTAATTCGCCGCTAACCAAGGAGGTCCTAATGGCTACATTACCTAACCTTAACTACGACTACGATGCACTAGGGAAGTATATTAGCGCCGATATTATGCGGTTGCACCATAGCAAGCATCATCAAACATATGTAGATAAATTAAATGCAGCTATCGAGCAAGCACCTGAGCTACAAACAAAAACGCTCGAAGAACTTTTGGGCAGTATTGATAGTTTGCCAGAAAACGTTCGTGCTGCGGTGCGCAACCACGGCGGCGGACACTACAATCATTCACTGTTTTGGCAGTGGATGAGCCCCGATGGAGGTGGTGAACCAACCGGAGAGCTCGCACAAAAAATTATTGAAAAGTATGGCACATTTCAAGCATTCGTAGACGAATTTACTACGAAATCTCTTGGGGTATTTGGCAGTGGATGGTGTTGGCTTCAGCCGAACTTAGATATTATTACAACGCCTAATCAAGACACACCGATTATGCAAGGCTTACCAGAGCCGCTGTTGGGCCTAGATGTGTGGGAGCACGCCTACTACCTTGACTATAAAAACAAACGCGACGATTATATCGCCGCTTGG
The DNA here is from genome assembly GCA_002455275.1 of Candidatus Saccharibacteria bacterium UBA6664. Taxonomy (GTDB): domain Bacteria; phylum Patescibacteriota; class Saccharimonadia; order Saccharimonadales; family Saccharimonadaceae; genus UBA1020. The sequence goes on from DKKO01000005.1 coordinate 45,778, forward strand.
TGGAATGTGGTGAATTGGGATTATGTAAAAACCAGAGCAAAGAGTTAAGGGTTCAAGTCGAAAGAACAGCCAAGAAAATACGCTTACCAAAAAGGTAAGCGTATTTTCTTGGCGCGCTCGACCGGATTTGAACCGGCGATCTCCTCCGTGACAGGGAGGCGTGATAACCCCTTCACTACGAGCGCAAAATGGGTTTAAAACTCCACGTATCATATCAAATTCTGGCCTCTGGTGCAACTGGGGAAGGGGGTGGTATAATAAACCAAGATCTACTCGTCACCACGCGCCGCTGTAGCTCAGCTGGTAGAGCGGTACTTTCGTAAAGTATAGGTCAGCGGTTCAAACCCGCTCAGCGGCTCCATTAGACAACTATGAAACACGTTATAACCTCATCACTGAAACAAATCCTAGCAGACCGACCGGTAGCATTACTTTGTGCTGCCATTTTTACTGCAACGCTTATCTACGGTGCATACGTAGCATTTTCAATTCATCCAAGCGACTTACAGCTAGCAACTCGTTATACGTCGTTTGGTGAAACCAATTATTATCGTTCAACGTGGCTTTACTTGCTGTCATTTATCGGGTTCGGACTTATCTTGGCGAGCATACACATTGGTATTATCGCCAAGCTGTACGTCAGTGCTATGCGACCGCTAGCGCTCGGTTTTGCTTGGCTAACCATCGCGATGTTAGGCCTACTATACGTGTATACATACTTTGTATTAGGGATAGCGTACTTGTCGTAGCGGTATGTACGATAACGAAATTCCACTCAAAAAACGTTCGCCATTGTATCGATTTTTCGAAATAGTTCCAGGTTTGCTTAGTTGGGGCTCGCTGCTATTACTTGTTGTGCTATCGCTGTTTAATCCGCTTCTTGCAGGTATTTACGTGTTGCTAGTTATCATTACGGCGATTATCAAAGCGATAGGTATCGCTATTCATACCATGACCGGAAGTGCGCGTATTCAAAAGGCACAAGCTATAGATTGGGAAGCACGACTCTCCGCTCTTGAACAGCCCGGTAAAGAATACAACAATCTGAAAAATCACCACAACCAAGAGCTTGGATTTTCGGCCCACATAGACAATCTTAGGCGTATCAGTGCGGCAGAATCAAGCTACCCAAAGCCATCTGACATCTATAACGCTGTTATAATCGCAACATATAATGAAGCGTATGAAATTTTACAACCTACCATTGAATCTGTATTGAAATCTCACTACGACCCACAACATCTTATCGTTGTTATCGCCTATGAAGAGCGTGGCGGTCGTGACACTGAAGCAACAGCAAAGCGCCTGAAAAAAGAATATGGCAATGCTTTTCGTGCTTTCGAAATCGTGAAACATCCAAAGGGCATCCCCGACGAAGTTCGAGGCAAGGGTGCCAATATCACCTACGCGGCTGAATATTTGAAATCATGGCTGAACAAAAACCACATTGAATTTCGCAATGTGGTTGTAACCACGCTCGATAGTGATAATCGTCCGCACCCAAGCTACTTTAGTTACGTAGCCTATGAGTATATTGTTCACCCGAATCGCAAACATCTTTCATTCCAACCAGTGTCCCTGTTCCTGAACAATATATGGGATGTGCCAGCTCCGATGCGTGTAGTAGCGACAGGTAATTCTTTCTGGAATATCATTAGCTCAATGCGTCCACATACGCTGCGTAATTTTGCATCACATTCACAGCCTATGGAAGCACTCGTAGAAATGAACTTTTGGAGTAAACGCACCATAGTAGAGGATGGTCACCAGTATTGGCGTAGCTACTTTCACTTTAAGGGTGATTACGAAGTAATACCCATTTATGTGCCTATCTATCAAGATGCTGTGCTGTCTGATACATACATAAAAACCTTGAAAGCACAGTTTGTTCAGTTACGCCGTTGGGCGTACGGTGCCTCAGACGTACCATATGTCGCCACACGTGTGTTTAGCACGAAACCGCGAGCGCCGTTTATACCCAGTTTTGCTCGACTAGTTCGCTTAGTCGATGGGCATGTCACACTTGCGTCTGTTTCACTTTTGGTAGCGTTTGGCGGCTGGGTACCACTGTTAATTAACAGCGAAGCGAGCAGGAGTGTGGTGGCCAATCAGTTGCCCGAGATCCTTAGTGTTATACAGCAGTTCGCCATGATAGGTATTGTTATCACGGTCTTTCTATCGTTCAAGATGCTTCCGCCACGCCCAAGTCGCTACAAACGCCACCGTACTGTCGGAATGGTACTTCAGTGGGCACTCATGCCGGTTATCGCCATATGCTACAGTGCAGCATCGGCGTTTTATTCACAGACACGTCTGCTACTGGGGCGCTACCTAGATACCTTTGACGTTACAGACAAAGCTACGGTTGCTACGAAGGCTAAAGCGAAGTCGGCCGAATAGAAGGCCTTCCACGCTTTCTAACTCCTTCCACAAGGCCGTGACGGGCTGCGTATTGTAAAGCAGCCACTTCATCAAAACGACGCAGTACCGTATGAGTATATGCGGCAATGTCATGCACGCTTGGCTGGGGCACTTCACGTACAAGCATCTGCTCTATCGTCTCAGCAAGGGGTAAAGAGTCGTACTCGGCTTTCTGCTTATCATGCGTGAAAGAGGCAGCGATACTGAGGGTTAACTTACCTAAACTAAAGGGTGAGGGGGAATTATTGTCTCTCATTATCTTTACGCTCTCATCAAGGCGCGGCCGTTCATAGGTAGTAAATCGTTGACCGCATTGGTTGCAAGCATGTCTACGCCAGGTAGCTGAGGCGCTTTTATGTGGCCGTGAATTTACGATTGATGTTTTTGTATTGAAACAATTTATGCATATCATAGCTATATATTGCCATATCGCTATGTAAAATGCTAGTGGATAAGCAGTGGATGTTACCCCCAGGTAAGAAAAACCCCCGATCTTACAAGAAGTCCGGGGGAGAAAAGTCCGTTTATAGGTAACGCGACTTATTTTTTATATTTTTTTCGAGCGTCTTTCCATGTCTCGTTGTACTCGAAATGGAGCGCAAACGACTCGAGTTTGGATGGCTTGCTGTGTTTGATTTCTCGTTGGGCCATGAATACATATTAGCATAAGCGGTATATTTTGTCAATAGAACATGCATAAAAACTTTATACCATGCCTGATATAACAGGGGTAAAAATTGTATACAATTTACGTGGAAAAGTTGTGGGGAAATAGCTCATACAAAAAACACTTCCATGAAGGGAAGTGCTATTTGTGGTGGGCAATAGAGGATTCGAACCTCTCACCTCTTCAACGTCAATGAAGCGCTCTAGCCAAATGAGCTAATCGCCCAATTACCTTTATCATATCAAACAGAGGCGGGGCTTGCAACGAACAGGGGGAATCAGGTAGTATATTGCTATGCAATGAAACGGAGTAACGACCCGTAGAGCACGTGGGAGCAGCCAGGCAGACACACGAAAAAGAATGCCGGGAATAGTAATAGCCAAGGTGGAACCGCCTGAAAGGGCCCGAGGCACGCACGTTCTGTTACGTTATGCGTGCTTTTATTATTCAAAAGGAGGTTCCATGAACGAAGACCAACTCTATGCAATGCGACACAGCCTTGCGCATATTACCGCTCAGGCGGTACAACACTTGTGGCCTGAGGCCAAATTTGGCGTCGGACCAGTTGTTGAAAATGGCTTTTACTACGATATTGACCTTGGAGACGTAAAGATTTCTGAAGACGATTTCAAGAAAATCGAAAAGGAAATGCGTGCCATCATAAACAAAGATTACCCCTTTGAGCGAACCGAAAAGCCAATTGACGAAGCACTTACTTGGGCAAAAGACGCTAAGCAACCGTATAAAGTTGAGCTGCTTAACGATCTAAAACGTGAAGGAACAACACTGGCGAGCGAGCTAGATGCCGCCATGATGGGAATGGAACTTCCGGCCGGAATTGGTGGCTCACCACATGTTGAGTTAAAGAGTGTGGTGGACGTATCATTTTACACAGACGGCGACTTTACTGATCTTTGCCGAGGCCCTCATGCAGAAAGCACGGGTAAAGTAGGGGCATTTAAACTAATGCGCGTCGCCGGTGCGTATTGGCGCGGTAACGAAAAAAACCCTCAGATGCAGCGATTGTACGGTGTCGCCTTTGCGACTCAAGAAGAGCTGGATGCGCATTTGACTATGCTTGAAGAGGCAAAAAAACGCGATCACCGTAAGCTCGGTAAAGAGCTCGATTTATATACCACCTCAAATCTTGTTGGGTCTGGTCTACCTATGTTTACTCCACGAGGTACAGTCCTGCGCGATAAGGCAGCAGCCTTATCTAACCAGTTGCGTGAACAGCGTGGATTCCAAAAAGTATGGACACCACACATTACGAAAAAGGAACTCTACGAGGCTTCAGGTCACTGGGCAAAGTTTGGCGACGAGCTATTTTTGGTAAAGAGTCAGGAAACAAGTGACGAGATGGCTCTAAAACCTATGAACTGCCCACACCACACCCAAATATTCGCGAGTCAACCACGTAGCTACAAAGACATGCCTTTGCGTTTTCTAGAAACCACCACCGACTACCGTGATGAAAAAACAGGTGAATTGGGTGGTCTGAACCGAGTCCGTTCACTTACACAGGATGACAGCCATGTTTTTTGTCGCCCTGATCAGATTGAAGAAGAAGTAAATGGCCTGATGGCAAGTGCAAACGAGTTGTACGCAGGCTTAGGTATGAAGTTGCGGGTAAGACTAAGCTATCGCGATAACAGCGATGCTTACTTGGGAGACCAGTCGCTATGGGAGTCTGCTCAGCAGCAACTGAAGGCTGCAGTTGTGGCAAACAAGATTGAATTTTTCGAGCAAGAAGGTGAAGCGGCATTTTATGGTCCAAAAATTGATTTCATGGCAACAGATGCTATAGGCCGAGAGCACCAGCTCGCAACCGTGCAACTAGACTTCGTGCAACCTGAACGATTCGGGCTAGAATACGCCGGCAGTGACGGATCGATGGAACGACCAGTTATGGTACACTCTGCGCTATTGGGTTCAATCGAGCGATTCCTTAGCGTATTTATTGAGCACACTGGTGGTTGGTTCCCATTTTGGATTGCACCTGAGCAAGTTCGAATCCTAACGATAAACGACACAGTGCTTGATTATGTTAACGAAATTACAACGGTACTCTCTGATACAGTCAGCATGAAACCGGTAAAATATAACGAAGTACGTTTTACAACAGATGATCGAAATGAAAGCCTTGGCAAGAAGATTCGAGAGGCGACTGCCATGAAGATTCCGGTGCAGCTGATTGTTGGTCCAAAAGACAAAGAGTCTCGAGAGGTAAGTGTACGGACTCAAGCTGGTGAAGAGAAAGTAGGTCTAGATAGGCTAGAGGAATACTTAAAGGCACTGTAGTGACTGCAAAACCCGTTATTGCAATTGATGTTGATGATGTATTGGCTCAACACGCTGAGTCATTTGTTGAGTACAGCAACCAAAAATGGGGCACGTCACTAACCGTAGATGACTACGATGAACACTGGGCAAAGGTATGGCAAGTAGATATAGCTGAAGCTTTGCGACGTCGTGATGAGTTCGTGAATTCCAAAGTACATGACAACTTTATAGCTCATACAGATTCGGATACGGCTTTAAAGTTATTGGCTGAAAGCTTTGAACTTCGTATTGTAACTTCCCGTTTACTCTCGATGAAAGAAGGCACACTAGAATGGATTGAACAAGCCTACCCAGGTGTGTTTAGCGAAGACCGCATACACTTTGCGGGCATTTGGGATAAGTTAGAGTCACATTCTCATGCTATGACAAAGACTGATGTGCTAAAGCAAATCGGGGCTTCGTACCTTATAGACGACCAGTTAAAGCACTGCTATGCAGCCAGCGAGGCAGGCGTTCAGGCTATCCTGTTTGGTGATTATGGTTGGAACCAGGCGAGTAGCCTTCCAAAAGACATAACCAGGTGTAGAGATTGGGCTGCGATACTAGAGTACTTTCATGACAAGTAACATTAACTTTAAACAAACGGTGTATAAGATAGTAGCAAGTATCCCTGAAGGTCGCGTGATGACCTATGGTGATATCGCAGCGCTAGCAGGCCATCCGTACGCAGCGCGTCAAGTGGGTGGATTGGCTCATTTCGGACCTTCAGACCTGCCATGGCACAGAGTGGTAAATAGAAATGGCGACTGCGCAAGTGGTTACTATGGAGGTAAAGAAGGTCATAAGCAAACGCTTGAGCAAGAAGGCTTCAAGCTTAAAGAGTACAGAATTGTTGATTTTAAGGAGCGCAGATGGCTTCCGTAAGTGATAATCAACAGCCACTGCTCGTAATTGTCGGATCAACCGCCAGCGGCAAGACTGGTCTAGCGATTGAGGTAGCCAAGCTATTCGGTGGTGAGGTCATCTGTGCAGATTCAAGGACGATTTATAAGGGTATGGATGTCGGCACAGCCAAACCCACAGAGGAAGAACAACAGGCAGTGCCTCATTGGGGGTTAGATTTGGTGGAGCCTTCCGAGGACTTTAGTGCGGCTGACTTTAAGCGATATGCTTTAGATAAAGTCGAGGAGATACGAGTGAGGGGAAACCTCCCGATAATTACTGGGGGAACAGGGCTCTATATCGATGCGATACTGTTTGACTATCAGTTTGGTCCAAGGGTCGACGCCGGCAACAGGAAGCGGCTCGAAGCAATGGAATTGGATGAACTATATCAGTATTGTGCAGACAACAACATTAAATTACCAGAAAATTACAAAAACAAACGCTACGTGATTCGAGCGATTGAGAAAAAAAACATAAGCACCACGAGAAAAAACGAACCAATAGACAATACTATAGTAGTTGGAATAACAACAGAAAATGAAGAATTACGCAGACGAATCGAAGACAGGTTTGAACACATGCTTAAGCACGATGTTGTTTCGGAGGCTACTATGTTGGGCAAAAAATACGGCTGGGACAACCAAGCAATGACAGGAAATATATATCCTTTGATTAGGCTGTATCTAAAAAAAGAGATTACCTTGAGTGAACTTAGAGATAAATTTACAACACTTGATTGGCAACTTGCTAAACGTCAACGAACTTGGTTGAAGCGAAATCCTTACGTACACTGGGTGTCCTTAACAGAGGCGCTATCCACCATCCGAACCCTGCTCGCGCATGAGCAATAAATGTGCTATCATAAAGCAAGAAAGTTATTCGGTAGGGTATGATTGACGCACTATTTGGCTCAAAGACGCGCATAAAATTGCTTCACCTGTTTTTAAACAATCCAGGTAAATCTTTTTATGTTCGTGAGATAACCCGACTGATCGATGAGCAAATCAACTCTGTTCGTCGTGAACTCTCAAATATGCTTAACGTAGGTATTATCAAAAGTGACAGCGCTGATAACAAACTGTACTACGAAGTAAATCAGCGTTACGAGCACTATGTGCCACTAAGGGCGATATTTGCGGATGAAGTTGTGGCGAGTGAGCCAATTGCTCAGACCCAACCATCAACACTAGACTGGCAAGCAAAGCTAGATGAGCTAGGTAGTATCAAGCTGGCTGCCTTATCCGGAGTATTTGTTCAAAATTCTGGTAGTAGCGTGGATTTGCTACTTGTGGGTACTCCTGCGCCGGCAAAACTTCGTGCGTTTATAAAGGCACTTGAGAAGAAAGAGGGCAGAGAAATTAACTACAGTGTGATGCCATATGATGAGTTTTACTATCGCTTGAGTATTCGTGATAAATTTATAACAGAACTAATAGCGAGCAAACATACATTGCTGCGCGACGAAGAACACGTGCTGACAAGACAGAAATAGGAGGAATATGTTCGATATTGAGTATAAAGGCGGTAACACCGTTACGATAACAACGAAAAAAAGCAAATTGGTTACTGACCCAAAGCTTAGTTTGGTTGGGCTTAAAGACCTTGATACTAAAGGGGCAGTACAGCTTGCTACAGAAGCTCGATTCGTAACAGCCGGTAGCGACACCCTACTAAGTCTGGAAGGCCCTGGTGAATATGAGGTAGGAGACTTCTCTATACGCGGAATCGCGGCTGAGCGACACATAGATACAGAGGCAGATCCAAAGATTTCAACTATGTATCGGATTGAAGTTGGTGATGTTCGACTGGCGCTCATTGGCAACATCAAAGGTAAATTATCAGAGGACCAATTGGAAAGCTTGGGAGTAATAGATCTGGTAATCGTTCCGGTAGGTGGTGGAGGATACACGCTCGACGCTGTGAGCGCCACACATTTAGTGCGTGATATCGATGCGAAACTAGTGATTCCTATACACTACGCAGACAAAGCGTTAAAATATGAGGTTCCACAAGACGATTTGAGCCTGTTTGTTAGTGAGTTTGGTGGCACGGTAGAGAATGTTGGTACGAAATTTAAGGTAAAATCAGCCAGTAGCTTACCGCTTACGCAGACTATTTTTGAACTTCAGCGAAGTTAATAGGGTACGAAATGGATAATAAAATCTCCGCGGAGTGCGGAGATTTTATTTTGCTGCCTTTACGGCTGGTTGCAGGAGGCCTTTTTTCTTGAGCGTTCGGATTGCTTGGGTCGACAAGGTCATGGTAACCTTTTGACCGTCTACAACAAACGTTTTCTTTTGAAGATTTGGCTTAAAGACACGTTTGGTGCGACGCAAAGAGAAGCTCACATTGTGGCCATACTGTTTACCTTTACCGGTCAGTTCACATCGTGCTGCCATAATTAATACATCCTTTTTGGTCAATCTGTACCATTTTAGCGGTTTTTATAAGATTAGTCAAGGTGTAAGAGCTGCTTACGATACGATATACTAAAAGAGTATGGACATTACTTATTTGATGATTGTGCTTGTCGTGATTTTGTTTTCAATGACATTACACGAAGCAATGCACGGATTCATGAGTTATTGGCTTGGAGACGACACCGCTAAACTGCAGGGTCGCCTGACATTAAACCCAATAAAGCATATTGATCCGTTTCTGACTATCCTGCTACCACTTATGCTAGCGATAATTGGAGGCCCAATTTTTGGTGGTGCGAAACCAGTACCGTTCAACCCTTCTCGTTTGCGCTACGACGAGTGGGGCATGGCGTTGGTGGCTGCAGCCGGGCCGTTGACTAATTTTGTTATTGCCTTTATATTCTACGCTTTTTATGTACTATTACCTCTCGGTGATGGCAATCTTGCAAAACAATTTTTGGAGGCAGGCGTATATGTGAATCTAGGTTTCTTTGTATTTAACATGTTACCAATACCCCCACTAGACGGCTCGCGAGTAATGTATGCTTTGGCACCTGACTTTGTACGACGTGGTATGGAGGTAATGGAGCAGTACGGCTTGGTAGTCGTGTTTATTATCGTCATCTTTGGTAGTGCAGTGATTGGTGGCTTCATGCAAGCGGCCATCTATGGCATACTCCAGCTATTCCAGGCAATTTTTGGACTTTGAATCGGCGCGGGTATATAATAAAAGTAGTCCCAAAGGACGTGACGTAAATGATTTCCTAACGTCATTTGATAGGGAGTTTATACGTTTCATACTGTGGTATGAGGCAGCAAACACCCACCTTGCATTTACGCGGGGATATATCAAGCGTCGCCTCGTTTGGGACTTTTTGTGTAACCGGGATGTGGCGCAGTTGGTAGCGCGCACCGCTGGGGGTGGTGAGGCCGCTGGTTCAAGTCCAGTCATCCCGACCAGATGGTATACTTATAGTAAATGATAATCACGAGACAAACATGAAGCAACTAATATCCGTACGAGCTCTCATTCGAAATGACAATAAAACCCTTCTTCTTCGTCGTGCCAACGGCCGAGAATCGATATTGGGGAGATATGAGTTGCCTGGAGGCAAACTTGGCTACGGTGAACAGCCAGAGGACGCTCTGGCGCGTTATATAAAAGATGACGCAGGCTTGAACATTCAAACCGCACAATTATTTGATGTCATTACTTATATTGACCACGATGATAGAGACATTCAGTATACCTTTATCTTATATCTAGTCAGTTTAGGAGAAGGTGGGAACAAGATTTCACTAAGCGTAAACTATGATCATTATATTTGGAAGACATTGGCAGATGTGCAGCAGTCCGAGCTTACTGAATCTGCTAAACTTTTACTCGGTATCTCGAGTCAAGACATCAAATCAGCCCCTAAGGGTGAACTAATAGATGCGGGTAATTCTCTAAGCGAGACTAACCCCGACCACGTGATTGTGTACTCAGATGGCGGCTCAAGAGGTAATCCTGGTCCGTCTGCGAGTGGTTTCGTGATTATGAATGCTGGCGAGGAGGTGGTGCATCAAGGAGGTATGTACCTAGGGGTGACCACAAATAACCAGGCGGAGTATCACGGTGTACGACTTGGCCTCGAAAAAGCCTTAGAAATGGGTGCCAAAACTGTCGACTTCAAGATGGATAGTCTGCTGGTGGTTAATCAGCTGAACGGTATATACAAGATTAAAAACCGCGATCTGTGGCCGATTAGCGAACGTATTAAAGATCTTGAGAGGCAATTTGATAAGGTAACATTTACCCATGTTCGACGCGAGTTTAATCAGCTCGCAGACGGTATGGTAAACAAAATCTTAGATGCTCACGCCAACGGTAGTACCAATACAGTATAATAGAGAAGCAGCCTGGTGAGCGATCGCTGGCATCTTATGGTGCGAGAGGAAAGTCCGGGCAGTATAGAGCAAGACAGTTGCTAACGGCAACCGAGGGAAACCTTAGGGAAAGTGCCACAGAAACGAAACCGCCTCATTTGAGGTAAGGATGAAACGAGTAGTGTAAGAGACTACAGCGACGTACGGTGACGTACGAAGGAGGTAAACCCTGTCTACTGCAAGGAGGATTTCACTAAAAGGTTGCTCGCCTGAGGTCCGATAACCGCTTGAGCTGCGTGGTAACGCGTAGACTAGATAGATGATCGTTCTCGACAGAACCCGGCTTACAGCTGGGCTGCGCATAGTATGAGGAGGGGCACGCCCCTCCGATTGCTTTTGAGGTTAACTCAAAAAATCATCTCCACCCCCTAAATCTCGACTTTCGTCTCGTAAAAACACTCCTTCAAACGAAGGAGTGTCTTGGTAGTTCGAATTCTATCTACTTAACTTGCTTTACGATAGCTGAGAAGGCTTTTGGCTCATTTACCGCTAGTTCTGCAAGTACTTTGCGGTCAAGTTCGACGTTAGCCTTCTTTAGGGCATTAATCAGTTGACCATAAGTAGTGCCGTTTTCACGGGCTGCCGCGTTGATACGGCTAATCCACAGCTGACGAAAGTCGCGTTTGCGGTTTCGACGGTCGCGGTATGCGTATTGAAGGGCACGAATAACACCTTGCTTCGCTAATCTGAAGCTTCGGGTACGGTTGTGCTGCATGCCTTTAGCAGCTTTTAAAATTTTCTTGTGCTTTGCGCGTGCAGGGACGCCTCGTTTTACTCGCATTACTAAACTCCTAGGGCTCGTTTAATGTTCTTAGCCATGGCGCCGGTTACTTCACCAGTGGTGTTGATAGCGCGTTTGCGGCTTTTACTTTTCTTGGCTAACAGGTGACCACCTGATGCGCGCTGTCGAGTGATTTTACCACTACCAGTAATCTTTACTCGCTTTGCGGTGCCTTTGTGGGTTTTCATCTTTGGCATTACTTGCTCCTTACTACTATGCTGAGGTTTCGGCCAGCCATTTGTGGCTGCTGTTCAACCACTGCATCATTCTCTAGCTGCCCAACAATTCGATCTATAAGCTCGTATCCGAGCTCTTTGTGCGCCATTTCGCGTCCACGGTAGAAAATTTGAATTCGTACCTTGTGGCCTTCAGATAGAAAGCCACGAATCTTTCGAAGCTTAATCTCAAGATCTCCACTGCCTATCTTGAGCCCAAACCTCATTTGCTTTAGTTCACTTTGTCGCGAATTTTTGCGATTCTTCTGTTGCTCCTTCATCTTTTGATACTGGTACTTACCCCAGTCGATGATTTTTGCTACAGGTGGATCTGCATTGGGTGAGATTTCTACAAGGTCTACACCCGCTTCTTCCGCTCTGGCGAGAGCCTCGTTTCGGGGGAGGATACCAAGTTGTTCCCCGCTTGACCCGATAACGCGCAGCTCTGGTGCACGAATAGCGTCATTGATACGGATGGGTTGACTGATTGTAGATCTCCTTTTTGCTTAGAGTTGATGCGCTGGCTAACTACCGTTACCAATACGTTTAACTCGTAAGCTATTTTATCACAGATGACAAGGTATTTTCAAGAGGTAATCATTCGGTACTGCAAAGCTTCCGCAATGTGGCTTGGCTGTATCGATTCTGCACCTGCAAGATCGGCGATTGTTCGCGCTACTTTAATAATTTTGAAGTAGCTTCGAGCGCTTATATGTAGTGAACTGCTGGCTTTGCTAAGTATATTCTTACACTCGTCCGATAGAGTTAGAAGGAATTTAACTTCTTTTGATGATAAATTACTGTTGTAAGTTGTACTACTATTATATCTGTTATGCTGTAATAAAATAGCTTTTTCAATCGATTCCCGAGCTGACTTTTGTTGTGTATTAGTCTTCGTTGAATGATTTAATAACTCCTCGTTTGATACTCGGCCGACGCTGACGACCAAGTCTATACGGTCAAGAAGTGGGCCGGAAAGCCGTTGCTGGTACGAGAGTATTTGAGTACTCGTGCATCGGCATTCTTTCGTATCATCACCATAATACCCACAAGGACATGGGTTCATTGTGGCAACAAGCATAAAGTTAGAAGGGTAGGCGATGTGACCGTTTGCGCGACTTATTGAAACTTGCCCGTCTTCCAAAGGTTGTCGCAGCGATTCCAGGCTTGCACGAGGGTATTCGGGTATTTCATCTAAAAACAATACACCCAAATGGGCAAGACTTATCTCTCCAGGCTTTGGCTTAGCGCCACCACCTATCAGTGCTACACGACTCGCAGTATGATGGGGAGATCGAAACGGACGATCATGGATGATTTCATCTATCGTTTCACCAGCTAGGCTATGCAATTTTGTTACTGCCACTTGTTCTTGCTTTGACAAAGGTGTTAAAAGAGAAACAAGGGTTTTGGCTAGCATTGTCTTTCCAGCCCCAGGAGGGCCAGATAAGAGGATATTGTGGTGTCCAGCCGCTGCAATTGTCATCGCTCGCTTAGCAACCTCTTGACCGTGCACGTCATCAAGGACGGAGGTTACCCTGGGTTCAGGTATGGCCATATCCGTGGCACTGGTGGTTGGCAGAGCCTTTTCACCCTTTAGGTGCAGAAAGATCTCCTTTAACGAGTTGGCACCAATGATGTCAATACCTTCAACTAAGAGGGCCTGCTCGATGTTTTCTTTCGGTATATACAGTCGCTTCAAGCCATTATCGCGTGCAGTTTCAGCAATCGACACAATGCCACGTACAGGCCGTATATCACCGTCTAAAGCAAGTTCGCCGGCAAATGCCGCATCATCAAGCTCATTGTTCTTCAGCTGACCAGAGGCGGCGAGAATCGATAATGCGATAGGCAAGTCAAAGTGAGTGCCATCTTTCGGTAGTTGTGCAGGAGCGAGGTTAATAACCAATTTTTTTGCAGGGAAATCGAGGTAGGAGTTAGTGATTGCGCTTCTTACACGCTCTCTAGCTTCATCGATGGCTTTACTACCCATACCAACTATCTGAAGACTAGGAAGGCCATTTTTTAGATCACTCTCCACTATCACTAGAGAGCCATCATATCCAATTGGGGCGACTGTTCGCACCTTAGCAACCACCGACATACTGCTTAAAGTTAACCACACCTGTCTTATACAAGCAATCTATGGTATAATAACAGAGGTATGTATGGGGCTGACTATAGCTTTCGACATGAGGAATTTAACAGATTGTTTTGCAAGCCGAACGTAGACGTAATCTACATAATAATTGCAACAAAATTGCAGAAGCTTGCAGCTGTATTTAATCCATTTAAACTACAGCCTGTAGCTATTGCTGCCTAATATAGGCACGCCATGCGTTGTCCAACGTCTTATAAGACAGCGCGTGTCATATGTATAAGACTCGGTGCATAGTGCCATGACGACATTGTGTATTTAAATTTTTCGGCATCCACACGCAGCATATGTTTGTTTCGTTTTGAGTGTCGTGTGTGGCTAATTTCTTGAATGAAACTAAGCTTGTAGACGGGCAATCAGTTACCTTATGGACGCGGGGGCAGTACCCGCCAGCTCCACCAGGAATTATATAAAGTCATCCCACTTGCTGGGATGACTTTTGTTATCAAAAGGTCGCTGCATTAATAAAAAACAACCGCCTGCGAGGAACGGTTGTTTTATGTGGAGTTTTTTTGGTTTCTTTTTTGTTTTTGGCCCCTGCACAATTTTTTTATTCAGAGACTACCCCTATAGTATTCCTTCAAAGCGCTTGTGTCAATAACTTTTTTCGGTAATTTTTGCGTAAAAAATACCACGTCATTTAGAGAATTTTTTATACGCTACATATAGTGTGTCGTTGCTTAGTATGGCAGCACCTGCACACAAATTGTCTATAAATTTCGCAGAGCTATTTTTTATGTTATACGCAGCCGCCGGTAGTTAAAATACTTCCACCAGCATGAATAAGTAGGCGATGTAACTATGTAATGGCAAGTCTACAAAGAAGCAGCGAAGCTGCATGTCTTGAAAGCAGGATTAACACTAGGCATGAGAACTCGATAAAATCATATCACACGCTACTTCAAGCACATTTATGGCGAGGCACTATATGATCCACATGTCGCTTGATTTGATGAATGCGCGTTTACGACATTCATTCACGTACCGTGCTGAATAATTACGCGATGTAAGAAAGTGGATAACGAAACTAAGCCGACGATATACGAACATTCGGCCCAAACCTTTGTTTTGACAAGTTAAATATTTTGAGCAAGATTTGTTCATGGTGGAGTGGTTTGTGTGAGTTGTTACACCATGTACGAGATTTTCTGATCAGTCCGCGACAGACTATATCAAGATAGGGTATACAACATGCGAAAGCAGAGAGCTTTATATTTAACGTTATATTAAATACAACGTATATTCATCCCACAGCTGCTTACAGAACAGATATAGAAGTTGTTGTTATTCTTACATGTGTAAAATACATCAATAATATTGACAACGTACATTGCTTATGCTAACCTTTAAATATGCTTTTACAAAAACAAAAAAGCACAAAAAACATTAACAACTTACTTCACTACGTTTGCGCCCTGAGCGCGGGTGACGGATAGTTGGTAGCGCCAATAATCGCACCTGAAGACCATGGATCGGACATCTTGTTCGCTCCACGCACCTTTTCTTCTGTGATTAATCATTGACGTTGCCGATGCTCCGCCACGCATCATTTTGCAAACGGAAGCGCCCATGGGGCAGTACCTGAAAGATAGTCGAAAGATTGTATTTCATGAGGAAACCCATATGGAAGTGATATGCTTCAGCATTGCTGGAGCGGTCAGTTGCCTCGAGCAGCTGGTTGTCAACGACACACGCGTTTATATATTTTTTAGAACGGACAGTGCTTGTCTTGACGGGGGTTCGGTCAAAGCATCGACACCGATGGGTGAGATGTTTCGACCGGATTCCAGGCCGGTTGCTCAGGCTCTCTTAAATGTTTTGAAGGTGGTATAGTAAAGCTATGGTAGGGAGGATTGTTGGAGGCAGCTCGATAGCAGCACTTATAGTGCTATTCATCTTGCTACAAGCCACAACCCCCTCTCAAGTTGGACCCCTAGGACTTCTAGCGGTCTTTTTTTTGCTATACGTAGTACTAGTTGGCGTGGCAACGCTCATCTTATTATGGGGTAGCAATGCATTAGCGATAGCAGCTCGACCATTTACTAGTAAACGGCCAGTCAAACCTGTCGCTCTGCAGAAGTCCTACTACTACGCGTCCGTGCTTGCTCTTGCCCCCGTAATGATACTAGCCATGAAGTCGATCGGTTCACTAGGCGTATACCAACTGGTTCTCGTAGGTATATTTTTACTAATTGGATTGCTCTATGTCGCAAAGCGAATGAACTAGCGCTTGACCCTGCGGCTCTATGCTATAATTACAGATATGGAACCCAAGATGAATAGTCCTGAGTACGCACCACAGCCTCAAGGGGAGGGTGAAGTCGATCAGTCAATCGAGCGAGTTGAGCTACCTCAGCACTCACCCGAAAAAGCACTAGAACGACAAGGCGAGCAGCATCATGCGACAACATCGGCAACACCAGTGCCGATAAGCCTACCAACTCCAGTTATAAGTGACGATTCATCTGATGATTCTGCTCAGTCGACGAACGACGCAAATCCCTTAACAGCGGCCGACGATGACTTAATAGAAAAAGAGTGGGTTGATAAAGCAAAAAAAATCGTGGAGGAAACACGAGACGACCCACATAGGCGCGAACAAGAGGTTGGCAAGTTGCAAGCAGACTATTTGCGCAAGCGGTACGGAAAAGAACTAGGCTCAGCTTAAAACGGGAGATAAGAGGGGGTGTTGGAAGCATTGGTCGCAGTGGCTGGAATTACGGTGGTGGCGGTAGCTGCTGGTCTTTTTGTATTTAGCCAATATCAACGGACTTTGCGAGAGGCTAAAAACTATGAACGAGGGCTAAAAATGGTTCCTATGTTGATCCATTTGCCCCCATCGAGTGATGATTTAGAAACTGGCGGCAGGGATGAACGGGACGTCACCGAAGAGCTTCTTAGTCAAGCACAGGTGATGTACAACATTATAGCGAGTACAGCCACAAAGGGCTTCAAGAGCAGGGTGTATGGCCAGCGACACATATCGTTTGAACTCGTTGCTCGCGACGGGCTAGTGCATTATTATGCGGTAGTTCCGGTTGTACTTGTAGACGTGCTTCGACAAGCAGTAGCGGCTGCCTACCCATCTGCTAGGCTTGAAGAGGTTGAAGAGCACACAGTTTTCAGTAAAGTGGGCAAAATCAGCGGCACAATAGGTGGTGAGTTTACTCTAAAGAAAAACTTTATATATCCAATATCAACCTTTCAAGAGGCCAAACGAGATGCTTCACGCGCACTATTGAATGCACTATCAAGCGCCTCTCGTGAGGATGGCATAGGGGTACAGATATTACTCAGGCCTGCTCGTGAAAGTTGGACGAAAAAATCTGTCGCTGAAGCCGACAAAATAACGAAAGATAAGGGTAAGAAGGGCGGACTCGCAGGCTTTGTCGCCCCAAGTGGACTTATGGGAGCACTTTGGAAACCGCCAGAATCAAATGATGAACATGAAAAACCGGAGGACAAGCAGCTGACTTCACTTGAACGAGCCAAGATAGAAGCCATCGAAGAAAAAACGCGCTACCCTGGCTACGAAACATTGATTCGTGTCGTTGTTTCATCAAATACCGCCGCACAATCGCAGGTGCTACTGAAAAATGTGATCGCTGCCTTCGCTTTATTTGACTCCCCGAGCTACAACGGCTTCAAGTTTAATGTATCTCGCAATATCGAAGAACTTGTGACTGCTTATATTTTTCGATTTTTCCCTCAGTCAATAAAGCACAATATCCTAAACACTGTTGAACTTGCCACGCTGTTTCACTTACCAGATCAAAAGAATATCCCCACCTCTCAGGTTCAGCGCCAGATGAGCAAACAGGTCGATGGCCCTACGCAATTAATGGACGAGGGCTTCTTGCTCGGTTACAACGAATTTAGGGGCACAAAGAAACCGATTCGTTTAAGCACGAATGATCGTAGACGGCATACTTACATTATTGGTCAAACTGGAACAGGTAAGTCTGTACTGCTTGAAAATCTGGCCTATCAAGACATGATGGACGGGAAGGGCTTCGCATTTGTCGATCCGCATGGCGATTCAGTAGAGGCCTTGCTGGGTAAGGTGCCCAAAGAACGAGTCGAAGATATTATTTACTTCAACCCCGGTGATATGGCGAACCCAGTTGGATTAAATATGTTTGAATTTGATCACCCGGATCAGAAAGACTTTCTGGTGCAAGAGGCCATAAACATGCTCTACGGCCTGTACGACCCAGGGCACACCGGAATCGTTGGTCCACGCCTCGAGCATATTTTCAGGAACTGTGCGCTTCTATTAATGAGTGATCCTGCTGGAGGAACTTTTGTTGACATACCGAAACTGCTCATCGACCAAGACTATATGAAGAGCAAACTCAAATATGTCACCGACCAAAGCGTGCTCGACTTCTGGACAAAAGAATTTCCTGCATCACAGCGTTCAAATGAGGCGGGTGAAGTTATTAGTTGGGTAGTCTCGAAGTTTGGACCATTTATCTCTAATGACGCAATGAGAAACATTATTGGCCAAACAACTAGCGGCTTCAACCTACGCGACATAATGGACAATAAGAAGATTTTGCTAGTGAACCTCTCAAAGGGTAAAATGGGTGAACTAAACTCGAAACTAATGGGTATGATATTTGTGATGAAATTCCAAGCAGCAGCGATGGGTCGAGCAAATGTTCCCGAATCCGAGCGAGTAGACTTTAGCTTGTATGTTGATGAGTTCCAGAACTTCGCTACGGATAGTTTCGAATCTATCTTAAGCGAAGCGCGAAAATATCGACTGAATCTGATTCTTGGCAATCAGTTCATGACGCAACTTACTGATAAAGTTCGCGAAGCAATCATTGGTAACGTTGGTACGGTAATTTCAGGAAGAATAGGTATAACAGACGCCGAGATTTTGGTGAAGAAGTTTCAGCCTACATTCGATGTAGAAGATCTAACCAAGATGCCAAACTACCAGTCAATTACGAGCGTAATGATAAACAACGTGCCTTCAGCGCCGTTTAGCATGTCTTTCATACCTCCAATGGGACAAAGCAATATACAGCTCAGCGACGCGCTTAAACGCCTCTCTGCGGCAAAATACGGCAAGCCTCGCGCTAGCGTTGAAAAAGAGATATTTGACCGTCTTGGCGCCGCCGAAAAGGCTAAGAAACAGCGTCTTGAGGAAATGCGCAAACTGCAGCAGAATCCAGTAGGTCCTGCCGTGGCTGGGTCAACGCCTGGTGCTACAAAAACGGGTTCATCATTCCTTGATGATTGGCTTTCAAAACGCCAGCAACTGGCCAAAACTAACCCACCAGCAACTACTCCAAAACCAGCAACCACAGCCGCTGTAGCAGATGTACCATTGCAAGGGGAAGCTCCTCTGGAAGAAACACCTCAAGATACCAAGTCAGTTACAGCAGATGACAGCCCTACGGACGAATCAGCTAATTCAGAGAAGCTACACCTGCGCGGTGATGAAAATAACGCACACTCTGAAATCTCAGTTAAACTACATTAATGCAAATTACTGTAGCTGGCCAGGTTTTTTGCCAGTTATCATAAGACGAAGATAATCGAAAAGGTTACCAACAAGCCAGCCTACGATAAATGCTGCGATAGTTTCTGTACCTGAGAGGGGGTAGCCATTTCGACGAGCTAGCAGGTAGATGGCTAGAGTAAATAAGAAGGCACTCAAAGACCCGGCAAGGACAGCGTTAGGCCTCGCTACGGTGGCACCTACCACGTCGCTGGTTCGTTCAACGGCCTTATTGTGTATGACCTTCGAAAAAGCTTTGCTTGGTGCCGACATGTGTTTTTGAGCATCGTTAAGGGTTAGCTTAAAGTTTGCTTCAAGGTTTGATTTGCTTCGAGGTAATGGTTTTGGTTTTCGCTTTTCAGCAGGAGAAGCCTCGGCCTTTTCTTGCTTTTCAGCGTGACGCTCGGCTGAAGCCCGTGCTTCGTTCTCGAGCTGCTCTTTGCTGATACCAGCTTCAGTCTCGGCGCGTTGCTCAAGTTTTTCGTTGAGTCGATCATGTTCTTCTGCTGCAACTTTTTCGAGCTCAGCATCGTTAGATTCAACTTCGTGCGCTTGTCGTAGTTTTTCTTTATCACTCATACTATTTACCTAAATTGCCCCCGTATTTAAGTCGTGGCGAATAAGCCTAATTTCCTTGCCCATTTGACGTGAACGTGCGTAGAAGTACACAACGACGGCCAAGAGAATGGTAGCAAACATCATATTCTCTCCTGGGCCGGTTTGGGGTAACTCTGATACAACTTGTTCAACTACCACTTTTTCGCCAGGACAGGTAACCCGTACATCGATGCTATTACCGAAGGTATTTGTCATTACACAGTCGAACGAAGCCTCGTTGCTCGTTCCTGTATTGGTGGCAGGAATGGCGCTGAGCAGTTGAATTGCCAATGTTCGAGATTGTTTTTCACCTGGCTTAAGACTGAAAGGAGCCCACGACAACGTCTTTGTTGACTGATCAAAGCTTCCGCCCCCCATATCGATGAGGGTCGCGTATTCAAGCACATCTTCAAGAGATTCTTTTAGTGTGATTGGGGCGCTGGTGCCTCCATTGTTTTCGACCGAAATAGTGTAGCTAATCTTATCGCTCGCACGGGCAATAACGCTACTTGCGCTCACATTTCCTTGAGTCATGTTGACGGCTGATTTAGTGCTTACAACGTCAGCTTCACATTCCTCGTCATCTATCCATAGCTCTGGGTTATCTGGGCAAGGTTGGCAGCGTGGGTCATCGACAGGCAGCTGAGGGTTATATGCACATACCTCAGGCTTCACGATGGTGAATTGAGTCTGACAATCGCTGCTTGTCTTTTCTCCTTCGCTTGTGTGAACGGTGAGCACTACAGAGTAGGTGCCTGCTTTAGCAACAGTGAAGCTATCAGCGGTCACATTCTCTTTATGAGAAGCCACAACCACACGCTTAACTTGCTTACCGTTACTATTCTTCACCACAAAGACATACTTAGAAATAGTCGCTTTATTTACTGCTCGTGCTGATCCGCTGAGGGTAACAATTGTTCTATCTGCGATAACCGCGCTAGCCTGCGTACAGTAGGCGGCCGGCTCTTTAGCGACCACGAATGAATCTTGACAATCTTTACCAGATTTCTCGCCTTCAGAGGTGTGAACGGTCACTTTTGCATGATAAGCGCCTGGCGCGGCCTGCTTGTATACAAACGAGTGTTTCTCTGCAGTAGAGGGGAAGCTTTGGGTAAATACAACTTTCTTTGAGCTATCTTTCACGATGTATTCATATTTGCGGATTTTTGCGCCATCTTTTGTGTTCGCAACGGAGTTCATACGGAAGCGGTCTGGAGCAATTCGCTCAACAGTGAGCCTCTGGCAAACAGCCTCCGGGTTTTTAACCACCGGCGGGTGAGCGGTAATCAGGTTTCCGCAATCTTTCTTAATCGCGAACCAACCAAACTCTTTAGAGTGACCCGCGAACACCTCGTGTCTGTCGCCGCCTTCTTGGGTAAGTCGCATTGGTCGATAGAAGACGGTACCCTTGGTGCCGTTTGCTTTATCGTAGCTGTAGCTACGTTGACCCTGGGCATAACTATAAAGACTAGTCATTGACCAGTTGTATCGGCTGGCTTCACCTATAACGGTAAGCTTAGTGTCGGCAATCTCCGCACGGGTAATACCAAGAGACCTGTAGATATCTTTTATATTGTTTGAATTACGATCGTAATAGTTAAGGAAGTCTGCAGGACTCGAAACACCTCCACGCACAAAGTCGGCTGAGCTAGCCGCATTTGCTGCCTCAGGAGGTGAGATTACCGCCAAAGACTGTACAGTAAGAGCAAGTGCAGTGAATACGAGCCCTATACGACGAGTCGTCTCTTCGCGCTTTAGTCGACGCGCATAGAAGCCAAGCTGGCCAACGAGGGCAGGGCTATAGCTGAGATTTGATACTAACTTCCGAAACATCGCATTAGGTACCTTTTTTGTTTAAAATTATTTAGTTTTGTTTTTATTTTTGTGCGATTTTATCCTTTTGTATTTTAGATTAGCATAAGTATTGTGTTCAATGCAAGAACTTGAGTGAATACAAATAGTTCGATATAATATATGCAGTGTAAATAGCTAGACAGTCTGAAATAGTGAGGGAATAATGTCTAAACAAAAAGCTGACGGCTCGTACGACGGGTCACAGATTCAAGTATTAGAGGGTCTTGAACCTGTACGTAAACGTCCGGGTATGTATATAGGTAGCACCGGCTATGACGGTGTGCATCATTTAATCAAAGAAATCGCCGACAACTCCATCGACGAAGCCATTGCTGGTTTTGCTTCAAGAGTTGACGTAGAGATACTTGAAGATGGTGGTATTACTATCGTTGATGATGGTCGAGGTATTCCGGTAGATAAACACCCTAAAACCGGCTTGAGTACGCTTGAAACAGTGCTGACCGTACTGCATGCAGGTGGAAAGTTTGGCGGTGGTGGTTATAAGGTATCCTCAGGACTTCACGGTGTTGGTTCAAGCGTGGTAAATGCTCTCTCAACGAAGTTAATCGCAGAAGTGGTAAAAGACGGCGAATTGTACCGAATTGAATTTGAGCGCGGCGCGGCAACTAGTCCGCTAAAGAAGATGGGCAAAACTGAACGAGCAGACGGAACGGCTATTACGTTTTATCCAGATCCAACTATATTTAAAGAAACTATCGAATTCGATTACAAATGGGTCGTTAATTATCTCCGCCATCAGGCTTACCTTACTAAAGGCGTATACGTTGCCGTTGTAGATAAGCGAACGAGCGAACGAGCAGCGTTTTACTTTGAAGGTGGTATTCAAAGTTATGCTAAACACTTAAATATCGGAAAGAATGTTGTCGGTGACCAACCATTTTATGTTGAGAAGCAAGTTGAAGAAGCACTCATCGAAGTTGCCGTTCAATACAACGATAGTTATGTAGAAACCGTACGGCCATTCGCGAACAACGTGCTAACCCCAGACGGAGGTACGCATTTGGTAGGTTTCCGTTCTGCGCTTACACGTGTAATTAACGACTATGCTCGTAAAAGTGGCTTACTGAAAGAAAAAGAAGAGAACCTAACCGGTGACGATATTCGTGAAGGTTTGACCGCGATTATTCTAGTAAAACTACCAGACCCACAGTTTGAAGGTCAGACAAAGAATAAGCTTGGTAACCCAGAAGTCCGGCGCTACGTCGAGCAAGTAATGAACGAGTACTTCGCATATTATCTTGATGAAACACCCGCAATTGCCAAAAAAATCGTCGGCAAAGCACTTCTTGCAGCCCGCGCTCGCAAGGCAGCACGCGCAGCACGCGATAACGTTATTCGAAAGGGCGCGCTTGATGGCATGAATCTGCCTGGTAAGTTGGCAGATTGTTCGAGTAAAGATCCATCTGAAAGCGAGATATATATAGTGGAGGGTGACTCTGCTGGTGGCTCTGCAAAGAGTGGCCGCGATAGCCGTACGCAAGCAATTCTACCGCTTCGAGGTAAGGTGCTGAATGTTGAACGTGCTCGATTAGACCGTATGTTAGCCAACAACGAAATTGTTGCGTTGATAAAGGCACTAGGGGTTGGAATTGGTGAGCAATTCGATATCTCGGGCCTTCGTTATCATCGCATTATCATCATGACAGATGCCGATGTTGACGGTAGTCACATTTCCACGCTACTTTTGACATTCTTATTCCGATACATGAAGGAAGTAATCGACGGCGGACATGTCTATCTGGCAAAACCACCACTCTATAGCGTCAATCATGGTAAAAAGAAGATTTACGCGTATGACGAAGATGATCGTGAACGAATTCTTGACGAGATAATAAAGAATAAGGCTGAAAAGGGTGTAGTAATTGCTGACGATGAGGATAAGAATAAGCAAGCAGGGGTTACAATCTCACGATTTAAGGGACTCGGTGAGATGGACGCAGAGCAACTATGGGAGACGACAATGCAACCCGAAAATAGGGTATTGATACAAGTCAAGGTAGCCGATGCTGAAGCAGCCGATGCAGTGTTTACCAAATTGATGGGTGATGATGTAAGTCTTCGAAAGAACTTTATTCAAACTCGGGCAAAAGACGTTGATTTAGAGGAATTGGATGTATAGAGATGGACGAAGATAACGCACCAAGCAAATACGAGAACATCGACGAAATTGTTGTTGATACTTCTCACTCAAAACTGGTAGAAAACCGTACGGTTGAATCAGTGATGGAAGATAGCTTCCTGCGCTATTCAATGAGCGTGATTATTGATCGTGCACTTCCAGATGTACGTGATGGCTTAAAGCCAGTTCACCGACGTATCTTGTATTCGATGAACCAAAACGGCAACCGTAGTGGCGCAAAATTTGTAAAATCTGCGCGCATCGTTGGTGATGTGATGGGTAAATATCACCCGCATGGCGATAGTGCTATCTACGATTCAATGGTACGTTTGGCGCAGGACTGGAGTATGCGCTACATGCTCGTACAAGGCCAAGGTAACTTTGGTTCAATGGACGGCGACCCAGCAGCAGCGATGCGATACACAGAAGCTCGTATGAGTAAGGCATCTGATGAACTCTTGGCTGATATTGATAAAGATACAATTGATTTTCGTGACAACTTTGACGGATCTGAGCAAGAACCAGTAGTATTGCCAGCTAAGCTACCGAACCTGTTACTTAATGGACAAATTGGTATTGCGGTTGGTATGGCAACAAATATACCACCCCATAACCTTAGCGAGCTAGTTGATGCGATTGTTGAACTTATCGATAATCCAGAATCAACGGTTGAGGACTTATTGAAGCATATAAAAGGTCCCGACTTCCCAACGGGTGCGACAGTGTATGGCGGTGCGCCAATGAAACAGGCTTACCAAACTGGTCGTGGTAGCGTTATGATTCGGGCAGTTGCTGATATTGAGGAGAGCAAAAAGGGTCGTCATCAAATCGTTATAACAGAGATGCCTTATGCTGTAAATAAAGCAACACTCATTGAGCGAGTAGCAGAGCTTGTGAAAGAAAAGAAGCTTCTGACAATTAGTGACATTCGCGATGAAAGTGCTCGAGGATCTGTTCGGGTTGTAATTGAGCTCAAAAAAGATGCATACCCTAAAAAGGTACTCAACCAACTATATAAGTTGACCGCACTTCAAACCAGTTATCACTTCAACATGCTGGCTCTTATTGATGGCATTCAGCCACGCGTGCTAGGACTATCAGAAATTCTTGAAGAATACCTAAAACACCGCAAGAATGTAGTGAGGCGTCGCACCGAGTTCGAGCTTCGAAAAGCTAAAGAGCGTGAACATATTCTTGAAGGCTACAAGATTGCACTCGATCACATCGATGAAGTCATCGCCACCATTCGCGCCAGTAAGACTCGTGAAGAAGCTGAAACGAATTTGATAAAGAAGTTTAAACTGAGTGAAATTCAGGCTAAAGCTATTCTTGAGATGCAACTTCGCCGATTGACTGGTCTAGAACGTCAGGCGATTGAAGACGAGCTGAAAGAGCTTAAGGCTCTAATCGCTCGACTTGAAGCTATTCTTGCCGATGAAAAAGAGATCATGATGATTATCAAGACTGAACTGCTTGAGATCAAAGAAAAGTATGGCGACGAGCGCCGTAGTAAAATTATTAACCACGAACTTGGTAAGTTTAGCGACGAAGAGCTGATACCGGAAGAAGAAAGCGTCATATTACTAACGACCGAAAACTACATCAAGCGTACGCTGCTGAGTGAATACCGCCGTCAAAACAGGGGCGGTAAAGGCAAGCGAGGCATGACAACCAAAGAAGAGGACGTTATCGATCAACTTGTGCCTGCAAGTACACATGATTGGCTTCTATTCTTTACAAATCGAGGTCGTGTATTCCGTTTGAAGGCTTATGAAGTGCCTGCCGCAAGCTTGGCAGCCAAGGGTGTCGCAGCAGTAAACCTTCTTCAGCTTCAGCCAGAAGAAAAGATTACCTCAATCATTCGTCATGAAAAGGATGCCAGTGACGAAGGTTACCTCTTTATGGCAACCTGCAAGGGTACGGTAAAGAAGACACCTCTGAAAGACTATGCAAACATTCGAACCAACGGTCTGATTGCCCTAAAGCTTGATGATGGTGATGAGCTTCGATGGATAAAGAAAACAGATGGTAAAAGCGATGTGATAATCTCAACATCTGCCGGTCAGGCTGTGCGTTTCAATGAGTCAGATGCTCGACCAATGGGACGTGCTGCACGGGGTGTAAGGGGTGCTCGGCTTCGACCAAACGATATAGTGGTAGGTATGGATGTTGTTGCATCTGAAGACCAAACATTGCTTGTAATTAGCGAAAAGGGCTTTGGCAAGCGAACAACGGTTGCTAACTTCCCAAGCCACAAACGAGGCGGTGTTGGCATAAAAGCGGCGGTTGTAACAGCAAAGACAGGTCCGATTATATCGGTACAGACCATCGACCCAGAAATGACTGATGCAATATTGATTTCAAAAAATGGACAGACGATTCGTCTGCGACTAGCTGATATTAAGCTTCTAGGTCGAACTACACAAGGTGTAACGATTATGCGGCTATCTGATAGCGACAGCGTATCATCAATCGGATTGATGCCAGAACAGTCAAAGGACGACGAAGAGGAGTAAAATAGTACTATATGCAAGGTCTATCACCATACCTACTATCAATCTTGGCAGGATGGGTTATCGCTCAAGGCTTGAAGTACGTCTTTGCGGTACTAAAAAGTCGTGATCTGATAGGTAACGTCAGACAGCTATATCTTTCAGGTAATATGCCGAGCGCGCATACTGCGACGGTTGTGGCACTTGCGACGGTGATTGGCTTGAAAGATGGGGTAGACTCAGCATTGTTTGCGCTAGCGGCTCTATTTGCGGCGATAGTGATGTACGATGCCATGATGGTTCGTCGATCGTCTGGCGAGCAAGGTCTAGCGCTCCAGCAACTGATAGGTGAGCTCAAAAGCAAGGTCTTGCTTCCTCGTGCGGCAAAAGGCCACACACCTCTAGAAGTGGTCACTGGACTAGTAATTGGCGTCATTATTGGAATCGTTGTCTTTATAGCTACAAAATAGCAGGCTTTGAAGGCTTGACGCACCTCTTTAAATCCTGTATGATGGATAACAGTCTGTCCAGGGAACTGCGAGAAACTACGGGTTACCGGTCAGATTTTAATGTACGTTAACAATTTAGTTGTGCAATAACATCGTCAGTCTATGATGTAGACGTCACTCTAGTAGTGACATCTTTTATGGAGAGTTTGATCCTGGCTC